>JBDLIC010000030.1:0-27630 GCA_039715075.1 Nitrospirota bacterium
ACGGCTCTCAGGGGTTCGGGGGATTTGGAGCGCAGAATGCCGGTTTCGGTACAGGCGGGTTTGAAGATATTTTTTCCGACCTTTTCGGAAATATAAGACAGCAGCATGCACCGGTGACGGGGACTAATCTCAGGACACATCTGGACATATCGCTTGAAGAGGCCTATAAAGGTGTAACCAAACCGTTTACTCTGACGCGGGAGGTCCCGTGCAAAACCTGCAAAGGCACAGGGGCGAGGGCTTCGCAGACATGTTCTCACTGCAAAGGGGCAGGGTCGGTAAGGCAGAGCAGGGGGATGTTCAGGATGAGTCAGCCATGTCCTTCATGCGGCGGCACGGGAAGAATAGTGACAAAGGCATGCGGTGCCTGCAGCGGTAACGGCAGCAAGGTTACTACCGAGACTATAAAAGTGAAGATACCGCCGGGAGCGGACAACGGGAGCAGGGTGAAGCTGAGAGGCATGGGCGGCGCAGGCCTGCAGGGTGCCCCATCTGGTGATCTCTATATTGAAATATCTGTAAGGCCGCATCCGGTCTTTAAACGTGAAGGCAATAATATTTATGTTGAAGTGCCTGTAACAATTATGGAGGCGGTTGCCGGCGGAAAGATCAAAGTCCCCACCCTTGACAGTTCGGTCACAATGGTCCTGCCCCAGGGGACCGACAGCGGGAAAAAATTCCGCCTCAAGGGAAAGGGTATTCCCAATAAAAGAAGAGGGGTAACCGGCGACCAGTATGCAGTCATAAAAATAGTGGTACCAAAAAATGTTGATGAAAAAACAAAAGAGGCATTAAAGGAAATAGAGAAGGCGTATAAAGAATAGTTCCAACCGCTCAAGCGGTTGGAACGGTTTATGGAGTTAATTATGGACGAAAGAAAACGCCCTTTGTTTATGATCGGAGTTGTTTGTGAGATGTTTAATGTGCATCCGCAGACATTGAGGCTGTATGAGAGGGAAGGCCTTTTGAGTCCGCAGAGGGTCGGCGGGGCAAGGCTCTATTCACAGGAGGACCTGGAGCGGATCAGAATGATCGTGAACCTTACAAAGGAGCTCGGTGTAAACCGGGCCGGAGTGGACATCATCCTCAGAATGCGGAGAAGGGTAGAGGCCCTCCAGAGGGAAATGGATGAAATGATGGACTATCTCGAGGGTGATGTAAGGAACGAATTCAGGGAAAGGATAAAAGAGGTGTTTAATGATGAAGAATAGTTCCATCTATTTTTCAGGAGGAAATAATGAGAACTGATAAATTTACAGTGAAAAGCCAGGAGGCGATTCAGAAGGCGCAGGATTTTGCCCAGCAGAGGGGGCATCAGCAGGTTGATGTTGAGCATCTTCTCCATGTCCTGATTGAAGAGGGGGTTGCACTTGAGATAATAAAGATGATCGGCCCTGATATCGCTTCGCTCAGGAAAGAGGTGGAGGCGGAAATAGAGAAGATGCCGAAGGTCCTTGGCCCTTCTCCGGTCGGACAGCTTTATATTACACAGGAGCTGAAGAATGTATATGAGGCGGCGTTTAAAGAGGCAGAGCACCTTAAGGACGACTATGTAAGTGTTGAACATCTCCTGCTCGGGATAATAAAGACCAAAAACAGATCAGAGAAGATCCTGAAGAAGCTCGGTGTTACCGCTGACAAGGTACTCACTTCAATGCGAGAGATACGGGGTTCCCAGCGGGTGACTGACCAGGAACCTGAAGATAAATACCAGGCGCTGAAAAAATATGCGAGGGACCTGACAGAGCTTGCAAAGCGGGGCAAACTCGATCCGGTTATAGGACGGGATGATGAAATCAGGAGGATCATCCAGGTGCTTTCGCGGAGGACAAAAAACAATCCTGTAGCGATCGGAGAGGCCGGGGTCGGTAAAACAGCTATTGCCGAGGGGCTTGCGGAGAGGATAACGTCCGGGGATGTCCCACAGAGCCTTAAAGACAAGAGGGTAGTTGCCCTTGACATGGGGGCGCTTATTGCGGGCGCAAAGTACAGGGGAGAGTTTGAAGACAGGCTCAAGGCGGTAATAAAGGAGATTGAAGAAGCTGAGGGCAATATAATCCTTTTTATAGATGAGCTCCATACCGTAGTGGGGGCGGGAGCGGCCGAAGGGGCCATTGATGCATCAAATATGCTCAAGCCCGCACTGGCAAGGGGGGAGCTGAGGTGTGTCGGTGCAACTACTCTTAATGAGTATCGCAAGTATATTGAGAAGGACCCTGCCCTTGAAAGACGTTTCCAGCCTGTATTTATACAGGAGCCTAATGTTGAGGACACAGTATCGATCCTCCGTGGATTGAAGGAACGGTATGAGGTCCATCATGGCGTAAGGATTCAGGATTCTGCGCTGGTGGCGGCAGCGGTCCTGAGCAACAGGTATATATCCGACAGGTTTTTGCCTGACAAAGCGATTGACCTGATAGATGAGTCTGCCTCAAAACTGAAAATGGAGATTGACAGTATGCCGACCGAGCTTGATGAACTCGAGAGGAAGCTGAGGCAGTATGAAATTGAGAAGCAGGCGGTGATGAAGGAAAAGGACGAGGCTTCGAAGGAAAGGCTCAAACGCCTCAAAAAAGAAATCGGAGAGCTCTCTGGAAAGAGGGATGTACTTAAGTCGCAATGGATGAGTGAAAAGGATGCCATCAGCAAAGTCAGCGTGATCAAGGAAGACCTTGAACGTACAAAGCTCGAAGCAGAGAAGGCTGAAAGGGAAGGGGACCTTAACAGGGCCGCTGAACTGAAGTACGGCAGGCTGATAGAGCTGCAGAAACAGCTTGAGGAGGAAAACGAAAGAGTCCGGCAGCAGGAGGGCAAAGGCAGGATGCTCAAGGAAGAGGTAGACGAAGAAGATATAGCCGAGATCGTATCAAAATGGACAGGTATCCCTGTGAGCAAAATGCTCGAAGGGGAGGTCCAGAAACTCCTTAAGATGGAAGACAGTCTTGCCGAACGTGTTGTCGGACAGGAAGAGGCAATCAAGGCCGTATCTGATGCCGTAAGGAGAACAAGGGCGGGCATCCAGGACCCGGACAGGCCGATCGGTTCTTTTATATTCCTCGGGCCTACCGGGGTGGGAAAGACAGAACTTGCGCGTGCACTTGCGGAATTCCTCTTTGATGATGAGGCGGCAATGGTAAGGATAGATATGTCAGAGTACCAGGAACGCCACACGGTCTCAAGGCTTATCGGGGCCCCTCCCGGCTATGTCGGCTACGAGGAAGGAGGCCAGTTGACAGAGGCGATAAGAAGAAGACCCTATGCCGTGATACTGTTTGATGAGATTGAAAAGGCCCACTCAGAGGTGTTCAATGTGCTCCTACAGCTGCTTGATGACGGAAGGCTGACCGACGGGCATGGCAGGACAGTCGATTTCCGGAACACCGTTGTAATAATGACCTCCAATGTCGGGAGCCGGCATATTCAGGAGATGCTGACCGAATGGACAGAGGAGGAGCAGATCCGCAAGTATGTAATGGATGACCTGAAGAAGGAGTTCAAACCGGAGTTTCTGAACAGGATCGATGAAATTATTATCTTTCATTCCCTTAATAAAGAACTCCTTGTGAAGATAGTCGATATCCAGATAAACCGGATGAAGCGCTATCTGCAGGAGAAGCATATTGATATTGAGCTTACCAAAAGCACAAAGGCCCACCTTGCTGAAATTGGATATGATCTGCTTTACGGGGCAAGGCCCCTGAAAAGGGCGATCCAGAAGGAGATACTGAATCCGCTTGCCGCAAAACTTCTGGAAGGGGCTTTTAAATCTGGAGATGTTATTGAGGTTGATAAAAAAGGTGATGCAATCACCTTCAGCACAATGTAGGGGCAGGTCTTGCGCCTGCCCTGATTCGAACCGTGTAATTGTATAAAAGGGCAGGCGCAAGACCTGCCCCTACATTTGCCCTTTCACGCATTTGACAATTCGTCCGCTACATGATAAATTTTCAGTAATAACTGGGGGGGGGGGTATAATAATGCAGCCGACCTGTCCCGAAATTCAAATATAATCTTCTCTTCACAGTTATTAACTATAGCTTACCCGCTGGATCTGGAATTTTCGTGATGAGGCCCGGACATCAGCTTATATCTTTTATTTTATCCGGAGAGGGAACCAAACATGAAAAGTGAAGCCTTTAGCATATCTGAACAGACAGATACCAAACCTGTCCTGCTCCGGTCTTTGAAGGACTGGGAAGAGATTTTCAATGCGATGACCGATATTATCACTATTCATGACAAGGACTTCAACATCATCTATGCGAACACATCGGCAAAGAAAATTCTCGGTCTGCCGAATATGGAGCTCAATAAAGTGATAAAATGTTTCAGTTTTTACCACGGAACAGAGTGTCCGCCGAGCGGCTGTCCCAGTTGTGACTGTGTTAAATCAGGAAAAGCTGCAGTATTTGAATTGTTTGAACCGCATCTCGGACGGAATATTGAAATAAGGGCCATGGCTCGCTTTGACAAGAAAAACCAGATCATAGGAGTAATTCATATATGCAGGGACATTACTGAGAGAAAAAGGTCTGAAGAGCAGCTGAAAAGTTCACGCGAAAAATTACGGAATCTGACCGCTCACCTGAACCTTGTCAGGGAAGAGGAGAGGAAACACATTGCGCGTGAAATCCATGATGAGCTGGCACAGGCCCTGACTGCTTTGAAAATAGACCTCTTCTGGATGGATAAAAGATTATCTGAGGACCAGCTGGAACTCCAGCAGAAGATTACATCAATGTCTGATTTAATTGATATGACCATTAAGTCGGTACGGAGGATTTCGTCGGAATTAAGGCCAGGGCTGCTGGATGACCTGGGGCTTCAGGCTGCTATGGAATGGCAGGCAAAAGAGTTCCAGTCCAGGACCGGGATCAAATGTGAAATAGATTTCAGGACAGATGACCTTAATCTGGAGCCGGAGCGTGCTACTGCAATCTTCAGAATATTTCAGGAGACCCTGACGAATGTTGTACGTCATGCCGAGGCTACAAAAGTTAAAGTAAAACTGAAGGAAATGACAGATTGTTTAAGTATGGAGGTCAGTGACAACGGCAGGGGCATTACTGATGAGCAGATTGCCAATCCCAAATCTTTTGGACTTATGGGGATACAGGAGCGTGTGCACCTTCTGGGAGGAATTATTAAGATAAGGGGTGTTCGCGGTAAAAAGACAGTTGTAAAATTAGATATCCCTCTTAACTGGAAAAACGACTGTCTTGATTCTCCTGAAGAGACGGAAAAGAAAAAAAATACGTAATATTATAAATTTCAACCAGAGTCAAAGTACGGAGAGAAAGTGAGAATATGAAAATACTCATTGCAGATGATCACACGATTGTCCGGGAAGGGATAAAGCAGATACTGGCAGAAATACCTGAAGTAACAGTTACCGATGAAGCGCGAAATGGACAGGAAGTGCTGCAGAACGTTTGGGACAACGATTATGATATAGTCCTTCTCGATATTACAATGCCCGGCAGGAGCGGGCTGGATATTCTAAAACAGTTGAAGACTGACAAACCTGCACTCAAGATACTGATACTCAGCATGCATCCTGAAGAGCAGTATGCCATACGTGCGTTTAAGGCCGGGGCTTTTGGTTATCTGACGAAGGAGAGTTCGCCGAATGAACTGATTGAGGCCATCAGAAAAATATCGATAGGCAAAAAATATGTTAGCTCTTCACTTGCAGAAACCCTGGCCAGCCACCTGGAAGCCAAATCCGAGAAACCCCTTCATGACTCGTTGTCTGACCGTGAGTACGAAGTTATGTGCATGATCGCTTCGGGCAAAACAGTCAAGGAGATCGCGGCTGAATTATCATTAAGCGTAAAAACGATCAGTACCTACAGGGCCCGTATCCTTGAAAAAATGAATATGAAAAATAATGCCCAGCTGACTCATTACACGATACAGAACCGGCTGGTCAACTGATTTTTTGTCTCACCTTACCTGTCCAGCCTCATTTATGGAATGTGCGTGATAGTGGATTCCCCTATCCATTGAAGGGAAAGAATTTCTGTCTGTAGGACGGATACTGATAGTAAATGGAAATCTAATCCTACATGAAAATCAGATTATTACCGATTTAGTTTTATTTGTTAATTCTTTATTCTTTATGTAGAAAAGAATAAAGCTTATTTTTATTGCGGAGGTATATAGCCGTAGGGGTCAAAATTGTTAATCGGGGCAAAAAACTTCTGACGGGGTTTTAAAGTGAAAACTTTTAAAGAATGAATCCGTTGGAAGGAGGCCTGTTAGTGGTTTCTCCAATAAAGAAAATAACCAGCTTCAGGGTAAAACTCATTGCTGATGATATTGTCTATTCAGGAATAGTAGAAACCCTCTCGGAAAATGAATTATATATAAGGGCTGCCTCAAAAGACTCTACTCCGGATTTAATTCCCGGGAAAACACTCAAAGTAAATTTTCATTCGGATTCGGGGAAGGAAATATGCTTGTTTTGTAAAATCCAGTGGTCTTATAAAACACCTCCTTATGGTATAACAGACAGCCTTGGCATGAAAATAATCGGAACGCCTTCGTATTATGAGGAGTTTTTTGAAACGCTGTAATTAATGTAGGGGCAGGTCTTGTGCCTGCCCTTTTGGATTGATTGACCTGTTGGCATCAGGGCAGGCACAAGACCTGCCCCTACAATTACAATATTTTCTCCATCCTTCCCACAGCCTCTTTTATTCTCTTGACCGGGACTGTCAGGGCAAATCTTACGTACCCTTCTCCCGGGGCCCCAAAGCCGTTGCCCGGTGTGGTAAGGATTCCTGATTTGTTAAGCAGGTGGGTGGTGAAATCCATGGATGTATACCCTTTGGGGCACTTGACCCAGAGGTAAAATGCTGCTTTGGGCTTGTCTGCCTCAAGGCCGAGTTTTTTCAGGCCGGTGTATAATGTGTCCCTTCTTTCGCGATACATGTCTCGTATTTTTTTGAGTATCTTATCATCGGTTTTAAGGGCCTCAATTCCTGCTTCCTGTATTGCCTGGAAAATACCTGAATCTATGTTTGTCTTGATCTTTCCGAGTCCTGCAACGGCGTCTTTGTTGCCGGCTGCAAAACCGATCCTCCAGCCGGTCATGTTATATGTCTTTGAGAGGGAATGAAACTCGATGCCGACATTTTTAGCGCCGTGTATCTGCAGAAAGCTTAAGGGTTTCTCATTATCATAATAGATTTCAGAGTATGCCGCATCATGACAGATCAGGATATTATTGTCCCCTGCAAATTTGATAATTCCCCTGTAAAAGGCCTTGTCCGCACATGCGGCCGTAGGATTATTGGGATAATTTATGAACATAAGTTTTGCTTTTTTTATAACGTCCTTCGGAATTGCCTTCAGGTCAGGGAGGTAATTGTTTTTTTCAAGGAGAGGCATTTCATGGCTTTTGCCTTCTGCAAAAAGTGTTGCAACAGGATAGACAGGATATCCGGGTGAAGACATAAGCACATAGTCGCCCGGATTAACGAATGCAAGGGGCATATGGCCTATCCCTTCTTTTGAGCCTATCAGTGAGACTATCTCGGTTTTCGGATTAAGTGAAACATTAAACCTTTTTTTATACCAGTCAGCCACCGCCTGCCTGAAAGAGAGCATTCCTGCATAGGATGGATACTGATGGTGCGCAGGATTTTGAACTGCCTTTCTCATGGCCTCTACGATATGCTTTGGTGTCGGCGTGTCAGGGTCTCCTATACTCAGATCAATAAGATCGACTCCTTTGCTGAGGGCCTTCTCCTTCATCTTATCGATTGTCGCAAATAAATACGGCGGAAGGTCCTTGACCCTTCTGGCAGGTTCGATAGTCACCTTTTTGCTCAATGTATACCTCCTTGAATAATTCCCTATTTTAAAAGTTTTATATTATAAGGAGTTTGATTGGTTATTGCAAAAAAAGCTAATACCTTAACGTTGCTTTGAGCCTTCTTGTGTGGAGAAGCAGTTCAAGCCCGTCCGTTATGGAAGGAATATGGAGGTCTCCTGCCATCAGGATGTCTACGGCACCACCTTCTTTTCCGGATACAGCAATCCCGATCCTTGAGATCCTGAGCATTTTTCTGTCATTGTTTCCGTTGCCGAAGGCGACGACATGGGCTGCACCGAGCTTTTCAACATATTCCTCCTTCTGGAGGTCATGGTATTCGCCTTCCAGGATACGCACTTCACATCTTATGTCCTCAAGTTCTGATTTTGCTGTTCCGAATGTGTCGGAGGTCAGGACATGTATATCCAATAGTTCAGAGAGTTTGTTCAGGCATTCTTTTACGCCGGGGATGAGTTCTCCGTTAAACGATAAAGTGCCGGTAAAGTCTGAAACAAGATGGTTCAATTTGACTGATCCGAACCCTGGTATGTCAATGTCAATCATATAATTTTCTCACAGTTATAATTGTTAATAAATATATCAGGAAATTATACAAGATGCAAAAAAAAATTATTTGCTATTCTTCCTCTTTCTTGTGGTCAAAGGAGCGGTCTTTCTTTTTCATTGACTGGAGATGTTTTTCCTGGAGCATCTTATCTTTTGCCCTTTTTGAGCGTTTGCGTTTTTGTCGCCTTATTTTTGCGATACGTTTTTCCTCTTCGCTCTCTTCTCCCTTTATCTCCCTCTCAATTTTTTCATAAAGCATTTCTCTCGCATAATATCTGTTAAGCCCCTGGGAACGCGTTTTCTGGCATTTGACCTCGATGCCGGTCGGTATGTGTTTCAGGTAAACGCAGGAAGACGTCTTGTTGACCTTCTGTCCGCCCTTGCCCTGGGAGCGGATGAAAGATTCTTCTATGTCCTTTTCGAATATACCGAGACTGTCGAGCTTTTTTCTCAATGTCTCTTCTTTTTCAGGTCTGACAGGGAACATATCTTAATTATCAATTATCAATTATCAATTATCAATTATCAATTATCAATTATCAATTATCAATTATCAATTATCAATTACGAATGAATAATCGAAATAAGTTTTTTTATTATTAACCACTTATTGATCATTGTTAATTGTATTATGATTTACCAAAATTGATCCTGCAATTTTTAATCAGCGCATTTGCCTTTTCCTGCAGTTCGAGTGAAACCGGGTCTGACTTTTTTATCCCTTCCTCTGCATGGTCAAGGATTTCATAGAATATGCTCCAGGCCTTTTTCTCTTTGTTGAACTGATCGGACAGGGTTTTGGGCTCAGAGGTCAGTTTTCGGATAGTGCCGCTCAGGCGTTTTATTCCAACCTCGAAAAACTCAAGCCCCTGAAGGTCCTTTTCGCCTGAATCATCTTTAAAGAATGAAGCAAGCTTGAGGGCGAAGTGCAGATAAATCACAGTGAATGGTAATCTTGAAACAAAGCATCCAGTGAAAGGGTCGATTGTTTTTTTTATGTCCCCGAAATCCCAGGGCAGTGCCTTAGCATAATATGAGAACATCAGTATCCTGACATAATCACCTATCATTTTT
Source organism: Nitrospirota bacterium (assembly GCA_039715075.1). GTDB lineage: Bacteria > Nitrospirota > Thermodesulfovibrionia > UBA6902 > UBA6902 > JBDLIC01. Next base: position 9,464 of record JBDLIC010000030.1, read on the forward strand.
CCGGTAGCTGCCATCCTGATGGACTCCACTGCGAAGCCCTCTTTGTCGTGGCGCATAATCAGGCCGTCTTTATGGACGTAACGGAGATTGCTCCTATTGTCATTAAACAACACGGAAAGAATGTATGCCTGGTCTTCGGCCCTTCCTATGAAGGTTGGAGTAAATGGTTGATATTTTCTGAATTCTCCGGCTGATCAGGTGGAAAACGGACATCAGGTGTAAACAGGGAATTTGCGATGTCTTCCTGATTGACCAAAGCTCCTGCTATCATTCCCAGCTTTACGGCGTTGCCGTCACTGTCAGTTCCTTCTGCGCCCCAAAGGGGAGTCCTGAAATGTTCGAACGCTGAAAGACCGCTCTGTTCGGTGAGCTCTTTTTGAGGAAACACCTGGTCCAGATCAATCTTGAAGGTGCCCTTAATATCACTGTTTATATAAACCTGCCAGAAGGCGGCAACTGCCTTTAAGAAACTGTAGTGTCTTCCATACTCTCCGTCTACTCCAACAACATCATAAAGGAGGGATGAATCTTTCATGCAGGAATATTTTTCACAGAGAGGAATAAGTATGCCGTCTATGAGTCTGAGAGTATCAGATTCAGAAAAAACATACAGATCCAGATGTCTGATGTTTTTTTCTCTGCGGAGTTCATCTTCAAGATAGTTTTTAACGAGGCCCTGAAGGCCTTTATGTGTTACTGAAACAGACAGTACACATGTGACCCTGGCATTGCGGTCTACAGTTCCTCTCTGTTTATCAAATTCCACTGCATCGTCCAGCCCCTGCAGCCCGTACAGGACTTCATTATGTCCGGGCTCCACTCCTATCGGGACAGGATGGTCATACCAGTACAGCTGCTCTTCCTGGATGACTCTTTTTAATGTCTGCCTCAGTGCTTTTTCGACATTAATGTCCTCGATGTCCATTGACGGGGCTGGGATGGTTACGAGGACGTTCGAGGTGATTAAGACTTCCTTTGCAGGGTCTGTAACCGGGGAAGGATTTAACGTCTTGATTTTCACAGTCCTTTTTTGCCTGAGTTTATCGGTCATTTCTTCGCGCTTCTCAGACAGGGATACTCCCTCGGGGAAAAAGAGTCTGTGAAATTCTTCAACAGTTTCATTTTGGTCCGGGCTGTTTCCAGGTGCCGCGACCTGCTCGCAAAGGGCATCCAGCGTTCCGCTGAAATCCGCATCGCTGTAATACAGGTGTGATGTCTCATTAAGGATATGGTTAATGCCTTCTCTATAAAAATGTACAGCGTCCTTCCATTCCGGAAGAGACTCAAAGGTGTCGAGGTACTGTGAGGCGCTTTTGTATAAAGGGTGGCTGCTTCCGCTTAACGATATCAGGAAGGAAGCGTTGAGGCTGCGGGTTATTTCAGTCCTGTTTTCTTCTGCTGTGGAAGGATCATCCGGCAGCCTTATGTCAGGCGCAATGGCCGGACCTGTTAAGTGCCTGAATATTGTCTCGAGTTTTTCTTTCATTATCAGGGCCTGTTTATTTAGAAAAGATTATAGCATCTGATAGTAATTCATGCCTTGATTCAGTGTAGTTCTGTGAAGGAAATAGTGATAGTATAATAAATAGAATAAGAGGGGCTTGCAAAATTAATATGAATAATTTATAGTTCTACTCCTGCCGTAACCCCTCTTATTCAAGGCCTTTACACAATATAAGCTGACGTTATAATTCAATTAATTTTTTTGCTTTGACTCTGAAAAGTAATTCAATTATAATTTTTCGAAGTTGTAACGCAGCTTCATTTAGACACTTCCCTGTAACTTTAGTAAAGAGGTATATATATGAAACGCCTAAACGTTAAGTTTATTGTGCTGACTGTAATGTTAAGCAGTTTTTTATTTCTTCCGTTTAATTCCCAGAATGCATTTTCATCCGGTGGAGGCGGGCATGATTCCCCTGATGCTGAAGAGTCTCATGGCGGCGGGCACGGAGGAGGTCATGGTGATGAACTGCCGGGAGAAGTCCCATTTGACAGGCCTATCACAGAAGTTGAGAAGGAACTTGCCCCTATGAATGCACGGAACGAGGATGTAGAGGTCTGCAGCGACTGCCATGACGAAGACTGGGAAACGGATTATGAAAGACGCGAACTGGACGAGCCGCATGATGTAATACCCGGCAAATTTGTAAACCATGATGCGGACAACAGGTGGTGCCTTGACTGCCACAGCGCAAAGAACAGGGACAAACTGCGTCTCATAAACGGCAAGCTTATCAAGTTTAATGAATATTATAAATTATGTGAACAGTGCCATCGGAAAGTCTACCGGAAATGGAAGGTGGGAGTTCACGGCAAGAGGACAGGTCACTGGAACGGGGAAAAAGAACATATGCATTGCGCTCAGTGCCATAACCCGCATGACCCTCCGTTTAAAGCTATAAAGCCGATGCCTGCGCCTAGAACACCTCTTAAAGTAAGGGTTATGTCCAAGAAAGTTAAATGATGAATAGTGGAGGCAGTTCAAATGTCAGATGATACAAAAGGAAAAAACAAGAGCGAGTTAACGAGAAGAAAGTTTCTGGCCGGACTTACAGCAGGAGTTGCTGCCTTGTCTTTACCGGCTAAAGATGCTGACGCCCGTGCCTTTGAAGAATATTTCAGACAGCATTTTCAAAGACTTGACGAAGATGACCTGAAGGCCATACTGAAGAACATGGAGGAAGAGATTGCCTTCAAGTACGGGAAGAAAAAAGTTACCGTCAAGGCGACACCTCCAATGGATGATGTTGTGTTTGGTTATGCACTCGACCTTTCCAGGTGTATTGGCTGCAGAAGATGTGTTTACGCGTGTGTTAAGGAAAATAATCTTTCCAGGAACCCCGAGATCCAATGGATAAAAGTACTGGAATTTCAAAAAAGTAATCACAAATGGCAGGGCCTTGAACATTCGAATAAGTACTATGAACCTGATATGGTTCCTGAAAAAGGGAAAGCCTATGTGCCTGTCCAGTGCCAGCAGTGCAAGAATCCGCCCTGTGTGAAAGTATGCCCGGTCAAGGCCACATGGAAAGAGCCGGATGGAATTGTTGTAGTTGATTATAACTGGTGTATAGGCTGCCGGTTCTGTATGGCGGCGTGTCCTTACGGGGCAAGGAATTTTAACTGGGGCAAACCGGAAATTCCCAAAGAGGAGCTGAATCCTGACATGCACTATCTGGGGAACAGGCCCCAGTATAAAGGTGTTGTCGGAAAATGTACATTCTGTATTCAGAGGTCCAGGGAAGGCAGATATACGGCATGTGTTGAGGCCTGTCCAGTAGGCGCAAGAAAGTTCGGCAATATGATGGACCCGAACAGTGAGATACGTTATATTCTTGAACATATGAAGGTGTTCAGGCTTAAGGAAGAACTTGATACTAACCCAAAATTCTTTTACTTCTTCAGTATGGGTTCATCAGTCAAAAGTTAGAGGAGAGGTAGAGTCATGGTAATTGACGCGATAAACGAAATTGTAAAGACAGCAACAACAGGAAACAAGACATACAAGATGTGGATGGGGTTCCTTTCCATACTGGCTGTTGTGGGGCTTATTACCTATTACCAGCAGATTACACAGGGACTTATTGTTACCAACATGAGAGACCAGGTCTCCTGGGGCTGGTATATAGCAAACTTCACCTTTTTGGTTGGTGTGGCTGCAGCAGCGGTGGTACTTGTAATCCCCTATTATTTGTACAGCCATAAACCGATCGGAAATATAGTGCTGATTGGTGAGGTCATGGCTGTTTCTGCAGTTTCGATGTGTCTCATGTTTATTCTGCTTGATATGGGCAGCCCCGAAAGGTTCTGGCATCTTATTCCTGTTATAGGTTATTTTAACTGGCCCCAGTCGATTCTGACATGGGACGTCATCGTATTAAATGCCTATCTGGTCCTCAATCTGTTCCTAGTGACGTATGCCCTTTCAAAGATTTACCAGGGGAAACAATACAAAACAGGTTTCATATGGCCTTTTATCCTGTTATCCATTCCTGCTGCCATAAGCATACATACTGTTACAGCGTTCCTGTATCTCGGCGCGCCTGCCAGACCTTTCTGGAATGCAGCTGTTCTGGCGCCCCGGTTTATTTCATCGGCATTCTGTTCAGGACCGGCCTTTATGATTATTATTTTTCAGATCATCAGGAAGCAGACAAAATTGCACATTCCTGACGAAGCGCTTCACAAGGTTGCTGAACTTATAACCTGGTCAATGGCGCTCAATCTCTTTTTCCTCGGCGCAGAAGTATTCAAGGAAGTCTACTCGGCCACCGCACACATACAGCCGTTTAATTATCTCTGGTTTGGTCTTAACGGCCATGACCAGCTTGTTCCCTGGATATGGACAGCACTGTTCGCCAACTCATTTGCTTTCATAATATTACTGATGCCGGCGTTAAGGAAGAATTTCCTGACCCTCAATATAGCATGCGTATTGATCTTTATCGGTGTATACATAGAGAAGGGTATAGGACTCATCTTCCCCGGATTCATCCCCGGCACACTTGGTGAGATTTATGATTATATGCCTAATGGTCTGGAACTCGTGATTTCTCTGGCTGTATGGGCCATAGGACTTATGATCTTTACTGTAGGTGCTAAAATTGCGATAGCAATAAAAACCGGTGATATCGGCCATTCCACAGGTGAACATTACACCAGGTAGTCAACTACTACCGCCTGAGGCGGTAGTAGTTGACTTATATAGTTTCCACTCTGTTACGGAGACACTTTCTATGGTATTCGATAATTGATTCTATTCCCTTTTCATTCATTTCATCAACAATCATCAAACGTGTATCTATAGGTAAATTTCTAAGTTCCTTGACTGGACAATCATCCAATGCCTTTTCCAGTGTACATGCAATGAGAAGTCCTTTTACCCATATTCTTTTATGCTCCATTTCCATATTAAGATATTCCCTGGATGTGTTTTAAGACTGAGAATCACAGTTGAGCTTAATTAATAATTCTAAATATTTTTTTGTTGGTTCAAAATCATGACGCCCATTCCCTCATGAAAGTTACCTGATTTTACTATTCTTACAATCTTAACAGGGACCTTCAATATCTCGTCCCTCTTAATACTTATTGTATAAACATTGTGGTTGCAAATACACACGCTAAAATTAATGCTAAAATAATGATTATATTTTTAACAATAGATTCTACCACTTTAATTTTCTTTTCCGTTATCTCTTTCTTTTTGTACTGGAATTTAAGCCTTTAATTTCGCATTAATCAATCCTGCCATCTTTTGCAGTTCGTCATCAGAAAACTTTACGATTATTTTGGATTTTTTTTCTTCAATCATTGTATGCACTTTGTCTATCAAATTATTGATCTCTTCTACTGAAAGCCTGAGTTTTCTCATAGTCTTTTCTTGTCCAGTTTTATGATACATAAATTCCAATAATTCCTCTAAATCATTTAAAGTGAGTTTTAAACTGAAGGATTGAAGAGCTGGCGTTCCAAGATAGATACAATCATCATCTGGGGAAAAACTAAAAGTCCATGAATCAATCTCTTTCATAACGAGATTTTTAGTATGCTTATTATTTTTTGGCTCATCAATATTTTTTTGCGACTTGCTTTTTACTGCATCACTGCTTTTTTTCTCAAATTCCTTAATGAACGATTCGTCAGCATTAAATCCACATATACATTGCTTTTCAAGGTCAATGTCTTGACGACCACATGAAGGACACTGTAATGACATAAATAACTTTTCCTTCCCAAAAATAATTTTTATGTTTTTTATTCGGCTTTAAATCGATAGAGCTTTAGGATTTAAGGAATAGACATCTCACGTTTTATTGTTTTGTTAAGTTGAAAGTTCCATGGTCTAAAGCACATGCCCAGTTTATTACAGCGTAGCTCCCGTCGTATCGAGGTTCCACAGGTTAGCTTACTTTCTCTTCCAGTAATGCTTCCCCTTGCACCGCTTACGCGGTGGTTGGTGTCTCCATGTTTTTGATGGGAGCACGCGGATTGTGTCTACTCCTTCGAATGTTGTTGTTCCGACTGTGCCAGTGACCGTTACCGGGACTTCGTCTCCTTCGGGCAGGACATTGATTACGTCACCTCTTCTGAACTTGAGCATAAGGTCGCGATTTCCGTCATGGTCGCGGTCTCCGATACGGTACGGCCATGGCATTGCGGGTATTGTTTCTTCAAGGAGTATAGTTGATCTGTCGATGTTACTGACATCGTATCCCTGCGGGAGTTCTATGAAAACCATGACCCATCTGCCGTGGCTTGATTTATTAAGTGTCCTCGGCCTGAAGTCGATTGTGGCTGTTATGCTGTCCACAGGGAGATGGATCGAAAAAGTCCCCATGTCCATCCATGCCCCGTAGCGGTCCCCGTCATATGCGCGTGCACGCCAGGTGTAGCTGTTATTATCTGAGAGCGGTGGACCTATAATGAACGACGTAATGCCGGAACTGTCCTCTGCAATGCCGGTAAATGAATCAGTCAGGGTTTCGCCTTCATAGATCTCAAAGTCATACGTAAGGATATCATTGTCCGGATCAACGGCATTTTCAACTGCAATCACCGGGGTCAATGTCTCCAGGCTTGTACCGTCAGCAGGCGCGCTAAGTATTGGAGCGCCCGGCGCGTCATTGGCCGTATTGAGCATAAAAGAAGCAAGAGGCATCCATTCGCTGTACAGCTCACCATCAAATGCACGCACTCTCCAGAAATAGAACTCATTCTCCACTAATGCTACCGGGACAACCCACGATGTTATCTGGTCTGTCTCTGCGACACCTGAAGCATCGGCCACCAAACCGGACATGGTTGCGGAACCATAGATCTCGAATTCATAGGTAAGTGTATCTCCATCCAGGTCAGTTGAATTATGTACAGAAAGAGAGGGATTAAGCACATTGACCGCACCTCCATCGGAAGGATTGGCCAGTACCGGAGTATTCGGAGCATCGTGTGCTGTGTTTACAAAGAGGCTTACCACTGTGGACCACGGACTGTTAATCAGGCTGTCGTTTGCATTGACTCTAAGATAATAGATTGTGTTGTCAGAAAGTCCGGCAACATTCCATATGGTTTCAAAGCTACCTTCATCGATATATCCTGAACTCATCAGCTCTGTTGAATCAAACGTTGCAGCCGTGTCCGCTTCAAAGCGATAGAATAGAGGTGCAAGCTCAGGGTCCTCGGCTCCTGCGGCAATAACATCAATATTAAGAGCTGGAACTTCTGATCCCTCAAGAGGCGCTACTATATGAGGGGCTGTGGGGGCATCATTTGCCGTATCAACAATGAAGATTGCCGTATTCATCCAGGGGCCTTCTATCAGCCAGTCATCTGCCCGGGCCCGCCAATAATATGTAGCATTTTCGATCAAATCTATGGGAACCTGCCATGCAGTCGTATCGGTTTCCGGCACTATCCCGGACTCAGACGCCACTATGCTGGTGAAGTCTGCATTCAGGGACACTTCCAGGTTATAGATGAGTTCTTCACTGTCAGGATCAGTGGCATTGTTAAACGTAAGTTCAGGTCTGTATGTATCAACTGAAGATCCATCAGCAGGGCTTGAGAGTATTGGCGCCGATGGTGCATCATTTTCCACATTTATCCTGAAAGCAGCAGGAGGCATCCAGTCACCATACAGGATTCCATCATAGGCCATTGCCCGCCACACGTACTCTGCATTTTCTTCAAGTTCAAAAGGCACCACCCAGGTAGTTATATTCTCACTTTCGGCAATCGCGCTTTCTGACGCAAGCAGTATTGTCAGGCCGCTGTCTGCATAGAGTTCAAACTCATAGGTCAGGAGGTCATCATTCGGGTCTGAGGCATTGTTTACTATCAGTCCCGGGATGAGTGTTTCTAAGTCCTCACCATGAATCGGCCAGTTCAACGAAGGGGCAGAAGGCGCTCCTTCTACCCTGAAATATGTACTTGCCAGTGTCTCTTCAACACCCTGTATGTTTGCCTGTAAAATCAGAAGATAATCTTTTGCGCTATAGCTCTGTGTATCAAGCTGCTGTACATTATTATGTGTTTCACCCATAAGCATGGCTGTCTGATCAGTCAGTGTATCATATGGCGTTAATTCAACCGCATGTACTGTCATGATTGATAAATCAACCTGTGAGAGATCTATATTTCCGATATTCGTAACACTATAGGTTATATCAACCGGCTCACCCCGAAGCAGGCTCTGTTTATCAACAGTAACCTGTCCTGTCAATAACACTGACGGTCTTGATTCACTGCTTATGGTGATACTGCTCGTACTTATAGACAATACATTTTCGGAAGCATCTTTTACTTCAATTGTAACCGGATATTCTCCTGAAGGATGCGCAGCAGTGTTCCAGTATGTATTAAACGAATAATATGATAATGGTGTAAGCATACTTATCATTCTTTCTTCAGAAAACAGTGTCTGATCTGCTAGGTCTTTCATTGTTACCACAGCAGTAATGTTTTCATAAATCGTATTTACATTGTTGTTTAAAACACTTGACATGATTGTGACTGTCTCGTTTGGATAATACGCAATCCTGTCAGGAACAAGGTTCGTCTCTATATCTCCTGTAGGCAATATTTCGATCGAAACGGACTTTTCGCTAATGAGGTTAGAGTTTATGTCATTAAGCACTGCACTGACAAAGTATTCACCGGCGAGGGTACTTCCAGTGTTCCAGGTAAACTGGAACAGCTCACTCTCTATCTTTTCAGGTATACCAATGCTTGTTATTACTTCGGGACTGATTCTCGAAGCACTTACCGAAGTAGTATTGTATGAACTGGTAGGGATAGTAACAGCAGGGTTAAAACTCCCGTCACCATTACTTTCAAAGTACAGAAGATAGCTGCTCTCATTAGAACTGTCCAGATCTATATATCGTGCTGCCATCACGTCCTGGTTTCCGTCACCGTTTATATCAACCAGGTCCAGGTCTGCATATCCGATAGTCTCAGCTATTTTTAGAGATGGAACCTCTTCCATAGGTTTAAAGATTACTCCCTCCGGCTCCCAGTATACACCCCGTATAATATAACAGCTTCCTCTCATGGAATTAATGAGAATGTCATTCAAACCGTTGCCATCAACATCACCAACTGCAATTCCATATATACTGTCATATGAGAGCACTTCCTTTTTGATATTGCCTATCTCCACAGGCGGTACGAACGTGCCATCACCGTTGCCATAGAAAATATAAACTATTCCATAATTATTCTCGCTGACTATCAGATCAATGTTTCCGTCCTGATTAATGTCAGCAGATGCCTTTCCTCTAAAATACCGGCCTGTACTATCTGCAACCTTTGACCTGACAAATGCACCTTCTCCGTTGCCTGTAAACAGGTAGATATCAGCCCTCTGCATGTTTAAAATAAAATCTTCATTCCCGTCGTTATTGTAGTCCGCGGCAGTAATGTCCTGAACCTGCATGCCTGATTCAACAGTACCAACCTGTATCTTCGGAAGATATGTATCTGTACCATCAGCAGTATTCCGGTACAGGTAAATATTCTGATTATTATCAGCTGAAATAAAATCAGGGAAACTGTCGTTATTAAAATCCCTCAGGATTATACCGTTTAAGGCGGAACTGGTTATTTTATCGACATTCACTTCCGCCCCGAATGTTCCGTCTCCGTTGCTTTTCATCGTATAGGTATCACCTGCTACGCCTGAGAAGGCAATCAATTTCCCGTTTTCAGGGAGATCGGAATTCAATGATATTGCTTTTATCCCGTTTTCCGTTGTGTCGAAGTACAGATAGAAATATCTGGGATTATTTGCCGGTGTTGCGCCATCAAGAAGCCAGAGGACCCTGCCTGAAGGATTGTCTGTTATATGAAAATCATTGTCTTTTTCAAACCTTGCTTTCTTTTCTCCGATAAAATTGTCCATACTGTCAAATTCGAGCACTCTTATGGAATTAAGATCAAGTGTCTCACTGTCTACCCCTAACGATGCAAAAAGAGGAGCAAAATTTACTTCCGCAACGGCTATTGCTTCATACAGGTCCTTGGGCTCATTAATTGTCATGGGAACTCTGTAGTGCCAGCTTTCCAGACCTAGCGGCATTAGATTATTAACTGTAAATGTGTCCACATGAGCTATCTGAGTACCGGACATATCTTTAATATACACATCTCCTGTCCCTGACCATGGAGCAGTGCCTTCATTCCTTAAAAACAGACTGATTCCTGCGTCGGCATTTGCCTGATACTGGACAGCATTTGTCTTAACATCAAGGTTCAGTTTTTTTCTGTGGACCTCAAGCTGTTTTACCGCAGTATTGTTATTCTCCAATAATTCATCAATAGTATTTTCAGGATCAATTCTTACGAAAAGGTTGTTAATTGTATTGAAACCAGCAGTGCTGAATGTAAAGTCAACCACTGCTTCGCCATTAAGGGGAATAATCTGGAACACTTCTTTGCTTTCCAGAAGCACTCCTCCACTGTCAGGGTCTTCAAGATAGAGGCTGACAGGAACATTCCCGATCTCAGCACCCCTGTTTTTTACAGTTGCAGACAATATTACGCTTTCTCCTTCGTCAACTGTCTGTGCTGAAAGTGAAATATCAGCATCCGTTATTGACGGATCCGGTTGCAGTGCCATTAACACTTCCACCGCTTCCATTGCAGTATTGTCTATTTCGCTGGATTCCTTAATACTGTTTTCAGGATCTGCGACAATATAGATATTATTTACTCCTGTGTGTCCGTAAGTCTCCCATGAAAAATTCAGAGTTGTCGATTCCCTGGGATAAAGGATATCAAGGTAAATGTCTTCGCCAAACTGCACGCCTCCATTTTCAGGGTCACCATTGAAAGCTCTTACAGTTATGTCTTTTGCCCACTTGTCCCCTTCGTTTACGAGGGTGGCTGTTATGTTTACAAGCTGTCCTTCCTGTGGAGTTGCAGGATTAACAGTCATATCCACTGACAGATTCGCCACCGGCAGGGCAAAACCGGCAGGATAGCCATATGAACCATAGTACCTGTAACCATGAGAATATACAGCTATAGGTTTATCCGCGGTTATAACATGCTCTCCCTCTGTTGAAGGCATAACAAGATAGTATCCACCATCCGGCAAGGGCAGCCATCCGTCATTTAATTCACCGCCGTCAAGCAAAACCGTTGTCTCAGGCCAGGGTGCTACTACTGTAAGAAAATCACCGTCCTCATATCCCGGATGTGTATAGTATCTGTACTCTGTTTTCATCTTGTCTGTGGGGATTATAGTCATCTGAAAGGGATCGCCTACTGTAGCTGTCTGGTATCCTTTTGAAAACTGTTGAACAATAATCGGATTGTTACTTGTAATATGTGTCTCAAGTTCCCTTTCATACTCTATCCATTCGCCTGCATTAAGGAATATGCTTTCTTCGTTAAATCTGTCTTTTAATAATATTTCAGTGTTATCTGCGGCAGCCAGTATCCTGAACACATCAGGAGTTACCGGCGAATAAAGCGGCGCTGTATAATAATCCGTACCAAGCATGGAAACAGGGAGCATCTGCTCAAGCAGTGAATCGCACGCTACAATAAATGGTACAGTTGTAACATTGCTGCACTTGGTTCCCGCTATAAATGAAATCGGCTTGTCGCTCCTTACATACGTACCGGAGTGATCGACTGCATCCTGCTTGACCTGATATGTCTGACCTTTGTCCATATTAATTACTAATCCGCTTACCTGGACATTTGTATTGTCTTCCGTTGCAATAACCACGTAAAGAGAAGGATAGTGTTGTCCCCAGGCAGTATAGCTCAGGACATAATGCTCCGTTCCGAGCATATCCACTGGAAGAGCAAGGTAGCTGTCATCTGCCATCGAAGGCTCCAAAGGGGTGTGGAAAACTACCGAGACGTCCCTGTCACTTGTTACATGGATGCCCTTGTCCTCGATTACACCATCGGACATTATCTTGTTTTCCAGATCATAGAGGGTCCGGTACTTCAGTGGTACAATTGCCGGAAAACCGGGTGACGCGGTCCCGGTCCATGAGAAACTCGGTGCGTCAACAGTTACCGTTGCGTAATGCTTTGACTGTATAACCAGTTCTGCGGAATTAAAGTATACATGGGGAAAGGCCAGCCAGAAGTCTTTGCCCTCATTAGAAGAGCCGTCCGCTATGTTTTCTCCAAAAACAGCTGTTGCACTGTTATTTGCAAGATCGTCTTCGACCGGACTTGCGTTTGTAATTACTGCCGTAAGTGTTGCGCCATCTTCGGGATATACATATACAGAAGGGAAATTGACTGCCACTGACGGGGTCCCGCCTGTAGCAAAGTTCTGTGAGCTGATAAGTGTTCCTGATTCTGAATCCCCGTCATACAGGTTGAGAACTCCCGCTGTATCTATAACGCCGGCGCTATGTACCGTCACATTAACATCAATGGATGCCCCATCCTGAGGGAAAATGGGAGAAAGAGCTATATCGCCGGAGTTGACGAAAAGGTCAACGCTGTACGTGTCAATGGATTTAAAGGCAGTGTTGTTGTTCTCATTTGTTTCCTGGATGCTGTTGTCATCATCCAGTACAACATAAATTTCAGGCACATCATTTGTCATGGTAAAGACAGTAGATGCCGTGTTGGTGCTTTCCTGATTGACATAGCGCTGTATTCTGCTGATAAGCTGTCCTCCGTTCTGTGGGGCACCATTATAAAAAGCTATATATGTATATACACTTTCGCTGCCGGAGTTATGATAATCGACTTCTATGGTGACCTGCTCCCCTTCCAGGGGACTCAATGGTGTAAAAGTAATATCTTTTTCTGAAATAAAGAGATCGGTTCTGGGATCATCAGTAATGGTTAAAATGATCTGGCCCACATTATTACTCTCGTAGATTTCATCAACATGATTATCGGAATCAGCAACTACATATAATGTGTGCTCACCAATGGCAAAATTATGGTATGGCAGAATTACTGTTCCGGTTAATGAACTGAAAGCCTCGATAGGCCCTGTAGAAGGATAGGTGAATGTACTTATCTTTGTTCCTCCGCTTTCCGGCGGGTCGTTGTAAAGACTCATATAAGGATAGGACTGTTCCCCTCCGTTGTTTTCAAGAATAGCTTCTATTGTTATGGATGAGTTAGGTGTCGGACTTGAGGGATAGTAAAGTATTCCTGCATCACGGACGCGGAGATCAGGGAGAGAAGAGTAGGGAGATTTATATGCCATATTATTCGTCTCATCCGTTTCGAATACAGTGTTTGCCGGATCTACAACTACAAAAATCATGACCGGGCCAACCGGTATGGTCCATGGAAGCTGCGCAATTTCTGTTCCCAGTGCCGGGACAGTTATTGTCCGGATGTCGATCAGGTTTCCACCCTCAGCAGGGTCACTGTCGTAGAAAGCAACATCAGTTATAACATTTTTGCTGCCAGTATTGTTTACTACCGCATTGACCGTAATACTGACGCCGGGCTCAATACCTGTTGCCGGTGAAAAAGAGATGTTTGACGGGAAGATAGAAAGGTCTTCTGCCTGGGTGCCGTCCACGATAATGGTTACACTGCCTGTGTTATTTGATTCATCGGTTTCATTAATTGAGTTCTCCGGATCAACTGAGAGGTAATACGTATGGACTCCCGGAGCAGGTGTGAATATGGTAGGGATCACGAAAACCCCACTGCCGCCATTCAGATTATTTATTGTATTTTCGATTATTAACTGGCCAGATTCAGGAGGGCCGTCATAAAGTCTCGTCAGGACATCTCCTGCTGTCAGCTCCCCAATATTCCTGACAAAAAAACTCATTTCAAGCGCTTCATCATGTGTAGGGTTAGCCGGAGAATAAGTAATTTCGCCGCTGTCAATATAGAAATCCGGCAGAGCAAGGACTGTTAAGTTCCTGCTTACTCTGTTATCATTTTCATTTAATTCTTCTATTTCGTTTAACGCATCAATAGTCACAAATATTTTATGTATTCCCGTATTGCCTACTGTATTGAAAATTATTTCAGCCGGCTCTGAACCATAAGGCGCAATTGACGCGATTGTCAGGTCAACGTCAATCTGCACTCCTCCTGCATCAGGATCTCCATCGTAAAGCTGCACAAGAACATTATCGGCGGATAGAGGCCCTTCATTATTAATAAGGGCTGTTATTGTAACCATATCACCAACTGCCGGGGTTGAATTTGAGAATGTCATATCTGATGCAGAGATTGAGAGGTTTGGTTTTACATTGTCCAGGGCCATTAAAGCCAGGGCCGTTGAATAAGGGTCGTCATCCCAGGACCCGTTTACCTGTTGTGCTGTTTGAATATAATTAATTGCCTCCTGTAGGGGCAAGGCTTGCCCGGATTGAACCAGTGATACAAACGCAAACGCTGTTTCATGCACAGTAGATAGACTTGAACCAAAACCACCGTCTGTATTCTGTTTTGTTAACAAATATGCTGCAGTATCATTAATTTCATCCTGAAGATCAAATGTTCCATTGTAGGAAGAAAATATCTTCAACACCAATGAAGTCATATGGATATTGCTGTTATCATCAAAATAAAGCCCGAATCCCCCGTCTGTGTTCTGGTTGTCGATTAAATAGCTCAAAGCATAGCCAATTGTTTCAAGGTTGGGATAGCTGCTTTGGTTTAACGCAAATAGTGCTAGAGCTGTATCAAGATTTTCCGTCCCAAAACCTTCATATCCGCCCCACCCGGTATCAGTATTTTGCAAAGTAAGTAATTCAGCTAGTTCAGAAGATGTGTCCTGTCCGGCTAAATTTAAAATTATGACTTTATGGGAAAGATCATCCGAATTATCTGAATTCTGCAAACTTGTCCAGAATATTCCCTGTGAAACTTGAGCATTGCCTGCTTCAAAAGAAATAAGAGTCTCTAATGTAGTATAAGTATCCAGGAACTTTCTCTGATCGTCCGACCAACTGCCATCAGCATTCTGATCTGATAAAAGCCACTCGATTCCATTACTTACAGATTCACTCCGAGCAACTGCATATTCGGTTTTTAAGAGAACCAGAATAGTAAGAAGTGTACAGAATAAAAGACGCAAACATATCTGTGCTGCAAAAATATTATTTTTCATCATGTCCCCTAAACTTTCTGAAAATTATTTACAGAGTATCAGCCGAAATTGTCTTCAATCCAGCATAATTTGTATCAATGAGAAGCATTTTAAGCTTTCCATTAATGTTCTCTGCGCCAACAAGAATGCCCGTGTGTACATCATAATAATACATATCCCCTAACAGTCCATGGACAGGAAATACTTCCAATCCTTCCCATTTCTTTATGGCTCCAACTTTCCGTATTGCTTTAATCGGCTCATCATTCATTTTTCGCTTATCAGCAGGCAGCCATAAATAAGATGGATGTCCTTCCGGAAAATTAAAATTGTCCCCGTCTTTGAGAACTATTCCTTTCTTGTCTATTGTCAAATCATCTCCAACCTGCGGGTAAGGAAGCGGCTTAATTTTTCCATCCAATCTTTTTCCCATCCTGGTATTTACCGTTTGAGTAATATGAAATCCCTCTACACCCAATTGTTTAAACCCGTATACTATTTCCCTTTCCCAAATGATATCTTCAGGCATTTCAGATTTGCTGTAAATTTCAATGTACTTCAAATGCAGTCCATTGAAAAAAGGAGCGTCTTCTTTGTATTTCGTACAGCTAAATAAGGCAAAAAACAAAAAGATTCCTAAAACCGAAACTAGTTCTTTTTTGTAAGACATCAAAATAATTTCCCACTAGTCCTATCTATTTTTTAACTGGAATATCTGCATTTGTATCAACCAATACAAAAGTTGCACCTCCCATTCCTGTTGTGACAGATAACCCTACCCAGAATCCAGTATTTATATCAAAGTACCGCTCTCCTCCAAAAAGAGAATCCTTAACAACCAGGACTTCCCATTGCCTCCATTTGTCTCGCCTTACGACCGTATATCCATTATCAAAGTTATCGCCAATTTCCATTTTATTGACAGGTATCCAGATTGAAGAGAAACCTTCCGAAAATCTTCCTCTCTTTTTCTTAATTACCCGGCCCCATCTATTTAATGTATACTCTTTCTTATCTTTTTCAGAAAAAACTGGGGCGTCCTTCTCGATCATATGGAATCTATTATTCTCATAACTCTCTATTTCATAATAATTGAAAGATTCCCCAGCAGAATTCATGAATTCATACTTCAAAAAAAGTCCTTCAAAAAAAGGAGGGTTCTCCCGATACTGATAAAGTCCTTTGATATGTAATCCGGTCATGAGGAGTATCAGGAATAAAAGAACTCCCAGGATATTCTTCTGTTTGCCTGAAAGAGGCGATGAAATTAAACCTTCTTCATATGAAGGAAAGGTATGCCGCTTTACAAAAATAACAGCAACAGTGACAAAGAGAGCTTGAAGGCCCCACTCTCTCGCAGATCTAAAGATAACAGCAATACTATATACTCCTTCATTCACAGTTATAACGATTATTTTACTTAATAGCCCAATCAGCACGCCTGTAAAGACACCGATTAATCCACCTAGCATAGACCATATCTCTACTGCTTCTGAGTTTTTTCTTTCTCTTAAATAGGCAAGAGACACTCCTATCAGAACACCCAGCAAAAGAGTTTCAAGGAAAGACAGCAACATGGTTTCTGCTATTGTATACCGTGATTCCATGCCCATATATGTAAGACCGACCCCAAGAAAAGTCAGCATCATAGACAAGACCGCGCAGGCAAACCCTCCAATTGCTCCAGAATATATACCGTTCATAAGAGGGTTTGGACCGGTTATATCAATGTCCGCTATACCATGCAATGTTACATCCTCCATAACTGGAGCATTATTTTTAAAAGCAACTAAATTACCGCATCGAGGGCAATCGTCATAAATCCCTTCATCGGGTATTAACGAATCATTAATGCGGCATGTGTTATTGCAACTCTTGCACATAACATCCATGAGTATGTTTAATATCCTTTTGCTTTATAAATAATATTAAAAAGAGAGCCGTCCCCATATAACTAAAAAAGCACTTCCAGAATCACTTCATAATCATATTCTCTTCCACTACATTTTCTATTCTTCTATAGTAGGTATATCTGCATTTGTATTAATTAAAACAATCTTACTGGAACCCAATGAAGTATTTCCTGCTCCACCAACCCAATACCCTGTATGTAAATCGTAGTAACTTTCTGCCCCAGTTGGAGTATCTTTTACTACTAAGACTTCCCAACTTTTCCACTTATCCTTTCTTTCCACATAATTCCTTTTGTCAAAAGTATCTCCGATTTCTATTTCATGAACAGGTATCCATATAGGAGAAAATCGATCCAAATATCTTTTTTTCTTACTTGCATATACCTTTCCATAACTATCTACAAACAATTCCACCTCACCTCTTTTCGTCACGTATAACTTGTCCTTCCTAAGAATTCTAAATTTATTATCTTCAAGAGCACTAACCTTATACGTAAGATACGGTTTACCATTGCCTGCATATTCCAAATAAAGCCCATCAAAAAACGGAACTATTTCATTATAGTTAGAGCAATTTATAATTAACGATAGAAAAATTATGCTAAGCATACAAATAATAATTCTTTTAATACGAACATTCCATAATGTATTCATACGACATCTCCTTCAATATGGCTTATAAATTTTATCAATCTCCAAACCTATTAACATGATTTGCAGATTATACATGATTTGTTGTCCAATAATTACCGATATTAAACCTCCATATTCAGCATCCTTGTCAATCATAAATAATATTCTTTCTGTCCATTCTTTAAACTCTGGATAATCTTCAAGCATTGACTCGGAAATGTCTGGGTTTCTATTCAATAAATAATTAATTGTATTCTTATATATGAAAGATACTTCTTCTTTTCCGATTAATGCCTCTCCCAACTCCATCAATTCTTCAGACACTTCCCTCACTGTATCCCCACCATTAAACCCTCCCGATATCATATAAGCCCCATCACCAGTTTTCAAATCAACCGCTACATACCCAATACCCAAATAGTCAAAGTGCTGAATTTCGTTTTGCGGTACCAGAACTGTTCTCCCTGTATTTATGAAGAAATGAACTTGAATACCCCGTTTTGTAAACGGGGATGAAAAGTTCTCCTTTCAAGTCTCCCCCTTTGGAAAAGGGGGATTAAGGGGGA
>JBDLIC010000031.1:0-27464 GCA_039715075.1 Nitrospirota bacterium
GATAATATTCTGCGGCAGGCAGATTTTATCATCCGATAAATACTTCAGAGTCTTCTCTTGATAATAATGGAAAGCTAAAGGCCACCCTGATGTTCGCCTCCCCTATTGATGAGGAGTTGCTCATCGCCTCCAAGGGACCCTTCATCCCGGGTCGCCTTGTAGCACTGGTTACTCTCGGGAAAAACCCGAAGATTCTTATAAGCAGTAATGAAGCAAAACTCCGGACAGGCACATACCTGGATGCCCTTAAGGACCGTTTCCTCATTACAGGCCAGCATGTTTATGATTACGGGTCTGCGGAGTACATAGTAAAACTGGTCTCTTTCATTTCAATGAAAGAGGTCGATGCCCTTACGAAAACGGTTATTTCAATCGGAAGACAGCAGCGCAATATCATAGCCCCCGTCTTCATCCTTTCCTTTGCATTTCTAAATGATGTTAGTCACCCGCAGAATAACCCGGCTCAACAGACGAATGTCTGACTTTTCACAGAAAACACTGGGAACAAGGAGAGAGAAAATTGAAAAGGGCGACCAGTTGCATATTCTTGAAAAAAGGTTTCACCGTTTAACTGAAGAGGTCATTGGCGCAAGGGAAATGCTGAAGAAGCAGGCAGAGGAAAAAACCCGGCTCATTATCAATAATGCATTCGACGCCATAATAACATTGGATGCCGGTTCAAAGATAATGACCTGGAACCCCCAGGCAGAGTTTATCTTTGGCTGGCCTTACATGCAGGTCATTGGTAAGACTGTAACGGACATCATAGTTTCGCCGGCAAATTTCGAATCAATCAGCAATAGCATCAAAACATTTCTTGATAGCGGAGAAGGTACGGTCTTCAATAAACAGATACAGATTAAAGCTTCACACAGGGATGGACATGAATTTCCGGCAGAACTCGCGATCTCACCGGCCAGGTCAGAGGGCAAGTATTTCTTTGTTGTCATCATCAGGGATATCTCTGAACGCAAATTTTCGGAGAATAAGATCAGAAACTCTCTCAGAGAAAAAGAAGTACTGCTAAAAGAGATACACCACAGGGTCAAGAACAACATGCAGGTAATTTCGAGCCTTTTAAACCTTCAGTCCAGAAACATTGAAGACAGCAAATATGCCGAACTATTCAATGAAAGTAAAAACCGTATCAATTCAATGGCCCTTGTCCATCATAAGCTGTATCAGTCCAACGACCTGGCAAATATTGATTTTGGAGATTACATACAGAGCCTCTCTGATAACCTTTTCATGTTTTATGGAATAAGCCCTCATCTGGTTACACTGAAAGTAGATGTCAAAGATATTATTCTCTCAATCGATACAGCCATACCATGCGGGTTAATTATAAACGAACTTGTTTCAAATTCCCTCAAGTATGCATTCCCGGAAGAAAGGAAAGGGGAACTGCTGATATCTCTGAAACAAAATAAGGCGGATAATGTAAATGACACTATGTATGAACTTATCGTGAGTGACAACGGCATAGGGATACCTGAAGATTTTGATATCAGCAAAGCTGATACACTTGGATTGCAGCTCGTCGTGAATTTAACTGAACATCAGCTTCAGGGTAAGCTGGAAGTGAACAGAGCAAATGGAACAGATTTTCATATTCAATTTAAAGAGCTGTCATATAAAAAGAGAATATAGAATAGTGCAAAAAAGCAGAAGTACAGAAGCCTAAAAAAAAACAAGTGCAATAGTCTAACGGTATTAGAAAAACAGAGTATTCATATATATTTCACAAAAAACAGGGCGAGGAATCCTCTCCCTGTTTTTTGCATTTTTGCACTTCTGCTCTTACGAGCTTTACAGTGTCTTTAGATCCTTGTCACTGAAATTATTTTTTCTCATAAAAGTCGGGACATCAAGGTAACTTTCGCTATTGTCCCCGTTACTCTCAACTGACGTCTCCTTTGACAGGATCCTGCTGGAACCCTTCAGTGTATTAACCTCTCTGGAAGGCCTCCACTTATCATATTCAGGCATAACTGTCCGGCGTTTCTCTTCAAAACCCGTTGCAATAACCGTAACAGTTATTTTGTCATCGAGATCAGGATCAATAACTGAACCGAAGATTATCTCAGCATCTTCATGGGCCGCATCCTTTATAAGACTGGCTGCCTCATGAACCTCATGAAAGGATAGGGAGGAACCTCCAGTGATGTTTATCAACACACCTTTAGCGCCATCAATGGAGGTCTCCTCCAACAGGGGGCTCTTTATAGCCATTTTGGCTGCACATACTGCTCTGTTTTCACCATCTGCGTGTCCAATACCCATTAAAGCTCTTCCACTGTCCAGCAATATTGTCCTTATATCCGCAAAATCCTGATTTATAAGGCCGGGTACAAGTATTAAATCAGAAATACCCTTGACTGCCTGTCTTAACACATCGTTAGCAAGGTTAAGTGCCTGAAGCCATGATGTCTGTTTTTCCGTAATGTCCAGCAGCCTGTTATTATGGATCACGATTACTGCGTCAACATGTTTTTTTAATTCCTTTATTCCCTGCTCCGCGTTTCTTGACCGTCTATTCCCTTCAAACAAAAACGGCTTGGTGACAATTGCCGCTGTAAGAATGCCCTGTTCCTTTGCTGCCTCGGCAACGATCGCTGAAGCTCCTGTACCTGTACCGCCGCCCATGCCGGCAGTTATGAATACCATATCAGCACCCTTGACAGCCTCCTCAATCAGGTCCCTGTCATCTATGGCTGCCTGCCTCCCGATTTCAGGATTTGCTCCGGCCCCAAGCCCCTTTGTCAGGGAAGTACCGATCTGGAGGCATTGATGCGCAAGCGATGTTTCAAGGGCCTGTGCATCAGTGTTAATCGCAATAAATTCCACCTTATCCAGGCTTGATGCGATCATGCTGTTAACAGCATTGCTTCCGCCGCCGCCTACTCCTACAATCTTGATCTTTGCCGCTGAATTCTGGATTTCTTCCATCTCAAAAATTTTCATAAGTCCTCCTTAGGTATTATTTATTCGTTTATCGTTATTTGTAATTCGTAATTCTTTTTTTAAAATATACCCCCTACCCATCCTTTCATTTTTGTTGTGAGCCCGCTAAAAATATTGCCGCTGCCCGGTCCGTCTTCAGTAATGAATTCGTCAAGTCCATAGAGTGCCAGCCCAACTCCTGTCGCGTACTGAGGGCTTTTTATAATTTCTTCTGAATATCCTGTACAGACCGATTTTCCTATCCTCACGGGAAGCTCAAGTATGTTTTCAGCCATAACATCCATGCCTTCCATTAAAGCCGCACCTCCTGTCAACACAACTCCGGAGTTCATATGCTTATGAAATCCTTTTCCAGTAATTTCCTCTTTCATTAAATTAAATAACTCTTCAGCGCGGGGCTGAAGAATTTCAACAAGATACGCCCGGGGTATCTTTCTGCTTGCTCTTCCGATATCATGCCTGATTTCTATCTCCTCATCACCATTCACCATGGACATCATTGAACAGCCGTGCCTCTGCTTGATAATCTCGGCTTCCCGGGTAGGTATCCTCAAGCCTATAGCAATATCATTAGTAAAATTATTGCCTCCTATTGCCGTAACAGCCGTACTGTAAATATTACCTTCGTGAAAAATGGCCAGGTCAGTCGTACCGCCCCCAATGTCGATAACAGCAACGCCAAGGTCTTTCTCATCCTGACTAAGAACAGCCTCAGCAGATGCAAGCGGCTGAAATACAACATCCACCACTTCCAGACCAGCTTTCCGGCAGCCCCTGATTAAATTCTGTATGGACGTTGCATCACCTGTAATAATCTGTACGTTTGTCTCAAGTCTTACCCCTCCCATTCCACGGGGATCGGTGATACCATCCTGACCGTTCACGGTAAATCCGACAGGGATTACATGAAGCATTTTCCGGTCAAACGGTATTGCAACAGCCTTTGCTGCATCAATAACATTATCGACTTCTCTCTGCCCTATTTCTTTCTCCTTGACAGCAATGACACCGTGACTTGAAAGACAGTCTATATGTCCACCTGTAATTCCCATATGTACGGCTTTAATGTCAATGCCCGCCATCGTCTCCGCCTTCTGCACGGCCTCTTTTATGGAGTCAACCACATTCTCAATATTTGTAACAACACCTTTTTTAATTCCCTTTGATAACGCTGTTCCGATACCCAGTATATTTACGTCCCTGCCATTGGACCCGTTAAAATGCCCATTACCTCCTGAGGATACTTCTGCAGCAACAGCGCATATTTTCGTCGTACCTATATCGAGTCCTACGACCAGACTGCCGCTGCTCAATTCCATTTCTTTTATAAATCCGAAGTTCATGGTTATGAAGATGATTTTTTAGCTGCCCGTTTTAATGGTTTCACAATGACAGAGTCCTTGAATCTTAAATCCAGATATTTTATAGGCAGACTCTTCTTCCTTATTGCTGGTTCAAGCTCTGTCCACCTATTATATTTCTCAGCATACTTGCCGTATCCGACCTTTATAAACTCACCATCTATATTCATGGTAAGACCGTATGACTCAAGGCCTATTTCTACGGTCTCCCTTTCTGCAAAGACATTTCTCTTCATCAGGACATCCACCAGTTTCAATGCTTCAGAAATCCCCTTTCTGTTTTTGGGATTTATTTCATTTAAGACCGGCAGGAACAGCATGCTGTCTCCCTTAATCCTCTCCAGTATACCGCCGTCACTGTCAACGAGAAAAAGTTTTTTCTTAATACGCAGCAATGCCATTGGGTCCGCCTCCTCAATACCTATCAGGAGCGTACCGGGAAGCTGTTTTTTTAACGACACATGCTTGATCCAGGGATTCCCCCGGAGTCTCTCGTCAACATCTCTCAACCGAACATTCAGGAGCTGGTCTCCTTTTTTTAGATTGGTACTGCTGACTATATCATCTCTATCCAGATGGTAATTTCCGGAAATTATTATCTCATTAACGAGAAACTGGCGGTTCAATAGTTTCACTCCCAGCACAGACGCTGCAATAAAGGCAATGACTAGCATTATAAGCGTGCCCCTCTTAAATAAAATAGCCAGCTTTTCGCCGCGCTTGTTTCCTGTCTTCCGTTTTTTATTCTTTGACCGCAAGTCTTATTATCTCCTCAATAAGGTCGTTAAAATTCAGTCCCGCAGCTACTGCAATCTTCGGCAGAAGACTGGTCGTTGTCATACCCGGCAATGTATTTACTTCCAGTATGTACAGCATATTATTTTCATCAACCATAAAATCCACTCTTGTAGCGCCTGAACATCCAAGCACCTTGTGGGCTTTAAGGGCCATTTCCTTTGCACTTTCATATACCGCTTCATCAATCTCAGGCGGCATAATATAGTCTGTAAGACCTGATGTATACTTGGCTTCGTAGTTATAAAATTCGAGTGAAGGTCTGACCTCTACACCGCCGAGCACCCGGTCACCGAGAATCCCGATGTGCAGTTCCTTCCCTTTCACAAACTTCTCTACTATTACCCGGTTTCCAAAAGCAAATGTCTTTTCCAGACACCCGGCCAGTTTTTCCTCTTCTTTAATGATGCATACCCCGATACTGGAACCTTCTGAATCGGGCTTGATAACCCAGGGCAGATCAAAAGGCGGATTCGAAAAATCCGGGTACGTAAATGCTCCGCTGGCATCCACTTCTTTAGTAGACTGTTTCCCTGCGGGGCTGCGTTTCTTGCCGCCAGCGGGCTTTTTCACCACAATAAACGGCGGAACAGGCAGACCGTGATATGAAAATATTTTTTTTGAGGTCTCTTTATCCATTGCAAGGGCTGACGCCATCACGTTAGAGCCGGTATACTGAATACCATTGACATCAAGCAATCCCTGCATGGCACCGTTTTCACCCATACCTCCATGGAGCGCAAGATAGGCCAGCTTCACTTTTTCCTTTTTCAAAACATTTGAAACATCCTTGCCGACATCAATCGGCACAACGTTATAGCCCATCTCCTGAAGGTTCTGGTATATGGCAAGCCCGCTCCTCATCGAAATATCCCGTTCCGAGGAAAGCCCGCCCATAAGAACCCCGATTCTCTTTTTTGTTACTAATCCTTTAGTCATTCCGAAATACCGTCGGGCGTCGTCCGTTTTTTTACGTTCGTCGTCCGACGCCCGACGTTCGACGTTCTTTTATCCATGAATAATTCTCACCTCAGGTTTAAGTTCGATTCCGCTGAACTCTTTCACTTTTGCTTTAACACGCTCCATAAGCACGATAAAGTCCCTGCACGTTGCATTTCCATGGTTAATAAAATAGTTAGCATGAATTCGGCTGACCTCTACAGCACCCTCGCGTATTCCCTTGCAGCCAGCATCATCTATAAGTTTTCCTGCGGCTTCAACTGCAGGATTTTTAAACACGCATCCTGCTGAAAACTCCCCCAGAGGCTGAGAGCTCTTTTTTCTTTCGAGATATTTTTTTGTACGTTTTTCCACCTCAACAGGACTCTTTTTCTTAAGTACAACATTTGCACTTAAAACAACCGAACCTTCGGGGAAGTCTGAATCCCTGTAAGAAAAAACTATTTCGTCTCTGTTCAGAATTATGATCTCTCCGCGATTATCCATTATAGCGACAGAGGCTATCACATCCTTTATCTCCACACCAAAAGAACCCGCGTTCATAGAGACAGCTCCACCAATATATCCCGGGATTCCGGCGAGTGCCTCAATGCCGGACAGTCCGTTTTTCGCAGCAAAATTCACAAGCATTGCAAGCGGCACCCCTGAGCCCGTATAAAGAACAGCCTTACTGTCATCGGTTTCCTTCATAAACTCGATGCTTCTGAATTTTTTCAGAGATATCGCAATACCGCTGATCCCTCCATCTTCAACCAGAAGGTTTGTGCCGCCCCCGAAAACAAAATAAGGAATACTTTCTCTCACGGCAGCAACCACTACTTTTTTCAAAGACAAAGGGTCTTCCGGAAACACCATAACCTCGACCGGCCCTCCTATCTTCAGTGATGTATGCTGAGACATCGGCTCATCAAACATCACCTCACCATCAAATATATTTTTAATTTCTGTTTTTAAATCCTGCATTTCAATCGTATTCATTTATAAATCTTTTTACCGTAGGGACGTATTGCCATACGCCCCTACGAACTTCTCTTTTCCAGAAACTCCTCACCCAGCTTCCATACATCCCCTGCGCCAAGAGTCAATAAAATGTCTTCGTTCTTCAATTCATTCTCGAGATAATCCAGAATTTCATTTCTGCCCTGAATGTATTCAATTTCCTTTCCCGTATCAGCTATACCTTTAAAAAGAAGTTCTGAATTGACCCCTGGCAGCGGCTTCTCGCCAGCCGGATATATGTCCATCAGCACTACTTTGTCTGCATCCGTAAAAGCATCAATAAATTCATTGAGCAGGTCTCTTGTCCTCGTATACCGGTGCGGCTGAAAAAGCACGACCAGCCTTCCCTTCTTCTCCTGTTTCCCTCCGGAACTGCTATTTCCGGGGCTGCACTTAATTGATTCCCGGACCGCCCTTAAAGTTGCTGTTATTTCCGTTGGATGATGTCCATAATCATCAATCACGTTGATTCCTGAAACCGTACCTTTCAATTCAAATCTTCTATGCACTCCACTGAAATTCCTGAGGGAATCCCTGATAATGTCCATGTTGACCTTCAGTTCATTTGCAACGGCTATGGCAGCAAGACAATTACTTATATTGTGGGCACCGATAAGAGGGACCTCAAAAATACCGAGTGACTTACCGTTTAATACCGCTTCAAAGGTTGATTTCATGCCGTCGATACTGATATTTTTTGCTACCAGGTCCATATCCTCACCGATCCCGTATGTAATAAACCTTCTCTGTATCTTCGGCAAAAGCTCCTTTATATATTCATTATCACCGCACAGTATTGAGAGCCCATAAAACGGGACCTTGTTAATAAACGAGAGAAAGGCCTCCTTTATCTCATTTATGTCTTTATAAAAATCCAGATGTTCCCTGTCAATGTTTGTAACGACCGATATCGTAGGAGAAAGCTTAAGAAACGAGCCGTCACTCTCATCTGCTTCAGCCACAAGGAATTCACCCCAGCCGATTTTTGCGTTACTCCCTATCCCCTTCAGCTTGCCTCCTATTACAACCGTCGGGTCAAGCTTCCCTTCTCCAAGCAGACTTGCGATTAATGATGTCGTTGTCGTCTTTCCATGCGCACCCGCAACCAGCACGGCATATTTCAGCCTCGCAAGTTCCGCAAGCATTTCCGCCCGGGGAATGACAGGGATAGACATTTTTCTTGCAGCCTGCATTTCCGGGTTAGCTGGGTCGACAGCAGAAGAAATGACTACCACATCGGCTTTTTTAACATTTTCTGCCTTATGGCCAATGTTAATGTTTATGCCAAACTCTCTTAACCTCTTTGTGGTTTCAGACTCCTTAAGGTCAGAGCCGTCGACTTCATAGCCAAGATTATTCAGAACCTCGGCTATACCGCTCATACCGACACCTCCTATACCTATAAAATGAACTTTTTCGAATCTTTTATACATATTTCACAATAATTTAACCTATTCGTTTATCAGATCATCTTATGTCTGTGCTCTGAGTTCAGTGTTCTCTGTTCTGAATTTTTTTTTTAAAAGCCCCTCTACCAGCTCAACGACTCTTCTTGTCGCATCAGGACTCCCGAGGGACTTGCTTGTCCGCTCCATTTCTTTTATGAGATCCCTGTCTTCAATCATCTGCTTAATAAGATCTGACAGAGTTTTTCCGTTCAGGTCCCTGTCAAGGATCATCTGGGCCGCACCAATGTCCCATAACTTCCTCGCATTGATTTCCTGATGGTTGCCTGCTGCATACGGGTACGGCACAAGTATGGCGGCCTTCCCGGTCGCAGTCAATTCTGCCAGAGTGGTTGCTCCTGCCCGTGAAATAATCAGGTCAGCCACTTCATACGCATCTGACATCTCATATGCGAATGGAACTACTGTGCCTTTAAATTCCCTTGCACGGTACAGGTCCGCTACAGCATTACAGTCCCTTTCCCCTGTCTGGTGCAAAAACTGGATACTCTCCCTGAATGGCTCCAGATATACAAGGGCCTCTCCGACCGCCTTGTTAATATGTGTTGCTCCGGCGCTTCCGCCAAACACAAATATGGTAAAGAGATTCCCGTCAAGACTAAAAGTCCTGCAGCCCCTTTCCCTGTTCCCCTCTAATATCTCTGCCCTCACCGGATTACCGGTTAAATACGTTTTCTCTTTCGGAAACCAGTCAATACTCTCATGGTAAGTAACCGCTACAATGTCTACAAACTTTCCGAGGACCCTGTTTGCAAAACCCGGAAGACTGTTCTGTTCATGTACTATTGTCGGAATACCCATCAGTTTTGCACACAAAAGCACCGGTCCTGAACTGTATCCGCCAACTCCGAAAACCAGGTCCGGACTGAGTTCTTTTAGTATCGTGCGGGAATCTTTCAATGACAAAGGTATCTTGAAAATTGACCTGGCAGTCCTGTAAACACTTTTACCCACAAGACCCTCAGATCTAATAAATCTTACGTCGTACCCTTCCCTCGGCACTATCTTCGCCTCAATACCTCTGACTGTACCGACAAAGGTGATCTTTACATCATCCAGAGTTTTCTTTAACTCTCCGGCTACAGCCAATGCAGGAAAAAGATGTCCGCCTGTGCCGCCGCCTGCGATAACAATATTCATCTCCGCCTTCTTACCAGGGATGAACGGTCCAACAAGCCGTTCATATGTCCTGCACTTTCAGATATTTTCTTTTTATTTTTGATGGATATATTTATTAAAATCCCTACCGCCGCCATATTAATCAGAAGCGCAGAACCGCCATAGCTGATAAAAGGCAGAGGCAGTCCTTTGGTGGGCATCAGTCCCGTGGTAACCGCAATGTTGATTATCGCCTGGATCCCTATCATCATTGTCAGCCCCATTGTCAGGAAATAACTGAACGGGTCGCAGGTCCGCCGGGAGACCCTTATTCCCTGGATAAAAAGCCACAGGAAAAGACCGAGGACAGAAATTACTCCGAACAGTCCCAGTTCTTCTCCGATCAGGGAGAAAATAAAGTCGGTATGTACCTCCGGGAGAAAATGCAGTTTCTGTTTACTGCCCCCAAGACCGACCCCAAAAAAACTTCCACTGCCAAAAGCAATCAAAGACTGCACAAGCTGAAATCCGCTGTCAAAAGGATCTTTAAAGGGATCGACAAAGGACATTATCCTCTTCATCCTGTATGCAGAAGATGTAATAAGAACATAAATGGCAGGCATTGAAATAAGTATTAACATGCCTATATGTTTTAATCTTGCGCCTCCTAAAACTAAAAGCACAAGCGTTAAAATTCCGAGGCTCATCACGGCCCCAAAATCCGGCTGAACAATAATGATGCTCTGAAAACCGATCGTCACTCCTGCGGGTATTAAAATTCCATAACGAAAATCTTTCATTCTGTTAATGTTTTTATCCATATAGTCCGCAAGAAAGATGACCACAACTATTTTCACAAGTTCTGATGGCTGAAACGTGGTAGGCCATAATCTGAGCCATCTCCTTGCACCGTTTGCAGTTACACCTATCCCCGGCAGAAATACCAGGATTAATAACAGCAGTGAGACTCCCAGCAGTATGTAAATCATGGGCCTGATTCTCTGGTAGTCTGTATTTGCCAGGACCGCCATTGTTGTCATCCCCGCAATAACCGTAAAAAAGTGCTTAAACAGATAATGAAAACTCCCTCCAAATTCTCTCATGGACATGAGAGCCGTTGAGCTGTAAACCATCAGTACCCCTATGCCTGAAAGTGCCATAACCGATATAATGATACTGCGTGTGTCTTTAGTATATAAATACATAATTATCTGCCGTTATCTCTTTAACAGTCCTTTAACCGCTTCCTTGAATTTTTTCCCCCGGTCCTCAAAATCTTTAAACATATCAAAACTGGCGCATCCCGGTGACAGCAATACAACATCACCTCCTGCAGCCCTTTTCATTGAAAGCTCAGTTGCACCGGTAAGATCTTCAACCATTTGTATTTCCGCCGCACCTTCAAGTGCATGAGCAATCTTTTCCTTTGCCTCTCCCAGCAGAATTAATAACTTCACCTTTTCCCTTACCGGTTCCCTCAGCAAAGTGAAATCACTCCCCTTATCAATACCGCCCATTATCAGAAGCACATTGTCCAGACCCTCCAGAGACTTTGCAACAGCTCCTACATTTGTCCCCTTTGAATCATTAATAAATTTCACCCCGTTCATCTCCTCAAAGACTTCCAGTCTGTGCTCAAGCCCCGCAAATTTCTGCAGCACACTCCTGACAGCCTCGCATGAGCATCCGGAAATCATTGAAACCAGTGCAGCCGCCATTGCATTTTCAAGGTTATGCACGCCGCTGATTTTTATTTCTTCAACCGAAACAAATGGAAAATCAGCTAAATGATGCAGATTGCAATAAAGAACCCCCCCCCTGGCATAGACACCCTTTACCTTCTTATTGCGGCTGAAGAAAAATATCTCCGGCGTACCGCCGCTGTCCCCGCATTTTTCATTGTACAATTCCATTGCTGCCGGATCGTCCGCATTAATCACAAGACAGTCCTGGTCAGTCTGGTTTTCGAAAATCCTGGCCTTTGCAGCAGTGTAATCATTCATACTTTCATACCTGTCAAGATGATCAGGTGAAAGATTAAGGATAGCAGCGATTTTTGGTCTGAATTTATTTATTGTCTCAAGTTGAAAACTCGATATCTCGGCAACTATAAAGTCAAGTGACAAGAGCGATGTGCTGTCTTTCCTGCCCCCTGGCCCCTGCCCCCTGCCCACTGTCTTTAATACTTCCTCTGACAGGGCATTTCCGATATTTCCACCCGTTAAAACCCTGTAACGTGACTCTTTCATCATAAGATCAATCAAGGTAACTACAGTCGATTTGCCATTTGTTCCGGTCACCCCTATAAAGTGAGGAGCTGCGGGATGAGTGTTACGAAATTCTCCTTTAGTGCTGCTCTTCCGTAACTCACACCCCGCAACCGCTTGGTAGGTAAGTTCAAGTTCCCCGATTATGGGTATGTTCATATCTGCTGCCTTTACCAGTAGAGGAATATCCAGCGGTATGCCGGGGCTTATGACAATTATGTCCGTTCCATCAAAGACCTCCCCGGCCTCACTGTATTCAACAACCTTAACGGACGGCACAAGCCTTTTTATACTCTGCTGCAGGGTACTCATCGGTTTTTTGTCCGTTACCGTTACATGTGCACCTATGGACGCAAGAAGGTTGGCCGCACCCGTTCCGCTCCTTGCAAGTCCAACTACAAGGATGCGCTTGTTCTTAAATGTAGTGATTATATGTTCCTTTTTTTTCACCTGTATCATAGGTCCGCTGCCTGATATCCGTTTTCCGTCGTTCGACGTCCGACGAATCAGGACATATATTTATCTGACTTTCAAAGTCGTCAGACTTAAAAGCGCAAGTATAATCCCCACTATCCAGAATCTCACAATTA
Source organism: Nitrospirota bacterium (assembly GCA_039715075.1). GTDB lineage: Bacteria > Nitrospirota > Thermodesulfovibrionia > UBA6902 > UBA6902 > JBDLIC01. The sequence continues at coordinate 12,501 of JBDLIC010000031.1, forward strand.
CTTTTGGTTCCGGCCACCCTTTCTCTTCAAAGTGATGATGAATAGGCGCCATCTTAAAAACCCTCTTGCCCGTAAGTTTGAATGCCCCAACCTGTATGATTACCGAGAACGTTTCGATAACAAAAATACCTCCTACAACAGCAAGGACTATTTCCTGTTTGGTAATTACTGCCAGCGTCCCGAGGGCGCCTCCGAGGCCGAGTGAACCTACATCCCCCATAAATATTTCCGCCGGATAACTGTTATACCAGAGAAAACCGAGTGCAGCACCGAACATCGCACCGCAAAAAACAGTAAGCTCTCCAGTCCCCGGCAGGTACAGGACATGCAGATATTCTGAAATACGGAAGTTCCCCGATATGTAAACAAGCGCGCCGTTTGCAAGGCATGCAATCCCTACAAGCCCTATCGCGAGACCGTCAATACCATCGGTCAGGTTGACTGCGTTTGAAGAACCGACTATCACAAGAATGGAAAAGGGGATATAAAACCAGCCGAGGTCTACCAGCCATTTCTTGAAAAAAGGTATACTGAGCTTCGCAATATGCAAATCATTCGGATTATGGTAAAAGAGAAGCCCGATCATCATGGCAAGAACGATCTGTATACCGAACTTGTACCACCCTTTCAGCCCCTTCGAGTTCTTCTTAATCGCCTTTAAATAATCATCCGCAAACCCGATCATGCCAAACCCCGATATTGCAGTAAGCATTATCAATATAAATTTATTACTCAGATCAGCCCACATAAGAGTACTGATGACCACTGATAAAATAATAAGGATGCCGCCCATTGTCGGGGTCCCTCTCTTGTCAAGATGGCTCTTCGGACCGTCACCCCTGATATGCTGGGTCATACTTAGCTTTTTCAGCTTTCTTATTACCCACGGGGCCATGATAAAGGTTATGAGCAATGCCGTGATAACGGCAAGTGTAGTCCTGAAGGTTATATACCTGAAAACATTAAACGGCGAATACACTTCATGAAAAGAATAAAACAGTTTATACAGCATTTATTATGCTCCCGATAATTTTTTCCATTGACATAAGACGAGAACCCTTAATCAGGACGGTATCATCCTTTTTAAGGACATTTGCAATATCTTTTCCCGCTTCATCAATATTGTTATACGTTTTCACTTCCGGCTTTGGATTTTGCCTTCTTCTTTTCCGGCTTTCGTCTGCTGCAAGATTCATCATTTCTCCGACCGCTATAAAAACATCAATTTCCATTTCAGACACAATGCGGCCAACAGCCCTGTGCTCAATTTCCGAGAACGCATCAAGCTCACCCATATCTCCAAGTACAGCTACTATCCTTCCCTTATCACTCATGCGGAACGCCTCTTTTAATGATTCCTCCATTGATGAGGGATTAGCATTATATGAATCATTTATTACCGTAATACCGTCTGTCCTGATCAATTCAAATCTCATGGAAAAAGGCTTGTACGACTCGAGGGCGGATTTAATCTCCTCAGCCCCCACTCCCAGTGACGAACATACGGCGGCAGCCGCAAGCGAATTGTATACATTAAACAAACCATGGACACCCAGATTTACCAGTATACTTTCATGACCCCTGATTTCCAGAGTATAACTGCTCCCCTTCTCCGTGACCAGGACATCCCGTGCAGTTACATCCGAATCACTGTTGACCGAAAAGGTGATTATCTGTCCGTTAAAATCCTCTGCTGCCTTTACTCCCTCCATTAAATAATCGTCATCAGCATTGACTGCTGCAACATTCAGTCCCTGCAGAATTTCAAGCTTGGCAGTCCTTATCGCTTCCAGGCTACCCAGACGGCCTATATGTGCAGAACCGATATTAGTTATCACACCGTAACTTGGAAGGGCAATCTCGCATAACCTCCTTATTTCTCCCAGTGCGTTCATTCCCATTTCAAGGACTATGATTTCATCATCAGTCTTCATTTTCAGAAGGCTCAGCGGAAGACCTATATGATTGTTCAGGTTGCCCTCGTTTTTCAGAGTCCTGAATTTTCTTGACAATACCTCATAGATCATTTCTTTTGTTGTTGTTTTGCCGTTACTTCCTGTAACAGCGATCACAGGGACATTCTGTCTCTTTCTTAAAAAATGGGCCAGGTCCTGAAGGGACGTGAGAGTATCATTCACACGAACAATCACCTTGTCCTTCGGGATTGTTCCGGGTTCTGAATGTACAACAGCCCCGCCGCTCTTCGAAAGGGCGTTCTCAAGAAAATCATGTCCGTCAAACTTCTCACCCATTATTGCAAAGAATATTTCGTCCTCTGCTATAGAACGTGAGTCAATCGAAACCCCGTTAAAAGTCCCGGAGTTCTTCGATAAGGACTTGCCGCCCGTTGCCTTTATAATTTCTTCAAGTGTTATTGCAGGCATATTAATAATTAGCTATCAGCCATCAGCTGTCAGCTTTCAGCCTTTTCCTGACGGCTGATCGCTAACCTCTTTTTTATTTCCCTTCTTAAAATCTCCCTGTCACTGAAAGGGTATCTTTCTCCTTTTATTTCCTGATAATGTTCATGCCCTTTTCCTGCGACTATAAGGGTGTCTCCTTTTCCGGTTACAGAAAGGGCCTCCATTATGGCCTGTTCTCTGTCAGGCTGTTCTGAATAATTATTCTTTTTCATCCCCTTAACAGTATCTCTGATTATCTCGCCGGGATCCTCAGAACGGGGATTGTCCGAGGTGACAAAGACAATATCACTCATCTCAGATGCAACGGCACCCATAAGAGGTCTCTTTGTTCTGTCCCTGTCGCCGCCGCAACCAAAAACAGTAATAACCTTACCTTGAGTGATTGCCCTTGCTTCCTGCAGACTTTTTTTCAGTGCATCATCTGTATGTGCAAAATCAACTATACAGAGAAAATCCTGTCCTTCATCAATGTTTTCAAAACGCCCCTCAACAGGTTCAGCATCCCGTATTCCCTGCTGAATAATTTCATCACTGAATCCAAGGGCATGAGCTATCCCGGCAGACATCAAAATGTTATAAACATTAAATTTCCCAAGAAATTTGGAATCTACTCTAAATCTGCTGCCAGGCGTCCTTATATCAAAAGAAACTCCAGACGGTATAGCAGTTCTGTTATCTGACTTCTGATTTCTGACTTCTGACTTCTGACTTCCCTCTTCCTTAATATTCTCCGCCCTGAACATGGCCCCTTCTTCAGTACCGCAGGTAATAACATTGCAATTTAACTTCTCTGCAACTCCGCGGATTCCGGGATCATCCCAGTTTAAAACAGCTGTTCCTCCGGGGCCCATAAGATCAAATATTCTGCATTTGGCTGTAAAGTATTCATCCATTGTATGATGAAAATCCAGATGGTCCCTGGAAAAATTCGTATATGCGGCAACATCGAACTGACAGCCCTCAACCCTTTTAAGGGAAAGGGCATGGGAAGAAACCTCCAGAACAGCATATTTCATATCATTGCCTACCATATCACTCAGGTACCTCTGCAGGTCCAGAGACTCCGGCGTTGTGTTAGAAGCTGAAGTTGTACTTTCCCCTGTCATATATAGTATTGATCCCAGCAAACCGGCATTACTTCCTCCGGCATGAATAATGCTCCTTGTAATAAAACTTGTTGTGGTCTTACCGTTCGTACCGGTAATACCTACCAGTGATAATTTTTCAGATGGATGTCCGTAAAAAGCAGTTGAAGTGAGGGCAAGAGCTTCTCTGCTGTCAGGAACCTCTATATACGCAATGCTGTCCTGAACCATATCTTTTACTCCTACTGTACGTTCTGCAATCACAGCAGCAGCCCCCCTGCTTACTGCATCCTTTATATAGTCATGACCATCAACGGAAAATCCCTTAATGGCCACGAACAGAAAATCCCTGCCAATTAGTCTTGAATCATAGGCAATCCCTTTTATTTCTGTATTCAGAGGTCCATCTTTTCCTGTTACTTTCAGACCTTTTAAAAGCTCCTGTATTGTCATTTATCCTGTTATAAGAAACCGCTTTCAACATCTATTCCAATTATTCCCTTTAATGTCCAGACCGTTACGCACCGGCTGTAAGCACACCCTCCACCCTAACGGGACCTGCTTACAAGAAGAATCTGATTTTCGTCACTTTCCATCGGAACATCAAGGTACGCAAATGTGTGTTCTATAATATTCCTGAATACCGGAGCAGCAACCACCCCTCCATAGGAGCCCCCCTCCGGTTCATATATTACGACTATAAGCGCAATTTCAGGATTATCTGCCGGAGCAAAACCGACAAATGAACTTACATATTTCTTCCTGGAATAACGCCCTGCTTTATGGTCAAAGATCTGGGCCGTACCTGTTTTCCCGGCAACCAGATTCCCCTTTACATATGCCTTTGTCGCCGTACCCCCTTCTTCAACAACAGTCTTCAGAATATCTCCTATTTCTGCAGCGGTCCTTTTCGAAATTACGCGTCTTTTTATGGTTGGGGACATACTCTTCACTGACTTACCGGAAGAGGAAATTATATCGGATACAATATACGGTTTCATCAACAGGCCGCCATTTGCGATTACGGCATATGCATTTAATATCTGCAAGGGGGTAACGCCAATTTCCTGTCCTATTGACAGGGCGGCAATTGATGTACCCGACCAGTCCTTTGTCTTCCTGAGAATACCTCTTACCTCTCCGGGAAAATCAATGCCTGTCTTCTCTCCAAAACCGAATTTCCTGATATACTTGTAATATTTTTCTTTTCCAAGCTCAAGTCCTATCTGTACGGCACCAACATTGGATGACTTTTGAATGACCTCCTGGAAGATAAGGGTTTCATGCTTGTGAACATCACGGACCCTCTTTCCGCCGACTTTAATGTACCCATCAGATACGTCAAACTCATCATCCAGCTCAACAACTCCCTCGTCAAGTGCCGCTGCAGCAAGGACCGCTTTCAGAGTTGAGCCCGGCTCAAAGAGATCAGTAATTGCCCTGTTGCGCCTCACTCTAACCTTTGACTTGCCTGCAAGGTTAGGATCAAAAGTCGGTCTGTTTGCCATTGCCAGTATTTCACCTGTCACAGGGTCCATCATAATCGCAACCGCAGATTCTGCCTTCCACTCTTCGGCAGCTTTTGTTAATTCTCTCTCAACGATATACTGAAGTCCCTCATCTATGGTAAGCAGAAGATTATCCCCTGGAGTAACTTCCTTAATTTCACCCGAAAGCCTGTTCCCCAGCGCATCTGTATCAACATCAACCCTTTTCACCTCGCCCTTCAGATACTCATCATACATGAGTTCGAGCCCTGCAATTCCCTCATTGTCTATATTTGTAATGCCGAGCAGATGCGATGCCGTACCGCCTTTCGGATAATACCTTTTTGCCTCTGAAAAAAATCCCAGCCCGCTGTAACCCATCTTTTCTATCATCAGGTTGACCCTGCCAGATGTACTGACATCCATTTTACGGACAAGCGTTATATATTTTTTATTGCTGTTCGCCATGAGCGTCCTGTTTATTTTCTTGTATGAAATTCTTGTAAGTGACGCAAGGTCTCTGGAGAAATTTCTCGTGTCACTGACTTTCAGGGGATTAGCATACAGTGTTTCTGATTCTATATTTGTGGCCATCTCTCTCAACCTTCTGTCCCAGATAATGCCCCTCTGTGATGTCAGCGTCTTTTTATGGGCGTACTGCATTGCTGCCCGGCCCGACAATTTTTCATGATCAATAACCATAAGATCGACCAGCCGGAAGAAAATGACCCCAAAACAAAAGAAGATGATTGTTGTCAGAATTAAAGCCCTTTTTTTGCTTTTCTCAAAGGGGATTTTCCTGGGATCTTCATCCCAGAGTTTTTTCATCTCAACTCTCTGTCTTCTTCTTGCCATATTAATTTTTACTCAATACTGTTAAATTTCCTTCGCAGACTTATTCAGACGCCTTTACTCCTCATCCCAGAGAACAATAAATTTCATAGATCACCTCATCATCCCTTTTAAGAAACCCCGTCAGTCCCTGTTGATTGAGGCCCTGTAAGGACCTGCTGCAACAGTCCTTCTGACAAGAAAAAAATTTTCCCTTTCCGGCAATCTCATACCAAGACGTTTTATCGCAACTTTTTCAATTCTCTCTGTGGAGAAAAAATTCGCCCTCTGTGCCACAGTAACTTCTCTTTCACTGATAAGGGCCGTCCGGAATTTTTCCAGCTTGCCGAGTTCATACTCAAGGTTAAATATTGCGGCCCGGAGTGATACGATTGAAAAGAGGCAGACACTTATATAAAGGAATAATACCAGCTTGAGAACCACGCCTCTTTTATTACTGTTTTTAGCTCTTCTGTTTATCATATCTTCTCCCCAACCCTCATTTTTGCGCTTCTGGAAGAAGGGTTTGTTATCTGTTCCTGCCGGCCGGGAACCAGCGGTTTCTTTGTGATAATCTTGAATAGCCCTTCCTTTGCCAACGCCTTAAAAGAGTTTTTCACAATCCTGTCTTCCAGTGAATGGTATGAAATCACGCAAAGCCTGCCTTCTCTTGCGAGAATGTCAGGCGCAGCATCGATCACTGCCGTAAGCTCATCAAGTTCCTTATTGACCTCTATCCTGAGAGCCTGAAAGGTCCTGGTTGCTGGGTGTATTCTGCCCCTTCTTCTGACTGCCCTCTCGATTATCCCGGCCAGCTCTTTACACGATTTAACCGGTTTTTTTTGACGAGTGTACACTATTGCTTTTGCTATTCTCCTGCTAAACCTCTCATCGCCGTAACGCCATATTATGTCAGCAAGTTCTTTTTCCCTGTACCTGTTAACAATCTTCTCTGCAGTAAGGTCCTGCCTACTGTCCATTCTCATGTCAAGAAAATCATCACTGAGAAAGCTGAACCCCCGGTCTTCCGACTTCAGGTGAAGCATGGAAACACCTATATCAAGGAGAATGCCATTAACCCTGTCATAACCAAGGTCCTCCGCAACAGACTTGATATTTGAAAAGCTTTCCCTCACAAAATGAACATTTTCAAAGCCTGTTAACCGCTCCTTTGCAATCTCAAGCGCCTTATCGTCTCTGTCAATCCCGATCAACGTACATCCCCCTGCATGGTTAAGAATATTTTTGGAATGCCCCCCAAGGCCGACCGTTGCATCAATATAGACACCATTGTCCTTGATCTTCAAAGCTTCCAGCACCTCTTCCTGCATAACCGGAACATGGACTACCTCCATTTAACCTGCTGAAAAAGGAATCCCGAATTTCCTGAATTCCGGCAGACTGTGATTTTGCCAGACATTATCTTTTTCATGTTTCCCTTTTTTTCAGTCACGCGCATATCACAATCCAAGGTTTACAAATTCCTCTTTAAATGCCTTTTTATCAATTTTCAATGGATCAGCCACACCTTCAAATTCATTCCTGTTCCATATCTCGATCCTGCTGCCAAGGCCAAGCAGGACAACCTCACTGTCCAGTGCAGCGTCAGTCCTGAGCGCCGCAGAAACCAGTACGCGCCCCTGCTTGTCAATCTCACATTCTATTGCCGAGCCGATCACCCTCCGCATGAAATATTTCACTGCATCAGAGGTCTGAGGCATCTGGTTCACCTTTTCGATCAATCTCTGCCATTCATCAACCGGATAAGCAGACAGACAGCGGTCAAACACCTCATTTGTTATAATTAACTTTGATGAGTGATTTGTGGAGAGGACCTCACGAAACGGAGCAGGAACAATTAACCTGCCCTTTGGATCCAGTGAGTTGTAATGTTTTCCAGAAAAACCCGGCATCTCTCCTCCACTTTCTACCACTTTATACCACATTATCAGTATAGGTTTGTAATAAATACTTGTCAAGGAAAAAATAAGTATTTTTTATACCCACTATATTTTGTGGTTCAGCGACAACTCAAACACTATTTATAGTGCATATTTAGATATTCAATATACTGAAACATTATTCAGCAGTTTTATGGAAGGGGGATGGAAGGGTGCAGGACTCAGGGTGCAGGGTGCAGAATACAGAATAACACTCTGTAATTTACAGTCACATCTTAACACACAAATTAACAAATCTTTTCATTCTGACTCCTGACTCCTGCCCCCTGATACCTGTCTTTTGTCTTCTGAATTTGTCTTGCAACATACATACTGAATCCTGTATTCTGAAAATAATGATTGATCCACTCGAAAGATACCTTAATTATCTTACTGTCGAAAAAGGCCTTTCCTTAAACACACTGGAAGCCTACAGAAGAGATATCACAAAATTTACAGACTACCTTTCTCAGAACGAAAAAAAAATAACCGGCTTCATAAGGAGCGACATCACCTCGTTCCTTAATCATCTTCGTGATTCCGGCAACCAGGCAAACACACTTGCAAGAAACATAGCTGCTCTCAGAGGATTATGTAAATTCATGCTTCTTGAAGGATTAATCTCTGAAGACCCGATTGAAAATCTTTCAACTCCAAAAGGATGGAAACGGATACCGAGGGTTATTGGGGCCGAGGCAGTATCCGGACTTCTGAAACAACCGGAAGGAAAGAACCTCTCTTTACGTGACAGGGCCATACTTGAAATCATATACTCTTCCGGCCTGAGAGTAAGTGAGACAATAAATATAAAAATGGGAGATATAAATTTTGAGGCAGGATTTATCACGATCAGAGGTAAAGGTTCAAAAGAGAGGATTGTGCCCATTAATGAACAGACTTTGATAACAATAAAAAATTATATAGAAGAATCCAGACCTGAGATACTGAAGCACAGGAACAGTCAATTCCTCTTCCTGGCCAAAGGCGGGAAGCCGATGACGAGACAAAGGTTATGGCAGATCATCAAGATATATTCAAAACAGCTCTCAATCGAGATGTCCCCGCATACACTCAGGCACTGCTTTGCCACCCATCTCCTTGAAGGAGGAGCGGACCTGCGGGCCCTTCAGAAGATGCTTGGACACACGGATATTTCAACCACCCAAATCTACACCAAGGTCACCCCGGAACGACTGAAAAAAGTACACAAGGAATACCACCCACGGGGTTAATATCCGCAGATTACTCAGATTACTCAGATTGTTTATTCTAAATATTTAAAAATCAGGAATTCAGGAATAAAATATCTTTATTTTGTTAAGTCGTTTCTTTGATTCCGTTCAATCTCCGTAATCTGCGTATATACTAAATTAATCTTGCATCTTGAATCGGTATCCTGTATCCTGTATTCATAATCCCGGAGGTCAAAAAATGTTAAAGAAAATTAATACAAGCAATCTTTGTTACTACTGCAAGCCGTCAGAACTGCCGTTTAAAACAACAGATGATATTTCTTTCCTCGAAGAAACAATCGGTCAGAAAAGGGCAATAAGCGCCATGGAATTCGGGCTGGGCATCGACAGCCATGGATTCAACATATATATTCTCGGTGAAAGCGGGACAGGAAAGCTGACCACGATCAGAACAATACTGGAAGAAAAGGCAAAGAAAGAGCCTGCCCCGAATGACTGGTGTTATGTCTATAACTTTAAAAATAGGGATATGCCCCGTGCCATCAGCCTTCCGCCGGGGACCGGCCTCACACTGCAGAAAGACATGGATGAACTCATTTCAATTCTAAAGCAGGAGATCCCCAAGATCTTCGAATCCAAGGAATATGAAAAACAGCGCGTCAAAATCCTTGAGGACTTTCAGCTGAAACAAAAAAGACACTTTACGAACATTGAAAAAGAAGCCGGTGAAAAGGACTTTACTCTCAGAAAAACAGTCAGCGGACTGGTCCTTGTTCCTGTCAAAAAGACAGGTGAGGCATTAAGTGAAGAAGAATATGAAAGTCTCGAACCTGAAGTAAAAAAGAAAGTAGAAAAAATCGGAAAGGCGCTTCAGGATAAGCTCGATGATGTGATAAGGATCGTCAGAGAAGAAGAAAAGAAGATCAAGGACATGATGAAGGAGCTTGAACAGCAGGCAACTCTCACTTCAATCGGACACCGGATTGAAGAGCTAAAGAAAAAGTACAGTAGCAACTCCGATGTCCCTCAATATCTCGAAGAGGTCAAGGAAGATATCCTTGAACACCTTAATGATTTCAAACCTGAGGAAGAACAGGCAGCGCCGGCAGTTCCATTCATGAAGCCCCAGAAGGCAGAACCTTCATTCAACAGATATGCCGTTAATGTCTTTGTAAATAACCGTGATTCAAAAGGGGCCCCTGTCGTGATTGAGAGCAACCCTACATATTACAACCTTTTCGGGAGGGTCGAACATAAACTGCAGTATGGCATTGCAACGACCGATTTTACGATGATAAAGCCGGGCTCTCTTCAGGACGCAAGCGGAGGTTACCTTGTTATTGACGCACTTGAACTGCTTAAAAATATTTTTTCCTACGATTCATTAAAGCGGACCATCAAGGAAAAGGAAATCAAGGTAGAAGATGTCTGGGAACAGTATCGTTTAGTTTCTTCTGTTACGCTGAAACCTGCACCGATTCCGTTTAATGTTAAAATCATTCTTGTAGGAAATCCCCGCCTTTATTACCTGCTTTATAACCTTGATGAAGAATACAGGGAACTGTTCAAAGTAAAGGCTGATTATGAAAACCGCATGAACAGAAACAAGGAGAACACTTTTAAGTATGCGAGCTTTGTACGCTCAAAATGCCAGGAAAGGGGCCTGCAGTCCTTTGACCGTAATGCAGTAGCAAAAGTAATTGAATACAGTTCAAGGCTTGCCGAGCACAAGCATAAACTTTCAGCCAAATTCAGTGAGATCGCTGATATCCTCAGAGAGGCCGATTATTGGGCCAGGCGTAACAACAACAGCATTGTAAAGGCCGAAGATGTAGAAAAGGCCATCGAGGAAAAGACGTATCGTTCCAATAAGGTGGAAAAGAAAATCCTCGAGGCGACTGAAGAAGGCACGATTATTATTGATACAGAAGGTACGGTCACCGGGCAAATCAACGGACTTTCCGTGCTGGACCTTGGAGATTACAGGTTCGGGATGCCGTCAAGGATTACAGCAAGGACTTATTCGGGAAGGGCCGGCATCGTAAACATTGAGAGGGAAACCAAGATGAGCGGCAAAATACATGAAAAAGCAGTTATGATACTTACCGCCTATCTCGGAGGCAAATATGCATCCAGAAGGTCCCTCAGCCTGACCGCATCCCTTACATTTGAACAGCTCTACGGCGGGATAGAAGGCGACAGCGCTACTTGTGCTGAAGTCTATGCTCTTTTAAGCAGCATATCGGGAGTGCCCCTGAAACAGTCGTTTGCGATAACAGGTTCGATGAACCAGCACGGACAGGTGCAGCCCATTGGCGGAGCAAATGAAAAAATTGAAGGTTTTTTTGAGGTCTGCAAGCTTGGCGGCCTTAACAGGGAACACGGTGTGATCATACCGGCCCGCAATATAAAAAACCTGATGCTGAATAAAGAGGTCATTAATGCTGTCAAGGACAAAAAGTTCAGTATATATTCTATTGACAATATCGAAGACGGCATTGAGATCCTGACCGGAATGAAACCAGGCAGAGTAAAGGCTGACGGGACTTATCCAAAAGGGACATTCAACGCTATGGTTGATGAAAAACTGAAAGAATTCTCTGAAGCGCTCAAAGGTGATAAAAAACCGGATGAAAATAATTCGGACAACAATACCGTAAACAACTCTACTAAGAAAAGTAAAAAATCCGGCAAATAAATCTCCGGGCCACTGCTAGTGTCCTGTCAAGCAAGAAGTGACGTAAAGATTACGAAGTAATTTTGTCTGCCTGTAAGGCGCGACTGAAGGCGCATAGCTATGCTATGTAACTAAAGGAGCAACGCAGCGGGCAGGCAAAAGGACAAGTAAGATGCATCAGTTTTTGCTTGACAAGACACTATGCCATAAATAACAATGTGTACATAGTTATAATAAATGTTGGAATAACTATCATTACTACATTCTTATTATAATTTTCTGACTGACCCTTTGGTGATATAATGTCCGGACAACCAAAAAAAATTCTCATACGCGGAGTAAACTGGATTGGCGATGCTGTCCTGACGATTCCTGCCATAAAATCAGTCCGCAAAGCCTTTCCCGGTTCGCACATCAGCCTCCTGATAAAACCGTGGGTTTCAGGTGTATTCAAAGAAAATCGTGATATTGATGAAATTATTTTTTATGAAAAAAGCCATGAAAGTTTTTCAGGAAAACTCGAACTCGCAAAAAAGTTAAGGCAGGAAAAATTTGACATCGCGATACTGCTCCAGAATGCCTTTGATGCCGCATTTATTACATGGCTCGCAAGGATTCCTGAAAGAATAGGATATCAGAGGGACATGAGAGGCTTCCTTCTGACAAAGACTGTACCCTTAAACAAAGATGTACTCAAAAAACATCAACTCTACTATTATCTGGACCTCCTGCAGTCAGCAGGCATTGAGACATCCGATATTCAGCCTTACATATATTTAACTGATGATGAAAGAGAATGTGCAAGAAATACCATCAGCTCCAGCTTCGCTGATAATCACACCCCGCTTGTCGGGATCAACCCGGGAGCAACATTCGGGTCCGCAAAAAGATGGCCTGCTGAAAGGTTTGCCTGGTTGACAGATAGAATAATTAATGAACTGAACGGAAGGGTCATTATTTTCGGCGGCCCATCTGAAGTCCAGATTGCAACTGAAATAGTAGAAATAGCCGAATCAAAAACAACTGAGGACGGAGGACGCATACTGATGATGGCGGGGAAGACCGGCCTGAGAGAACTTTCTGCATTAATATCCGAGTGCGATACATTCATATCAAATGATTCCGGCCCCATGCACATAGCCGCTGCACTGCTCATGCCGATTATAGCGATATTCGGCTCAACCAACAGGGCGGCAACCGGCCCTTTCGGGCAGCCGCATAAAGTCATTTCCAAAAACCTGCCGTGTGCCCCCTGCATGAAAAGAGAATGTCCTGAAAAACATCTCAGATGCATGACTTCGATTACAGCGGACGAAGTATTTGCCGCGTTAAAGGAAATGCTTCCCCAGAAGAAAGCGGCATTCCTCGACAGGGACGGCACTATTATGGAAGACAAAAATTATTTGAACAAATTTGATGAAATTGAAATATTCCCGGAAGCAAAGGAGAGTCTTCAGAAGCTGAAAGACTCGGGATTTAAACTTATCGGCATTACAAATCAGTCCGGGATAGCGAGGGGAATTGTTGATAAAGATTTTGTAATAAAATCCAACCTCTACCTCAAGGACAAATTGGGAATAGACGACTTTTACTACTGTCCTCACCATCCCGATGAAAACTGCGCATGCAGAAAACCGGAACCGATGCTGACCCTCATTGCGAGAATCAAGCATATGATAAAGTTAAAGGATTCTTATGTAATCGGCGACAAAGAATCGGACGTTCTGCTGGCAGAAAAAATCGGGGGGACCGGTATTCTATTATCATCAGGCACTGTTAAAGAGACGAGCGCTTCGTATCTGGCTAAGGATTTAAGTGATGCCGTGGAATGGATACTTTCAGAAGAGAAAAATAAATTGTAGCTTCTATATTTTTTCTTTTCAGGATATGACTTTTTGCCAGCTTGTCTTCATATACAATAACAGCAAAACCATGATTTCCTACTCAGAATTTGTCTAGCCCGATAATTATTCACTTTTCTCTATAGTCAATAGGCTTGAATCTGTCTGGATTCCGTTGATTATTCTCAATTATTGAGTTTTTGAATCATGGCCCAACATGTAAGATAACTGATAGTTATAAGCCTTTTAGCATCTTTTCTATAACTTAAGGATTCCACATGATAATTGATACAATTTATATATAGATTCTGTGTAGAAGGTGGCGTATAATTCAATATATCTTAAAAAGTTATCGTGATTATATACTCTTTAGCAACTGATACAAACAAGGGAATGCTTAGTTTTCTTTGCCGAGTGAAACTTTCAGTTTTTCCGGATCATTACAGCCAATAATAACCTGATTTGTTTTTAAAATACACACTCTTACTTTATGTGTAAGTGACAACAGCAGGCCTCTATTTCCTTTCATACTATAACAGCCGGTTTTTTTGCCTTCAAATTTTCCGCTCCTGATACCCCAGCCTCCGAATTGTCTGAGAGGCTTATATTCAATTACTCTCGCTTCCTGTATTTCTGAAAGTGGAATATCTTTTTTAATAATGCCAAGGTATCCAAAGGAGATATGGAGAGCATTATTGCTTACCTTAATGAGCAGACGTCCAAAAAGGAGAGGAAATATTACGGCAAATATAATCGCCATAGCTGCATTGTTTACACCATTTATTTGCATCCATAATCCTATGACTACAACAGTTGCAAGAATATATAAAAAAGGCTTGCTGAACAATTTTATCTCTTCATGATGTCTCATCTTTAATTACCTCTTTTAATCTATATAGCACTATTTTAATCGGCAGTAATGAAAAAAACATTAAATAAAGAAACCTGCATCACGCTTTCGTTTGTTAATCTTCAATTTTCCAATCATCAAAAACCATTGATACATAGGTGTTGTTGAGGTTTTCTCTCAGCATCTAATTTTTATTGAGTAGGAGGTGTTGTCAATATTTCGCCGATGTGATGCTGGCAGAGGAAGACGGCCTCTACTTTATTACCGCAAGAGGAAAACCCTACTATACCCGGGTGAAAAGAGAGACATCCTTGAGGCCTTTCACCATGTCATTTCAATGTTACTGCAAGACTTATTTCACTACGCTCAATTCTTTCACAGGCGGCTTCATGTCTACGACCTTTTTCTCCGGTGTTTTATTTTCTCCTTTACTCTCTCCCTCCATTCGACAGAGATGTACTTCAACTTTTGCACCTCTGGAGATAGTGATAAATTCTTTGTAAAATAATTCTCCCCTGATATGGGCAAGAGCACCGATTTCGATCTCATTTCCTTCCAGCCTGCCTGTGAATTCACAATTTACATATATCTTGCCCCCTGCTTTTACCTCGCCTCCCGTGAACTTGCCCGAGATCGA
>JBDLIC010000032.1:0-27457 GCA_039715075.1 Nitrospirota bacterium
GACCGCCCACACCTTTGGCCTTCCAGGACTTCCTGCTTTTTATTAGATCGTACAGGAGGCTGCCCACAAGATACATGCCTTCAGAATTCAGGGTAGTCGGTTTGCAGTTAAAGTAGTAACTGCTCATTTTACCGGAAGCAAGCTTGAATGTCGGTTTTTCGGTAAATTTAAAGGTCCGGTCAATAATTAATTCAATAAGACGTTTTTTCATTGTTTTCATTGATCTGTATCTGCGCATGTTTTTGCTCCTTCAAAAAAAATTCTGTGTTATTAGTTAGAGTCTGTGTATAAATCAGTGTCTCTGTCCGTCATTCCCGAACTCCTTAATCGGGAATCCAGTCTTTTCAGCAAGTTCTGGATTCCCGCTCAAAAAACTGCGGGAATGACAAATTTATTTTGATTTCCTATTATTTTAATTTACTCACTCTTGCCCCTTCAATAAGAATGAGAATAAATACAATGGTAAAACCGAACAGCAGACCAAAAACATTGACGACCTTATAATATATAAGAAAAAAGATCACTGCAAACAAAGCCAGCAGACGGAACATGCCAAGAATTACCAGTTTGACAGTGGCCCTCTCTGCCCCGACCAGACCTTCAACATTTCTTGTCAGCGTCCTCAGGTTGAAGATCCCGAACAGCCAGCCAAGAAAAATCCCGAGCGGCAGTTTCGGTGCCTCATAAAAAAATGAGATTACAACCGCCGGCAGGATAATGAATAAACTTTTTTTAAATACTCCTTTAAGGATTTCCATAAATAAGGTTATTCGTCATTCGTTTTCTCCCCCATTTTCCTGGCTATTTTAAATAAATGTTTAAAACCCGTGATAATGCCGAGGAGGAGAAAAATGCCTGTAAACCATGGGAATGTACCGAGGTATTTGTCGACAACCCAGTATCCAATCGCAAACCCGATAACTGTCGTTGCCACCATGTTAATACCAACCGTGCTGGCAACCCCGAGAAAACGGACAAAATCACCTTTGCCCTGCTTTTTCTTTTCAGAAGAAGCAGGTGACGAATTTTCGGAATCATTTTCCATTTGATAAAAAGTTTAGCAAAAGAGGGTGAAAAGCGCAAAGCGCACAGGGTTGAATTAAAAAGCCATATGTTCGTCATTCCCGACCCCGATCGGGAATCCAGGACCCGGGTTAACTGGATTCCCGCTCAAAAGACTGCGGGAATGACAAAATTATTTCACTTTTCATGATTTACCTTACTACCATACGCTTTGCATATCTTTGCGGAAAGCGCAAAAAAACTGTTACAATTCTCAAATGTTCGAAGCTATAATACTCGGTATTCTTCAGGGACTTACGGAGTTCATCCCGGTAAGCAGTTCAGCGCACCTGATTATATTTCCCTGGTTTTTTGACTGGCAGGGGGTTGTAAACAGCCTCAGCTTTGATGTGGCCCTCCATTTCGGAACACTGATCGCCCTGTTGATTTATTTCAGAAGGGAATGGATAGAACTCATTAAGTCTATTCCACGAAAGGACAGCATGATCTGGAAGCTTTTTTTCGCCACGCTTCCGGCTGGTGTTATTGGTGTTCTGCTCCATGACTGGATCGCACAGAACAGAAGCCCTGTCATCATTATTTTTACACTATGCATCGTCTCGGTATTGATGATTCTGTCAGAGCGGAATTATTCAGAATCTGACCGTTTCAGCATAGAGAAGATAGATATGAAAAGCGCTATATTCATAGGCATTGCCCAGGCCTTTGCCCTTATACCCGGGGTCTCCAGGTCAGGGATCACTATAGTTGCCGGCCTCACGAAGGGTATAAAAAGGGCAGATGCTGCAAGGTTCTCTTTCCTGCTGGGTACCCCTGCTGTTGCAGGAGCAAGCATTCTTGAAGGAAAAAACCTGATAGGAGCAGACAATATTGAAATTAATTTATTTATTGCTGGAATTGCGGTATCCGCAGTAGTCGGATACATTGTAATAAAATACCTGATCCTTTTCCTCCAGAAGTATTCCCTGCGGTCATTTGCTTATTATCGTTTTTTACTCGCGTTTGTTATTATAATTTCATTATGGACCAACACGTAATCTGTGGATAAATAACCATGGACAAAAGCAGCAGGATAAAAGACGAAATCAAGGGACTCCTGGCTATTATTGCAGGTCTCGTTATCATTATAAGCCTTGTGAGTCACAATCACTTAGACCCATCGATCAGCACATATAACAGCCAGGACTCAAACATAGAGAATCTCCTTGGCAGCTTCGGAGCAAACCTTTCAGATATCATGCTCCAGTCAATAGGTTTTGCTTCATATATCATTCCGGCGATACTGGTCTTTTACGGGACAAGAAAACTTTTCGGAAAATCTACAGAAGGAAAGCTGCCCGTTTATATCGGTGCGTCAGTCATGCTGATATTTTCATCATCTTCACTCATTACACTCGCTTTCAGCAATCATTCAGGCGGTACGATCGGGATTTTTTCTACCAGCCTTTCTTTAAAAATAATTTCAACAATCGGCTCTTATCTGTTATTTGTTACCCTGTTTCTTATTTCAATTATGTACCTCTTTAAATTTTCCATTGTCTCTTTTGTAAAAGGTATCAGAAAGAACATTTCCCACAGTTCCCAGGCCCTCTCTGAACTGAACGCAAAAAGGAGAGAGATGAGGCGCGAGACAAGGCAGCGTCATATAGAGATGGAAGAGGCTGATAAAAGTAAATATGGACCGGAGCCGGACTTTGAACAGGAACCGCTTCCCCTTACCTATCCGGAAATAAGGACAAAACCAAAGGAAAAACGAAGTACTCCGCCAGCAAAAAGAATGTCCGGCGACTATGAACTTCCGGGAGTAGAGCTCCTGAAAGACGCACCCCCGTCAAAGTCAAGACCATCAAAAGAAGAACTGATTGAAAGATCCGACATTCTCGAAAACAAGCTGCTTGACTATTCAATAGAAGGCAAGGTCACATATGTATCTCCCGGGCCGATCGTAACCATGTTTGAATTTGAGCCCGCTCCGGGTATCAAGATAAGCAAGATCATGTCCCTGGCAGACGACCTCGCAATGGCCTTAAAGGCGAGCAGCATCCGTATTTCTCCCATACACGGGAGATCAACTCTCGGCATTGAGGTCCCGAACAAAGACAGAGAGGCCGTCTTCCTGAAAGACATCATATCCAATGACGCATTTAATAAAAACAGTTCAAAGCTGACCCTGGCCCTGGGCAAGGATATTTTTGGTGTTACGGTAATGGCTGATTTAAGCAAAATGCCCCATCTTCTGATAGCAGGCGCTACCGGAGCAGGAAAAAGCGTCGGGCTGAACACTATTATCCTGAGCCTCCTGTATCGTGCCACACCCAAAGAAGTCAAAATGCTTATGATCGATCCCAAGATGCTCGAACTCTCCGCATATGAAGAAATCCCCCACCTGCTGATGCCAGTCATCACTTTGCCGAAAGAGGCCTCCAATGCATTGAAAAAACTTGTATTCGAAATGGAACGCCGCTACAGACTCCTTGCTGATTCCGGGGCAAGAAATATTGATGCATACAACAGGAAGATAGAAGCTGCCCTGCGTACAAAGCCGAAGGATGATGAAGAAAATGAAATCGAGCCGCTGCCATATATAGTTATCATCATTGATGAGCTTGCAGACCTTATGTTCGCATCCGGGCGTGAAGTTGAAGATTCAATTGCCCGACTCGCCGGAATGGCGCGTGCTGCAGGCATTCATCTTGTGCTCGCTACCCAGAGGCCTTCCGTTGACGTTATCACAGGAATAATCAAGGCAAACTTTCCATCAAGGATATCTTTTCAGGTCTCCTCAAAAATGGATTCAAGGATAATACTGGACACCTATGGCGCTGACAAGCTCCTCGGCAACGGTGATATGCTGTTCACCAGTCCTGGCAAGAAAATCAAAAGGATCCATGGTGCATATGTCAGTGAAGAGGAAATCAGGGATGTAGCCAGTTTCATAAAGGCCCAGGAAGGACCGGACTACACGCTCTTTGAAGATCTGCCGATCGATGTAATGGAAAGTTCGAACAATGAAGACAGAGACGAGTTATACGTAGAAGCAAAAAGTTTTGTACTTTCTGTTGGACAGGCGTCAATATCATCAATTCAGCGCCGGATGAAAATAGGGTATAATAGGGCAGCACGAATCATGGACATGTTCGAAGAGGAAGGCATCGTAGGTCCGCCCGGCGAGGCCGGAAAACCAAGGGAAGTGATCAGGAGAAGACAATGAAACAACAGAGTTTAGAGTTAAGAGTTAAGAGTTCAGAAAAAACATATTCACAGCTTCGCATGTCACTCTTCTTTTTAGTTTTCACTTTACTCATCACTCATTACTCATCACTCTCTACTGCTTCCGCAGCAGGCAACGGGTCTCAGGAGCGCCTTACTGAAATTGTTGAAGGGATACAGAAAAAGCTTGCCGGAATTAAAGATATCCAGGGGAATTTCACACAGAACAGTTATATTAAGGACCTTGACCAGAAGCAGAAATATACGGGTGCTTTTTTTATTATGAAGCCCGCAAAAGTCATGTGGGAGTATTCGAGTCCCCGCGATGAAAAAGTACTGATCAGGAAGACGGACACCCGGATCTACAAAAAATCACAGAACCAGCTTATCAAGATGAAGTTCTCAAAAGAAGCTTATAATCAGGTACCGATAGCGCTGCTTGAAAGCCTGGAGAACATCTGGAAGGATTTTGATGCCTCACTGACAGATGCTAATACCCTGCAGCTTATACCGAAGAGGAAAAGGGGCTCGATAAAAACCATTGTTCTGGAAACTGCGTCGGATGATTTCCCGTTGAAGATGTTCACAATATTTGACATATACGGCAATATTGTTATGATCGAGCTTGACAATCTGAAAATTAATTCAGGACTGGATGATTCTTTATTCGTCATCAAAACACCTCCGGATGTAGAAGTATTTGATATGAGTGAGTAAATAACTCAAAAGAAGGGGGCAGTTGTCAGGGGGCAGGGGGCAGGAAAAAACAGGGGGCAGGATGAAATTTGAGGATTTAGGTGTGTGGAAAAGAGGAGCACGGTTGAGCGCTGATATTTATAAAGAACTGGTCCAAATTAAAGATTTTGGATTTAAGGATCAAATTACCCGCTCAGGCTTGTCAATACCAAGCAACATAGCCGAGGGGATAGAAAGAGGATCAAACAAGGAATGTGTCAGATTTCTACAGTATGCTAAAGGCTCCTGCGGAGAGCTGCGCACTCAAATTTATATAGGAATAGACATAGGATATATCGATCCCGTAACGGGGAAGCAGTGGATTAAAGAAACCAGGGAAATATCAGCCATGCTTGTGGGTTTAATCAGATCAAAACAGACCATCTGACCTGTTCTTTCTGCCCCCTGACAACTGCCCCCTGACAACTTTTTTTATTATGGCCAAAGCACGGAAACGAATAAAGAGAAAAAAACACAGCCGGCATATTATTTTTATCCTTGCACTTCTAGTTGCCGGGACACTTTTTATACTCAAGGATTTAGGCAAAGACAGCACTCCCCCCAAAAAAACTAAAACATCACGGCCTAAAATAGTTCTGAGGCCGGCCCCTTCTGTAATACCTGAAAAGGAAGACAAACCCCTGCTTCTTGTAAAACCCGAGCCTGAATCCGGCCTCCCAAAAATAGCAATTGTGATAGATGATCTCGGCCCTAACAAAAAAGCCGCTAAAAATATTCTCAGCATAAATGCCCCGATAACGCTATCCATCCTCCCCCAGGAAGTCTACTCCGCATGGGTCGCAGAAGAAGGACACAGGCTCGGGCATGACGTGATCGGACATATCCCGCTGCAGGCAAAAAGCTCTTTAAAATTGGGGAACGGCGGATTATACCTGAAGATGACAAAAAGGGAAATCATAAACACATTAAAAAAGAACCTGAATTCCATTCCGCATTTAACAGGCATAAGCACACACATGGGTTCTGCTTTTACGGAAGACAGGAGAGTCATGAACGTCCTGATATTGGAACTGAAAAAGCGCAAGCTCCTTTTCCTTGACAGTTTTACAACTGCAAAATCCTTGGGTCTGGAAATTGCCAAGTCGGAGAATGTCAGGGCAATACGGCGGGATGTATTTCTGGATGACAGCAATGATCCTGCTGCAATAAAAGCCCAGTGGAAAAGACTGATGAAGATCGTCTCCAAAAAAGGTTATGCAGTGGCCCAGGGACACCCTAGAAAAAATACGATAGAATTTCTGAAAAAGACTCTCAAAAATAACAATGAAGTAGAAATCGTCCCGCTTTCAGAACTGATTAATCAAAAATAAACTCCCAAAAACAAGCAATGAAGTATCTAAGCGGTCATTCCCGAGGTCAGTTAATCGGGAATCCATGATGTGGCAGTTCTGGATTCCGGCTCAAAAGACTACCGGAATGACAGCGACTTACAATTCAAATGATTGTGACACAGTCTGTATTCCCCTCTTTGGCAAAGTCGAATCGACCCTCGTGAGACCCGACTCGGGAGGGGCCAGGGGAGATTTTTCAAAGAAATTATTCGTAAAATACCTCTTAATCCCCCCCGGATCGGATCTACGACTTTTCCAAAGGGGGAGACTTGAAAGGAGAACGTTTCATCTCCTTTCGCAATTACAGAGCAAAAAAACTTCATTCCTGATAAAATCAATCAATTCTAAAGGGAGGACTATC
Organism: Nitrospirota bacterium; assembly: GCA_039715075.1. Lineage (GTDB taxonomy): Bacteria > Nitrospirota > Thermodesulfovibrionia > UBA6902 > UBA6902 > JBDLIC01. Next base: position 6,682 of record JBDLIC010000032.1, read on the forward strand.
ATGGATATCAATTTTATTTTAAAAGTTCAGGATGCAAAGGCCATGGACATTCAAAAAGCCCTGAAGGCCGCCAACATAGTTGTAACGAGCATCACGGAAATTCATAAGGAAAAGAACGAAGAAAAAGCAGCAAGCGCTTAAAGAAAAACGCAAAGCACTCTGCTTTTTATTAATGTGGAATCTCTGGCCGGAAAGATAATCAAATATTACAGCAGAATCGGTGTCGCAAGCGTAGAGATCAGCGGCTGCCTGGAACTCGGGGATATTATCCATATTAAAGGTCACACCACCAACTTTGAGCAGACAGTTGATTCCATGCAGATTAGTCACAGCCAGGTAAGCAGGGTTTCAAAAGGTGATGTGGCCGGGATAAAAGTTACCGATTATGTAAGGAAACATGATCTTGTATACAGGTTAAAAAAAGGGTGCAGTTATCAGGGTGCAGTTGTCAGGGAAAAGAATAAAGATTAAAACCGGTTTTTCTGTACTCTGCCCCCTGACAACTGCACCCTTTATAAATAGGAAAACAGATGGACCCCATAAACGAATTAAAGCCTGAATGGTATGCAGTACACGTAAGATCAAGACACGAGTTCCAGGTTACCGAAAGGCTGACCATGAAAGGTACGGAAACATTTCTTCCAACAGTTGAGAAACAGCGGAAATGGAAGGACAGAAAAAAAATGATCGCCTTCCCTCTCTTCCCCGGATATGTATTTGTCCATACCACAAAGGAGTCAGGCAACCTGCTGAACGTTCTGAAGGTAAAGGGAGTTGTCAGGATGCTGTGCACATTACCCGGACAGCCCGACACAATACCGGATGAACAGATCATTTCACTTCAGAAGCTGGTAGAAAACAAGGAGGCCCTTGACCCTTACCCCTATCTCAACGAAGGACAGATGGTCCGGATTGTGAAAGGCCCCCTGAGCGGCATCGAAGGCATCCTTCTCAAGAAACAGGACAAACATCTGCTTGTGCTCTCTGTAGATGTCCTGAAGCAGGGTGTGGCACTTACTATTAATGCGTCCGATGTAGAGAAGATTTAGAAGAAAGGGTGCAGTTGTCAGGGGGCAGGGGGCAGGTAACGGCATTAAAGCCACTTGCAGGGTAGCGCCATAAACACTTTTCCATATAGTTCTTCTATTTCATGGAAAAACACGAAAGATTATTTTTTCCCAAAACTTTTCCCGACCCAATTCCCTGTAATCATAGTCCTGCCCCCTGACAACTGCCCCCTTTTTTTTACAGTGAGTCCTTTTTACATCAATACAATGTCGCTAACACCACAATTATTAAGAGTTTAGATTTTCTGTTGCAATGCCCGATAAATAATAATTAGCCAGCAAGCCACAAGACAACCCGTTGTTTTAATTAGTTTTTAACTGACAACTGACAACTGACAACTGACAACTAAAACATCTGGCCCGACTCTTGCTTTATTAAAGAATACTTTTGTATTGTTCTTTCTCAATTGTTGGGGTAAGTTTAATGCTTAACTACTGATAAAGCATGCAGAAAATAGCGTTTTACCTGACAAATGGTTTATAAAATATTTTTTACTTGACAAACACATATATTGATGTTATAAATTCAGCTTAATATTTCAGGAAAAACTAAATTTCAAAAATAGATAAATCAAAGATAAACCTTAATTTCGAAAGGAGGGTGATCGGAAGAGAAGAAAACAAATGTCCTCATCCTGAATCATCAGGAAGGGATTTTTCAGTATAAATAAGTACGTTATTAAAACAAAAACAAAAAAAGGAGGTAGTTGAATGAGAAAGTACTTAGTAGCATTATTAAGTGTAATGATGATTCTCGCTTTCGCAGTATCATCAGATGCACGTCACGAAGTAAAAGACCAGTTTGAATACCAGCCTCAGGTTGTAAAGTCCAGTAAAGCAATGATCACACTCGGCGGTCACATCAGGATCAGAGGCGAAATCAGTGATAACAACTCAGACCTGAGAGATACCGATGAAAACGATGTAGCCTCTGAAGCAAATGATGATTGGAGAGACGATGAAGCACACTGGAACCAGAGGGTAAGGTTAAACCTGAAAGCCACTGTATCTCCAAATTCTTTGGCTTTTGTTGAGCTTGAAAGTGCAGATGGTTCCACCGAAGATAAGCTTGATGGATCAGATGGTTGGACGTGGGGAACAGGTGCTGAAGGTGCCTCTGGACTCTACCAGGTAAGTAATTCCAAGAGAGGCGATCTTCGAGTTCGCCAGGCATATATTTCCCACCAGAATAACGCCCTTGGAGTACCTGCTGGTTTCAAGGCAGGTCACATGCTCCTCGCACTCGGAAACGGTCTCTTCTTTGACCACTCAAAATTTGGTGATGACGCAATCCTCTTCTGGATATCTCCAGCAGACGCCATTGAGATTTCGTTGATCGGAATTAAGTTTGAAGAAGGCAGCTCTTCTTTGTCTGATGATACTGATGCTTATGTAGTTTCAGTTGAAGGCGGAGCCGGTCCTGTAAACTTCAGTGCTGACGTTACTTATGTAGTTGATAACAATTTCGCTTTTTCAGCCGATGAAGGTGACAGAAGAGTTAATATGAACTTGTGGAACATTGGTCTGAGAGCTGATGCTGATGCAGGTCCTGTTAACATCTATGGAGATGTTGAGTTTCAGACAGGTGAAATAGAAGACGGCGATGCTGATACGGATCTAAGCGGTTATGCAGCAATGGTTGGCGCTGAAGCAAATGTTGGCGCTGTTACCGTTCATGGTGAATTCGCTTATGGCAGCGGTGATGAAAACATAGAGGACCCCAATGACGATGAGTTCGAAGGTTTTATCACCTCAATAGGTTCAGGCCAGCATTACACTTATCTCTATGACCAGCATGTAATAACAGCAGCAGGTGCAAGCAACACAGGCTTAAGCAACACCTGGTATCTTAATGCCGGACTTTCTGCCAAGGCAGGATCTGACATAAAGATTTCCGCAGACCTCTACTATCTCGAGGCATCTGAGAAAGTAGCAGAGGACTCACCAACAACAACCGAGGATACAGAAATTGGTGTTGAACTTGATGGAAAGATCACATATCAAATTGATACTAACCTTGTGTATTATGTTGAAGCAGGTTATCTCTGGGCCGGTGATTTTTACGAGAACGTAACAGGAGACGACGGCAACATTGATAATCCATGGTCTGTAAGACAGGGTATTGTTTTCAACTTCTAAGCTTTTAAGACCTTAAGCAAATCATTCAGGGCGTCCCGATTTTCGGGACGCCTTTTTTTATGCTTAACTAAATTTATAGCCACAGATTTACGCAAAACTCTTTAGACAGGGCATGGACAGGCAATATTGAAATACAATCGTGTTATACATCATAGACAATCCAAATGAAAATTCCTGTACGATTGAATTAAACAGTAAGGGTAACTGCTCAGGGCTGCCGCATAGAAAAAAATACGTTACCGAACTTATGAATCGCGGTACTAAGACAGATAAAGAATCCACGTAAATCTGCGAAAATCAGCGGCAAAAAAGTCTTTGTCATTATGTAATTACTTCTTGTGTCTTCGTGGCTTAATAACCTTAACGCAGTTACGTAGTTTTTTCAGCTTCACAATCATTGACATTAACTGGCTATTCAATTAATATATGGAGACATTAACTCCAAATATGGACCAAAAATGGAAATATTAAGTCGATTTTTCAATATTGAAAACCAGAGCTTCTTTTTATTCGGTCCAAGGGGTACGGGTAAGTCTACATTTATTAAAGAAGCTTTCCCTGATGCCCTGTATCTGGATTTACTCCAACCGGATATATACAGAAGCTACAACGCCAGGCCAGAGAGACTGAGAGAATCAGTTTTTGCCAATATCAATAAAAAAGTCATCATAATAGATGAAATTCAAAGAATCCCTGAACTCCTTGGAGTAGTGCACAGCCTGATTGAGGAGAAGAAAGGCCTGATGTTTGTATTAACCGGTTCAAGCGCAAGAAAACTAAAAAAAACAGGTGTGAATCTTCTCGCAGGACGTGCCCTGATGAAACATATGCACCCTTTTATGGCCGCAGAACTCGGCAGCTATTTCAACCTTGATGAAGCGCTGAATTATGGTTTAATTCCCTTAATCATGGCCAGCAGTGACCGCAAATCATCACTTCAGGCATATATTGACCTGTACATAAGAGAAGAAGTGCAAATGGAAGGATTAACGAGAAACATAGGCAATTTCTCCCGTTTCCTTGAAGCAATCAGTTTCTCTCATGGTTCTGTTTTAAACATCAGCAATGTTGCCAGAGAGTGCCACATTGAAAGAAAAGTAGTAGAAAGCTACATCACTATACTGGAAGACCTGTTACTTTCCTATCGCATACCTGTTTTTTCAAAGAGGGCAAAAAGGGTATTGTCCAGCCAGCCCAAATTCTATTTTTTTGATACCGGTGTTTACAGAGCACTGCGGCCGGCCGGCCCGCTTGACCGGCCTGAAGAAATATCAGGTCCGGGCATGGAAGGTCTGGCAGCACAACATCTTCGGGCATGGATCAATTATAAAAAACCCGACTGCCGTCTGTATTTCTGGCGGACGAGTTCCGGCAATGAAGTTGATTTCATTGTATACGGCAAGGACATATTCTGGGCATTGGAAGTAAAAAATACTGCCAATATACGTTCAAAGGATTTAAGATCGCTGAAATCTTTCGGGCAGGATTACCCTGAGGCAAAGAGGATTATGCTTTACCGGGGAGAAGAAAGGTTGTTACGTGATGACATAATCATCCAGCCATGCGAAGCATTCTTACTCGATCTTTACTGAAAACTAAATTTCTTCTTTAGTCTTTGCGCGTCTGCGGCAAATTTTCATCTCTCTTTCTTTTTGCCTGACTGTCCCCACCGCCTTTACTTTTTTTTTTTCAGGTCAATAATCGCTTGACAAACAAACCCGCTATCTTTATAATTTACCTCAGATAATATAAATAGCTATTTAGATAATCTGAGGTATTATGTCACTGGTTGATTCGTTTGACTTACAGAATCCATGGAGGGATGGCAGGTCCTTCAAAGTTGAAGGATTCATTAAGCGAAATATTATGGATGACATCGCCCAATGGATGGACGATGAGGACGTCCTTGTATTACTTGGCCCCCGCCAGAGCGGCAAAACCACGATAATAAAAAAGTTAATTGAGGATCTTGCCGGTTCAATTAATACCGAAGCCATATTTTACTTTAACCTTGATGATGAGACCCTTATTAAGCTCTTCAGAAACCCCGGAGAGTTCATTAAATTCATACGCGCCTATCTTCCCGAGGGCAAGGCATTTGTATTTATAGATGAAGTACAGAGGGTCCGGGAAGCAGGACTGTTTTTAAAGTATATCTATGATGCCGGATTAAATATCAAGCTCATAGTCTCAGGCTCTTCTTCCCTCGAGATAACGGCCAAGGTCAAGGAATATTTAACAGGCAGGAAAAAGGTTTTCAGAATATATCCTCTTTCTTTTAATGAAATTGTACGTCATAAGAGGCAGGTACCGGCTCAGCTGTTATCAAACAGGACTTCCACAGAGGAGATAATCAAGTACCATGGTTTATTTGGAGAACATCTGTTATCAGAGCTGATGGATTACATGAGCTATGGGGGTTATCCTAAAGTTTATCTCAGACAGGAGCATAAGAAAAAAGAGACTGAGTTGTCCGAGATATTCTCAAGTTATGTAAAAAAAGATGTTACAGACTATCTGAGAATTGAACAGGTCGATGTATTTAACCGCTTGGTCTCTCTGCTCGCATTTCAGACAGGGAACCTTGTGAATAAACAGGAATTATCAGCTACACTGCAGACAGCATGGGTTACCATAGAGAAATATCTAAGGATTCTGGAAGAAACATTTGTCATAAAACTCCTTCCCCCTTACTACACTAATAAAAGAAAAGAGATAACCAAAATGCATAAAGTTTATTTTATGGACACCGGATTAAGAAACTTTATCGTCAGAAACTTTATGCCATTTGATGTACGGGCTGATAAAGGCGCCCTCTTTGAGAATGTTTTCTTTACCGAGCGAATCAAACATATAAAGGACCCGTCATCAACCTGCTTTTGGAGAACACAGGCCGGGGCAGAAGTAGATTATATTCTTATAGAGGGAGAGAAGATAATCCCCGTTGAAATAAAGGCAACAAGACTTAAAGCACCAAAGCTTACAAAAAGTTTCAAAAACTTTATAGATGCACACAAACCGGAAAATGCCCTGATAGCCACGCTCGACTTTTGCGGTGAGATGACTTATTCAGGTACGCACGTAAAATTTATTCCCCTTCCTCTGGTTGTGTTTAATTCTGAGGCTCTACCCGATCTACTCAGCTACTGATTGACACAGCATGAAATTGCCACTAAAACAATAAAAATAGAAACTATTCCGCCGCGGATTTGCGCAAATAAACGCGGATACATATTTTACAAAAATAAAATCTGCGAGAATCCGCGAAAATCCGCAGCAAAAAAGTTTTATATTTGAGTCTGAGGCCAAACCAATTGCCCACATGTCATTTCATTGCCTTTCACATAAACAATCACTTATAATTTTATGCATAAATGTAACTACTCAGGTCTCCCCCTTTGGCAAAGGGGGAGACCTGAGTAGTTACGAATAAATTTACACAAAACAATCCATAAATTGATTACATGTAAGTCTGTGGCAAATTTCTTTTAAAGGAGCAAATATCATGTCTGGACATTCAAAGTGGGCAGGGATCAAACATAAAAAGGCTGTAGTTGATGCAAAAAGGGGGAAGGCCTTTTCAAAACTTTCAAAAGAGATAACCGTGGCTGCAAGGATAGGCGGCGGAAACCTGGAAATGAATCCCAGGCTAAGGATGGCAGTTGACAAAGCGAAAGGTCTTAATATGCCGGGGGACAATATCAAAAGGGCAATACAGAAAGGCACGGGTGATCTCCCGGGTGCCAACTATGAAGAAACAGTATACGAAGGGTATGGACCTGCCGGTGTAGCCATTATGCTTGAGGTAATGACCGACAATAAAAACCGGACCGTCGGCGAGATCAGACATACCCTCACAAAGCATAACGGAAACATGGGAGAGACAGGGTGCGTATCCTGGATGTTTGATAAAAAGGGTTATATCCTTGTAGAAAAGTCCGCCGGTGACGAGGACACAATAATGTCAATCGCCCTCGATGCCGGGGCAGAGGACTTTAAGAATGAACCTGATGAAGAAAACTATGAGATTATAACTGCGCCCGAAGACTTTAACAGCGTAAAGGAATTCCTTGAACAAAAAAAGATCCCGATGAATCTTTCAGAAATCACAATGATCCCCCAGAACTATGTAAAGCTCGATTCCAAAGACGCCGGCAAAATGCTGAAATTGATGGACCTCCTCGAAGACCACGATGATGTGCAGAATGTGTATGCGAATTTTGATATTCCGGATGATTATATGGAAACAGAATAAATAGAATGACGAATAACGAACTCCGAATTTCGAATTATGAAGTTGCCTGTTATACTTCGACATTCGACATTCGACATTCGGTGTTCGTTATTCGTCGTTAAAAAAATGCGAATAATAGGCATAGATCCAGGAACAATATGCTGCGGTTACGGAATTGTGGAGACAGGGGGGAAAAAAGGTTCTCCAGCCAATAATCCCGTTTACGTGACAGCAGGAGATATAAAACTCAACAGGAAAGCTCCTCTTTCTGAAAGGCTTAAAAAACTTTTTGACTCACTTAAATCCATTATAGATGAGAACAGGCCGGAGCAGCTATGCCTTGAGAAAATTTTCTACCACAAAAGCATCCGCTCCGCCTTTGCCCTCGGTTCGGTCCGGGGCATTGTCCTGCTCCTGGCAGGCGAAAACAACATCCCTGTCTTTGAGTATAATCCGACTGAATTAAAGATGGCCCTCACAGGTTATGGAAGGGCGGAGAAGCGGCAGGTAAAAGAAATGGTGAAGATTATTCTGAATCTCAAACCATCCAAAATCCCGTTAAGTGAAGATGCTACAGACGCGCTTGCGCTTTGTATTTGTCATGTTAATTCTTCCGGGTTGAAAATACAGTAAAGACGAATGACGAATATCGAACAAGGAATGTCGAATTAAGAAGTTTTTTTTATGTCTTTATTACTTCGACATTCATTATTCCTTGTTCGATATTCGTTATTCGCAGTTAAAAAAGAACCCTTTTAATCGGCATGGATTCCAGCTGGAAAACTACAGGTGCAGAAAATGGTAAAGATCATTCTGAATCTGCTATCCTATTTAAACACCAAACAGAGGAGTAAAAATTGATAGCATCCCTCAAGGGCATTGTCCAGAATAAAAAACCTGAAGGCATAATTATTGACGTAAACGGTGTCGGGTACCACGTTAATATTCCGCTCTGTAATCTTGCCGACATACCGGAACCGGGAGAGAGTGTCTTTCTGCATACATATACACATGTCAGGGAAGATGCCCTGCAGCTTTTTGGTTTTATCTCCGATAAAGAGCGGAAAGTGTTTACTACCCTTATTGGAATAAGCGGCATAGGGCCCAAACTCGGGCTTACGATCCTTTCGGGTATGCCGGCTGAGCGTTTTATTGAAGCAGTGCATAATGAAGACCTGTACCTGCTCACCACTATTCCGGGACTGGGCAAAAAAACAGCTTCAAGGCTCGTACTTGAGCTAAAGGGAAAACTTCCGTCTCTTGCTGAAACTCCATCATTACAAAAACACTCTGCTGCCGAGGATGCAGTATCCGCGCTCACAAATCTCGGCTACAAAAAGGCCCTGGCTGAAAGGGCAGTTGAAGCAGCCGTAAATAATAATGCATCTGTTATTGAAGAGATTATCAAGGAATCTTTAAACTATCTTAATAAATGATGAATGATATCCCTGAACGCAGTATAACACCGGAAGCCGGTGAATATGACATAAACTTCGAACTGAGTGTCCGCCCGCGGTCGTTTGAAGAATTCGTAGGCCAGGACAAACTGAAGGAAAACCTGAAAATATTTATCCAGGCCGCAAGACAGAGGGAGGAATCTCTTGACCATGTCCTGTTCTGCGGGCCGCCGGGGCTGGGCAAGACAACCCTCGCCAATATAATCGCTTCTGAAATGGAGGCGGACATAAAAGTAACTTCAGGCCCGGTACTCGAAAGGCCGGGAGACCTTGCCGCAATTCTTACAAACATCGGTGAAAATAACATCCTCTTTATCGATGAAATCCACAGGCTGCCGAGAATGGCCGAGGAGATACTCTACCCTGCCATGGAAGATTACCAGCTTGATATAATAATCGGACAGGGACCGAGCGCGAGGTCATTAAAACTTAATCTTCCAAAATTCACTCTTGTCGGGGCAACGACCAGAACCGGACTCCTGACCTCTCCGCTCAGGGACCGCTTCGGGATAATCAACAGGCTCGATTTTTACAGACCGGAAGATCTGGAGAAGATATTGATACGCTCATCAAATATCCTGAGCACTGAAATAAAAAGGGATGCTGCTTGCGAGATTGCCGCACGCTCAAGGGGCACACCAAGAATTGCAAACCGTCTGCTCCGGCGTACAAGGGACTTTGCCCAGGTAAAGGGTGATGGTACAATCGGGATCAATATAGCAAAAGAGGCCCTTGGTGCAATGGAGGTAGACAGGATGGGCTTTGATGATATGGACAGGAAACTCCTGCTTGCCATAATAGAAAAATACAGCGGCGGCCCTGTAGGGCTCGAAACACTGGCGTCTTCAATAAGAGAAGAAAAAGACACTATTGAAGACGTATATGAGCCGTATCTCCTGCAGGAGGGCTTCATAGAAAGAACACCCCGCGGCAGGGTGGCCACGAAGCTTGCTTATGAGCATTTCGGGATAATAAAAGATAAGGAACTTTTTTAATTAGAGTCTGTACATAAACTGCCGTCTTTTGTTTTTGTCATGCCCGAAATCTTTAATCGGGCATCCAGATATCTATTGAAAAGGCTGGATTCCCGCTCAACAGACTGCGGGAATGACGGCTTATATTTTATTGTCTGTGAAAGTCTGTGGCCAAAAAAATGAAAATCCTGTTACACATATGCTGCAGCAACTGCGCCCTTTATCCTTTGAAAATATTCAGGTCCGGAGGGCATGATTTTACGGGGTTCTGGTTTAACCCGAATATCCATCCGCTGGAAGAATACAGCGCACGCCTTGAATCATTAAAAAAAATATCAAATGACTGGCGCATAGATATGCATTATATAGAGGAGTTCAAACCCAAAGATTATTTTAAGGCATTAAATCTGCCATTAGACTATCTTTCATGTCATTCTGAATTTATTTCAGAATCCCTTGATGCAATCAGGCATATGTCTAAAGAGATCCTGAAACAAGTTCAGGATAACAATCATCGGACGGTTATTAGTAATAGCAATCAAAATGAGAGGGTTCCCCCTGCCCCTGATCGCTGCAGATTATGTTACCGGCTGAGGCTCGAAAAAACCGCTGAACAGGCACAAAACGAAGGCTTTGATGCCTTTTCTACTACGCTGCTGATAAGCCCTTATCAGGATTTTGAAGAACTTGCAAAAACAGGCAATGACCTCGCTGAGAAATACAATGTCCATTTCCATCTGGAAGATTTCAGGCCATATTTCAGGGATGCCATGAATCTTTCCAGGGAGCTGGGGCTTTACAGACAGAATTATTGCGGTTGTATTTTCAGCAGGGAGGAGAGAAAAAAACGTTAGTCGTTATCTGTTAATTAGAGTCTGTCCATAAATTCAAACATTGAACCGTCATTCCCGCAGTCTGTTGAGCGGGAATCCAGCCTTTTCAATAGGTTCTGGATGCCCGATTAAAGATTTCGGGCATGACAAAAACAAAAAACTATAAACTTTTTTATCACATGTCCGATCCCATACAACACATAGGAAAGCTTCTCGTTATTCTGGGTGCGGGAATTGCCTTCATCGGCGGTATTCTGCTCTTGCTGAGGAACAGTGGAATCCCGTTCATCGGGAAACTGCCTGGAGATATTTTTATTCAGAAAAAAAATTTCACTTTCTATTTTCCCATTGCAACGAGTATCATAGTGAGCATTATATTAAGTTTATTGTTTTATTTTTTTACCAGAAAATGATACTCTATTAAAACTGAAAATAAGTATGAGGGAGAATGGGTAACAGGATTTATTTTAGAATAGGGTTATTTTTAGTATTGTTCTTTTCAGTATTCTTATCTTTTCCGCAATTTTCTCCAGCCGAAGATTCCATAAGGGTCCTGATGATTGACACCCCCTATGACCGCCTTCCGTCTGAACAGATTGAAAGCGTTGACAGGCTGAGTGGAAAAGTTTTTATCAACGGACAATTCTATAAAGGCAACCTTAATATTATCAAAGATAAACATGGACTGTACGTAATTAATGTCCTTCCCTTTGAAAAATATATTGAAGGCGTCGTTGCCTCAGAAATCAATAATGACTGGGAACTTGAGGCATTAAAGGCACAGGCAGTGATCTCAAGAACATACGCAACCTTTTTCAGGACTCTCAATGCTGGAAAGGATTACCATTTGACATCCAGCATACTCCATCAGATCTACAGGGAAGAGAATACCGACCCCCTGGTCACCTATGCTGTAAGAGTAACAGGAGGCGAAATACTGACCTACAAGGATTTCCCCATAAAAGCTTTTTACCACGCAACATGTGAAGGAAAAACAGAAATCCCTGAAGAAGTCTGGCAGGAGAGTTATCCATACCTGACCTCCGTAGACTGTAACAGCAGGAATGCTCCATTTGAATCATGGCGCAAGAAATTTCCGCTAAGGAAAGTCGCCAAAGGCCTTGGACTGAATAAGATCCGTGATATTCATGTTTCATCATATACTGCAACAGGAAGGGCCAGGACAATAGAACTTATAATCGAAGAGGCTGACAGTACAACATATACAAAGAAAATAAGGGCCACAGACCTCAGAAAATTACTCGGATACGAGGAACTGCCAAGCACACATTTTTCGTTAACAATGAGCGGGAAAGAAGTGGTCTTTTCAGGCAAAGGATACGGCCATGGAGTAGGACTGTCCCAATGGGGCGCCCTAGAGATGGCAAAACAGGGAATGAATTACAGGGAAATCCTCGCCCACTATTATCCGGGCACCACATTGTTTGATAATGAGACGATGTATACCCATGCAATACAGTCCGACAACTAAGAATTATCTCCTGAACATTACTAATAACTTCAAGGATTCAAGGGGTCGAGGATTCAAGTGAAGGAATACAAGTCGAAATATTTGTTTTTTAATCCCTCGAACCCTTGACCCCTTGAATCCTTGGACCCTGATTTCAATATGAAACTCACAGACTTCAATTATAAAATACCGACAGACCGGATCGCCCAGTATCCACTTGATAAACGTGACTCATCGAGGCTATTCGTTCTCGATAAAAAATCGTGTGATTTTGAACACAGGAAATTCGGGGATATCGTTGAATATCTCCAGGCCGGAGATCTCCTGGTCCTTAATGACACACGGGTCATTCCTGTACGCCTGTGCGGCAATAAACCCACCGGAGGGAAGGCTGAAATAACACTCATCAGGGAGCTTAAAAAGAATATCTGGGAAGCATTTGTCAAGGGATTAAATGAAGGCAGGATCCTGCTGCCGCAGGGAATTGCCGCAGATGTGTCGAGAATAAACGGGACTCTCGCAAAAGTCAGATTTGATTTACCCCCCGATATTCTGGAAAACTCCGAAACCGACATTAAGAATATCTTAAATGAAATCGGCGTTATGCCCCTGCCGGTATATATAAAAAGAGAATCCGCAAAATCGGATGAGAAGCAGTACCAGACAGTATATGCAGAAAAAGACGGGGCAATTGCCGCGCCCACAGCAGGACTCCATTTTACGGATGACCTCCTGCAGAGCATTTGTAAAAAAGGTGTAGAGGTCAGGTTCATAACACTGCATGTCGGCCATGGCACGTTCAAACCGGTTACAGCTGCTGATATCAGAGAGCACAAAATGGACGAAGAGTTCTTCGAAATTCCGGAGGCAGCCGCAACTGCCGTCAACGCTGCCAAACGGGAGGGGAGAAGGATCATAGCTGTAGGAACAACAGTTACGAGAGCACTGGAATCATCTGCTCAAAAAAGGGAATCAAATACAATTACTCCAGGTAATGGTAAAGCATCAATGTTCATCTATCCTGGATACGAGTTTCAGATAGTGAATACCCTTCTCACAAACTTTCACCTTCCCGGCTCAACCCCTCTTATGCTCGCATCAGCCTTTTCAGGACTTGACCTTCTAAAAAAAGCTTATGCTGAGGCCAGCGAAAAGGGCTACAGGTTTTACTCGTATGGGGATGCAATGTTAATACTACAGGGGTCGAGGGAAAAGCGAAAAGACCCCTTCTCAGAGTAGAAATCCTACACTAGACATCCTTCCCCTGTTTTATTTTTTCTTTTCCTCGAACCCTTGGCCCCTTGAACCCTTGAACCCTGATTTTACTAGTGTAAAATCATTTTACACCCCCTTTGCTTTTTTACTTGCTTTATTGATATTCTTGAATTATAGTTAAAACATCGATGCGGGAAGTGATTACATTTCCCGCATCTTTATTGAGTTGAAAAGGAGATTGGTACCATAAAGCTGGAGCTGGATTTAGGAGAGGATAAAGATCTTTCATCTATTTACGGAAGACTTGATTCAACGCTGAAAGTAATGGAAGAGACCCTGGGCATTGATGCCTCAATCAGGGGCAATAAGATATTTCTCCACGGGGAGGAAGAACCGGTTACAAAGGCAGAGAAATTCATCCAGGAATTTTTTTCGATCAACTCTGACGGCTATATAATCAATCCCGAGGACATCAAATTCGCCCTGAAGGCGGTCGATTCTTCTGATATGGAAGACAGCCCCTCCAGGAAGAAAAATCCCGGAAATACTGCCCCGTCTTCTTTGAAAGATTTTTTCCTCAGCAACATCCCGGTCTCATCGAAAAAGAAATTTATCATCCCGAGATCGGAAACACAAAAGCAATATATTAATGCCATTAAAAAATTCGACATGGTAATCGGGATCGGACCCGCAGGCACCGGGAAGACCTACCTTGCAATGGCAATGGCCATAAATGCCCTGCTCAAGAAACAGGTCAGCAGGATCATCCTGGCAAGACCCGCTGTTGAGGCGGGGGAAAGGCTCGGTTTTCTCCCGGGCGACCTTTATGAAAAGGTCAATCCCTATCTCAGGCCTCTCTATGATGCCCTCTTTGATATGATGGAGACAGAAAAAGCCAACCGGCTTATTGACCAGGGGACCATCGAAATAGCACCGCTCGCTTTCATGCGGGGAAGGACCCTGAATGATTCCTTTATCATTCTTGACGAGGCCCAGAACACAACTTCTGAACAGATGAAAATGTACCTGACAAGGCTGGGATTTAATTCAAAGACCGTTATAACCGGCGACATCACGCAGATTGACCTCCCTGCGGGAAAGACATCAGGGCTCGTTGAAATCAAGCAACTGCTGAAGGACATCAAGGATTTAAGCTTTATTTACTTTTCAGAGAAAGACGTGGTAAGACATAAGCTCGTTCAGGAGATAGTCAAGGCTTATGATAAATTCGAAAAAAGCCGTAATAACATGCAATGAAAGACAGCAAACTGAAAAAACAGAAGAAACAGCAGTTCAGTTTAAACAGGGATGACACGATCAAATTCATCCTGCTCGCTATCTTTACATTCCTTCTGAATTTTTCCATCGCCTGGAACAATAATTTCTCGTTTGAAACAATAGCCGGCGCATCACTTATAATTGGGCTGCTTTTAGTTATTCTTTATAAGGATTTTGTCCGTTACAATCCAGGTATAAATAAAGATTATAAACAGCTGATCCTTGTCGGAACTCTTTTATCAGGCAACCTGCTGATTGGACGCAGCTTTTATTATGTCCTGGAAGGTTATACAGAATGGCTCGGGACCATTGACCCCTCTCTCCTCGTTTATGCAGTACCGCTTGTTACAGGTTCCATGCTTGCCGCACTCCTGATCGATATTCATACCGCCATTGTATTTACTGTAATTACAAGCCTTATTACAGGACTCTGGCTCAACAACCCGCTTTATTCAATTTATATATTTACCTCAGGCCTGACAGCCGCTTTTGGTGTAATCAGATGCAAAAAACGCTCGGCAATCTGGAGGGCAGGTTTTTCCGTCAGTCTGGTAAGCGTATTCACCGCTCTTATACTGACACTTTTTAAGGGCCAACTTTTTTCTATGGACACCCCGGCAATTGCTATAGCTGCCTTTGCAAACGGCATAATAGTAACTATTCTTGTCTCAGCCCTTCTTCCGCTATTTGAATATTTATTCAAGATCACAACCGATATAAGCCTGCTCGAACTTCTCGACCTTAATCAACCGCTTATGAGGGACCTCCTGATCGAGGCGCCCGGCACATACCATCACAGCATAATCGTTGGAAACCTGGCTGAAGCAGCGGCCGAAGCTGTAGGTGTCAACCCCCTGCTCGCAAGGGTAAGCGCGTACTATCACGATGTCGGCAAGATAAAGATGCCGGATTATTTTATTGAAAACCAGATAGCTTCTGTCAGTAAACACGATAAACTCGCGCCGCGCATGAGCAGCCTCATCCTGCTATCGCATGTAAAAGAGGGAGTTGAACTTGCAAAAAAACATAACCTCCCGAAAGTAATTACTGACATTATTCAGCAGCATCACGGCACATCGGTCCAGACATTCTTCTACCAGAAGGCAAAGGAGCAGTATGATAACCTTACCCCGCTTACAGAAGAGGATTTCAGGTATCCCGGACCAAAGCCGCAGAGCCGCGTCGCGGCCCTTGTACTCATGGCTGATGCAGTTGAAGCCGCCTCAAGGGTCCTGACTGATACCTCACCGGCAAGGGTTTCCCTGCTCGTGGACAGGATCATAAACCACTGCTTCATCGACGGTCAGCTGGACAATTGTGAACTGACACTTAAGGATATACGAGAAATACGGATGCACTTTGTTTACCTTCTCAGCAGCATGTACCACAAACGTATTAATTACCCGGGCTTTGAAATAAAAGATGATAGTACTTATAAAAAACCAGCAAAGACATCGACCAATAAATAAAACAAAAATTACAAAAACAGCCCGTCAAATCCTTTCCCTTGTAGATAAACCTGAGGCTGAGTTAAGTATCCTCTTCGTAGGGGACAGAAAAATGACAGAGCTGAATTCTGCGTACAGGGGTATTCACAGGAGCACTGATGTCCTCTCGTTTGAGGCATCAATACCTTTTATCGACAGCGGTGCCGATAATGTGCTGGGTGACATTGTTATCAGCATACCAAAGGCGGAATCCCAGTCAAAGGACTATGGAACGACTTTTTATGATGAAATGTACCGTCTTGTGATTCACGGAATTCTTCACCTTTCGGGATACGATCATGAAAGATCAAAATACATGGCACAGAAAATGAAAAAAAAAGAGAAGGAGATTTTTAATGCCCTTAAGGAAGTGGATAAAAAGCGCTAACTATGCCATTGAGGGCATCCTTCATGCCGCCAAAACACAGCGGCATATACGCTATCACTTTTATGCTGCAGTGGCCGTTCTTCTGCTCGGTTTTGTGCTCGGAATAAACTGGTCTGATTTTTCTCTCCTTATTATTCTGTCAATAGTAGTTCTTTCAGTAGAAATGCTGAATACAACAGTCGAAATAATCACAGATGTACTTTTTAAGGAGTATGATGAAAGGGCAAGAGAGATCAAGGACATCGCAGCAGGGGCCGTTCTTATTACTGCTGTCGGTGCCGTAGTCATAGGGTACGGGATCCTCCAAAAACCTATTAAGGAGTTTTTTGACACAGGTCTGCATGTTGCGAAACATGCGGGGACCGATACAGCCGTAATAGCAATAGTCATTGTACTGATACTCGTGGTAATTACAAAGGCATTTTCTGGAAAGGGGTCCCCTTTACGAGGAGGCATGCCGAGCGGCCATGCAGCAGTGTCGTTCTCAATATGGACTTCCGTCATGCTTATCACCGAAAGTTTTACCCCGTCCATGCTCGTCCTGGTCCTGGCAGTCATTATTGCACAGAGCAGAGTCAGTACCGGCATACATAAACCATGGGAAGTTATTCTTGGGGCACTACTCGGTATTGTTGTGACTCTTCTGTTATTTAAGGTTTTTTCTTAACCAATGAATCCAAATATAAAAAAACTTGACCCAGCAGTCGACAAAAAATTTCTGATTGCCCTTTCCGGTATAATCTGGACTCTTGTCGGGATCATGCTGTGCAATCTTGCGGTTACATGGCTAACACAGACACCAATCCGGATCGCTCTATTATCAGGTTTGTCAGGGCTGGCCCTCGCGCTCCTTATACACCATTTTGGCTTCCTGAAACTCGTAGATAAAAATATTGCACGTATTATGGAAAAAGAAGGCAAGGTATGCATTTTCGGATTTCAGCCATGGAAAAGCTATATGATAATCCTGATTATGATAACAATGGGAATCATGTTGAGAAGCTCGACACTGCCAAAACAATACCTGGCGATTATTTACATAGGATTCGGGGGGGCCATGCTCCTGTCGAGTTTAAGGTATCACAGAAAATTTTTTGATCTTCTCAAAAAATTGTAGGGGCATCTCTTGCGGTTGCCCTCCCTGCAATGTCTGACCTGATTTTGTAGGGTCAATCCCCCATAAGCGCTAAGTTATTATTGTACAGGGGACTGTGGAAGGTATACTGAAAAAAAATGAACATCGAACGTCCAGCGTCCAACATCGAATGTTGAATGGGAAAAGATGAAGAAACAGAAACAGGTGTTGAATGTTCGGTATTGGATGTTTGTTTTTCATTCGACGTTGGACGTTCGATGTTCGATGTTCTGCGTTTTCTTTTCCAGATTGGCATCCTGCAACAGCATTGCCAGCCGGGCAGGCGCAAGACCTGCCCCTACATTTGCTATATCTTCTCCGCAGCCTGACTCTTTATCCACCCGATCTTTCCGTCAGGCCTCCTGACCTTCATCCACTCTTTTCTGGAGTGCACAATTTCTATTTTAATCCCTTCATAAAGGGTAAAATGAGTGGTGGCGTTTTCGAATGGTTCAAACCTCACTTCCGCACTCTCCGACACTACTACAGCTTCCCTATCGAGAATTGATATCCGGCTAAATAATGAAAAAGCAACAATTCCAAACACTACAACAGACAATGAAACGAATATTAGAGAATTCCTTCCTGATATATTGACATAAAGTCGCACGATAAAAAAGAGGATGATCACAACAAATACTGAGGACAACATCACGGTCATCTCATTAATAGTCAATGTATCAAAAACTGCAGCAGCCTTTTTAAACCAGGGTCTGGAGGTCTCAGAAAGATTACTCTTCATCCTGGACAGGGCAAATCTGTAATTTGACTTCAGATCACTGTCTCTGGGGACCAATCGTTTTGCCCGTTCATAATTCAAGACTGCCATGCCGAGTTCACCCTTTTTAAAATAGCTGTTGCCAAGATTGTAATAAAGATTGCCGCTTTCAATTCCCTGCAAGAACAGCTTCGAATACTCACTGATGGCCTCATCGTATTTACCCTCTTCATATAATGTATTAGCCTTGTAAAATATATACTTCGGATCGCCCTCCCTTTCACTTTCAGCTTTAACAGCTGCTGCAGATAAAATCATAAAAAAGAAAAAAAAGACTAATAAGACATAACCCTTCAATGTTCCCGTCTTCATCATTTATGCCTCTCCATATAATCAATGGCCTCTTTCAGGCCCTTAAGCGTATTTTCCATGTTTATTGTACTGAGTTGAGACGGCGCATACCTGGCCATATCACATTCCTGAAATATATTTCTCAATCCATTCAGAACTGCCCCATCTATTCCCATGTCTTTCAGCATCTCATCAACAATGTCAGCAGTTATCCCACCGGAAGGAATGTGGAATCTGTCACCAATATATTCTCTCAGTGTTTTATGTACCGAATCATAAAATTCTTCCGTCGAATTTTCTCCAAGGCAGCGCTCGGCATTATTAATGCCCTTTCGCGCTTTTTTCGGGGCTGAAAGACGGCGGGCATAGCCGATGTCTGTACTCAGTCTATCTTTCCGCTTTTGCGTTGTCCGGGCAAATACGAATAATATGACGGGCACCGCATGCAGCAGAAGAAAAACCGGATTCATGTAAAGGTAATCATTCACTGCTTTCAACCTGCCGGGAGATTCCTTTATATATATAATGTCCCTGCCGAGTTTTTCTTTAACAAACGGTCTGCCCGTAGTATTTGAGGCTTCCATAATGGTTATTGCCTCCTGCTGCTCAGGTTTTGTAACTGTGATAGCAGTAGCTCCCCTCGAAATGGTCTCGTAGATGCCCTTTTCCGTGTTAAAAAAGCTGAAATCAACATCAGGGATTTCTTTGACCGCATCAGACAGGGGTATCAGAATTTGTTCGAACACTTTCTTACTTTTATTGCTCTTCACCTGCGGTTCATACACCTTGAAGTCCTCTGCCGCATCCAGCTTCGGACTGGTAACAGTAGAAAAGTTTCCATCTCCCGTGATAGTCATTTTAAGCGTAAGGGGATCTCCTGTCTTAACCTCCCTGGGAGAAACCTCGATATTAAAATCAAAATCGCCTACAGCACCTCCAAAACTATCGGGCCGTTTTTCTTGAGGAAGGGGCATGACTTCCAGGGTGATCATTTCGGAATCAAGCTCAACCGGTTCGGTGCTATACCCGAAAAAATCATCAAATAAAGATGAGCGTCTCCGCCTTTGCTGTTTGATTACCAGATTTGCCTGAAGCTTTGCGGGGCCAAGGCTTAATTCACCTGTCTTTGTCCCGAATATCGTTGTATTAAACTCAACAACATCATAGCGTATCCCCCCTCTTGACTCCTGATACTGCTTCGGTTTCCCGAACTCCCCGGAAGATAAGCCGTCATGACTGAATTCAGGATACTGAATATCACGGATACCGATACCACTCACATACAGTTTTATTGTGAGAGGGATTATCTCATTAATATATAACCTTGATTTACCTGCCTTCATAGTCAGGAACAGCTTGTCTTTCAGTTTAGTTTCAACTCTTTGCCGGAGCTGCTGCTGTGACCTATGACCTGAAGCAGCATCAACAACTTCAACAGTCAGAGCATTCGATACATATCTATCTCCATTATGCTCAAATGAAAACGGACCGACCGTAAACTTCCCTGTCTTAAGGGGCACAAGCCTGTATATATGGGTCACGGAAGAGGACATCCTGCCGTTCACTATCGACATCCTGGTAGACGGACCGGAATAGCGTGATTTAAAGCCATCAATATCCGGAAGCTCAGGTGCAGGGACTTTTGTGGAATCCGTAAATTGAAGCCTGAGCTGCAGGCCCTGTCCCAGGGATACAATATTGTTATTTAGCACAGCTTCGAACTTTATCTCATCGGCAAAAGAAGAAGTTGAAACCGAAAGCATTGCTGTTATCAAATAAATACAGTATGTTAATAATCTTTTTTTCATTTAATTTTTAATTGTAAAGCAATTCAAATTTGAGAAAAACAATAATTAAAAAATCTCCCCTAACCCCTCTTTGCTAAAGAGGGAAATAAAGAAGTCTCCCCCTTTTTCAAAAGGGGGATTAAGGGCATAGGTGTTAAGTTAAGCCATAATCATAACATATTACCCGTTGTGTCTATAGAGGCAAACTCAAGGATTTCAAGGGTAGTTTTTCGCGATCGTTG
>JBDLIC010000033.1:0-27417 GCA_039715075.1 Nitrospirota bacterium
TTTTCCTTTCAATGCTCGCATTTTTAGGGATGATGATTTCCGCCCTGTAACCCATTACTGCCGCGATCATTGCATATGCTATGCCTGTATTGCCGGACGTTGAATCAATGATTACTCTGTCTTTTGTTAACTCTCCGGACTCCTCAGCATCTTTGATCATCTGAAAGGCCGCACGGTCTTTGACAGAACCGCCAGGGTTGTAGCATTCAAGCTTTGCATAAATTTTTATATTACTGCTTATCTCCCCGGCAATATTATTCAGACAGAGCAGCGGGGTCTTCCCGATAGTTTCCAGGATATTGTTTTCTATGGTATCAATAATCCGCATGTTGACCTCTACCTATATTCCCTCATACTGTGTTCCTTTTTCAGAATGAAAAAGCCTTGTGCTCAGATATCGTTCTCCAGAGTCAGGAAAGACAACAACAACTTTCTTCCCTTCTCCAATCTCACGGGCAACCCTTGATGCGGCAAAGAAATTCGCGCCCGATGAGATTCCGCAAAGGATGCCTTCACTCCTGATCAGTTGCCTGCTTGTCTCATAAGCCTCTTCATCTGATACTTCAATTATGTCATCTATTGTCTCCCGGTTAAGCACCTCGGGTACAAACCCCGGCCCGATACCCTGTATCCCGTGGACCCCTGGTTTTCCTCCTGACAGGACCGGGCTTGTTGAAGGCTCAACTGCCACTATCCTGACATGAGGCCCAATTTCTTTTTTCAAAACTTCCCCGACTCCCGTAATAGTCCCGCCAGTACCAACGCCTGCAACAAAGGCGTCTATTTCGCCTGCCTGTTTAATGATTTCGAGGGCAGTTGTCTTTTTGTGCGATTCAGGATTTGCAGGGTTTTTAAACTGCTGCGGCTGGAAATATCCTTTTTTCTCTGACAGCTCAGCCGCCTTGTTCACAGCCCCGATCATGTCTTCCGTGCCTTCGGTCAGGATCAGTTCTGCGCCAAAGGCCTTTAACATATTAATTCTCTCAATGCTCATAGTTTCCGGCATTGCAAGGACCAGTTTGTACCCCTTTGCCGCACAGACAAATGCCATGCCTATCCCGGTATTGCCTGAAGTAGGCTCAATAAGAGTATCACCCGGCTTAATTTTCCCCTGCCTTTCCGCTTTCTCTACCATGAAGCTGCATATCCTGTCCTTAATGGAGCTGCAGGGATTAAAGGACTCTATCTTTGCATATATTTCTGCGGAACCTTTATCAACCAGCTTGTTGATCCTTACCATGGGCGTGTTGCCGACCAGTTCAAGCACTGAATTAACAGGTTCTGAATAAAGAAATGTTTTTTTCATTGTTCTGTTTCATAATGCAGCCTGTTTTACAGGCTGCATTAAAGAAATATTATTATACACATGATGAAGTTATAGGTGTAAAAGAAAAAAAGTTGTTACGTCAGAATCCGTCTTGTCACAATGATTTCTGAAATATATCTTAAGTGTTAGACAGGGTATTAATAATCTTCAATTATTAATGAGCCTGGAGTAGCCCGGGTCCCGTTACTTAAAGAACAATACTATGAAATACCGGTATTCACTTTAATCATTTCAAGAATCATTTTTACTGTATTCTCAGGAGAATTAATATCGGCATTTATAATCAACTCCGGCTTTTCAGGTGCTTCATAAACTGTATTTACTCCAGGTACCGGCCAGCCTTTTTCGCTTTTTTCATATATGCCTCCAGGCGCTGCATGTCTGTCAATCCGTGATTTTTCCCGCTGAATGCATATTTCCAGAGGACAATTCAGATAGACCTCCAGAAAAACGGGGATCTGCGCCCTTGCCAGCTCCCTCCAAATCCGCCTGTTTCCGGTTGCATCGATGATCACATTATGCCCGAGTTTATTTAAGGTTTTTGCAGTATACACAAGGGCCCTGTATACATGCTCTCTCTCGGAATCCGAATATACCGGTTCAGGAGTGACTATCCTTCTAAGCTCATCCATTCCAAGGATCTCCGCTTCAGGAACTCTTTCTTTCAGTAATTCAGAGACAGTGCTCTTCCCGCTTCCCGGAAGACCTGTGATCCATACAACCCATGACATGTTATTATTCCCCCCTTATATTCAATTAACAATTAAGGGTCTTTTTAAATTCGTAATTCATAATTATTTTTTCAGGATATATTCATTAACCCTGTCAAGTTTAAACGACTCATCATCCAGTACCGCACTGACAAAGTTAATGATTTTTTCTCTGCGTTCAGGTGTCACATCCGGATAAAAGACAGGATTCGCAACCACTGCACCCCTGAACGCATAGAAAGGTGCGACGATTTCGAAAAGTTCTTTGTCACCTGTTTTGTTTATATACGTTTCATAAAATAAGTTTAATGCTTCGAGATAAGGCCCTTCAATTAATCCAAATCTGTTGATTGAAAAAAAGATATAGTTTATTGTCAGCGCAGTTATATCATCAGCGGCATCCCCCCAGGGGCCCCTGCTTCTGTCAAGGAGAACAAAATCCGTGCTGTTCTTAAACCATATATTGCCCGGATGAAAATCCCCATGCACCTGGCAGAGCCTTTTATACAGGGGTTTCAGGCGGGCCCTCCAGTCAACACACTTTTTTTCAATCTCAGCCATTTTTTCAAAGCTGATTGTTCCGTCAGGATATGTATCAAAAACTCCCATCAGGCATTCCCCGTGTCCTATGGTGTCCCTGACCTTCCGCCAGTGCAGGGCCTTTGAATCTTTTTTAACGGAATGTATATTCGCAAGGTATGAGGTCATTGAGTTAATTTTCATAATATCAGGCGCATCCAGCCGGTCTCTATTTTCCATTGCTGCCAGATCATTAAAATAATGTTCTCCAGAGGCCCTTTCCATCAGGAGATAATATTCCCTGCCGCCGCCGATTGACTTTATTGAACCGTCCGCCATTTCGGACAACACATCAAGGGCCTTGACATGTCCGGGGAGATTAGCGAACTCATCGAGGTCGAGAAGAAAAACACCTGCCCTGTCTGCCGGATAGTCGTGCTCCAGGCCTTCAGGGAAAAGGCCCTTTATCACATATGATTTAATCTCTTTTCCGCTTTCTATCTCAATGAGAAACCCTGCGCCCTGAACGCCTTCACCAAGCTTATTAATGTTTACATTAAGGGCGTCATCGCCAAAGCGGCCTTTTATATATTTCTCAACATTTCTTTTATTGATCATTTTCCGGAAAGCTCACCCGTCAAATTGCCGGACATGCCTACTGCAGATCATCGAAATTTTTTCGGACCTGTTCAATTTTATTTTTATATTCATTACAAGGTGTTTATGCTGTTTCCTGACCGCTTCTTCAAAATATACTTTTCTCCCATGTATTTTGTAGAAGAACTCCTCTTCTTTCTTCTGAATTTCGAACGACAGTTCACTTTCAAGTACTTTTATTTTATCCAAGGGCTCCTGCAGTTTATCCATATAATGACTCCTCTGATTCAGGTCTGAAAACTACTAAATTCAGGAAAGACATAAATTCATTTCCTAACTAAAATGTATCACTAAACAGTTGGCTTGTCTACCTCTTCGATATTACTAATATCTGCATTAATTTTATTTAATAGACAGGCACCAGTATTTGTTGTAATAAAAAAGTATAGAGAGAGAATCACGATAAAGCTAAACTCTCTGCGAGGAGAGGACGGAAAGCATCGGGTCTTAGATTGATTAAGATGGCCGGGCTGCCGAAGGTAAACCCTGGGTCAGCCCGGTTTTTTTTGGGCTGCCTGATGATATTTTGAGAGGAGGCATATCTATGAAAATTGAAAAAATACTTTTTCCAACAGATTTTTCTAAAGGGTCTTACCAGGCACTACCATATGCGGTTGATTTTTCGAGTCTGTATAATGCAAAGCTCTATATCGTACATATTATTTATGATTTCACAAAAGCCGCGTATTCTCATATCCCTCATATATCTTCAGATCAGACTATTAACGAGATCACTGCATGGGCAGAGGGTGAAATAGACAAGTGCTGCTTTGAGCAGACCAGGGGACTTTCCAATGTTGAAAAACTGGTTCTCAACGGGGTCCCGCATGAAGAGATAGTGAAATTTGCTGAAGACAAAAAAATCGACATTATCGTAATGGGTACATACGGAAGGACAGGTTTTGATAAACTTATATTCGGCAGCACAGCCGAGAGGGTAGTGAGAAAGGCGCCCTGCCCGGTATTAGCAGTGAAACAGGCTGAATAGCAGGAAAAATAACGTTTGATTGAGTATGGGTAATGTGATTCTGCATGCTTGATATCAAAGATCTGACAGTGATGGTTGGCGGGAAAAAACTAAGTGGAATCATTGCCCGCAAACTGGGTGACTGCAAAGAGTGCAAATTCTACAAAAGGGTAGTTGTAAGCAAAGATCTTTAATGTTAGAGCGAGGATTTGAATTTTTCCTTTTTATGCAACGTTTCAGATAGTAATCAATATAGTGGGGATATCCCATCTATTACCTGCAGTGAAATATTCATACAGACACTACGCTGATCTGCCCCTGAGGATCAAATACCCTGATAACAGGATCAGCCCGCCCCCCAGTAATGCCGTCAAACCCGGAACTTCATGCAGGATGAAAAATGCGAGTATTATCGCCCCGACCGGTTCGAAATAACCGAGGATTGCCGCCTCATTTGCCTTGACGCTTTTGAAGCCCTGGACATAAAGCCATGGAGCAATAGTCGAATGGAATACCCCCATGATTATCAGGTATGGAAGAGATTGCATTGTGACCTGAATGTTCAGGACAAAGGGCAGCAGCACTATGGCTACAATGCCGTTTTGAATAAATGTAATGAAAAGGGATGAATACAGGGGGGCTATCCTTCTGATGATCAGAATTAAGAATGCATATGCCAGCCCTGACAGGGCCCCGGCAATGATTCCCAGGTGCTCGTTGTTTCCCTGGAGAGCCCCTGCTGCAGGGGAATTATTGCCGAGGATAAACCACAGCCCTATGGATGAAATGACAATTGCAAGCCATGCGGTCTTCAGGATTTTCTCTTTTAACAGTATGGGTGCCAGCACAGCAACAAACACGGGTGCGGTGTAATGCGTGAGTACGGCATTGGCTATTGTTGTATTCCTGAACGCGAAATAAAATAGCATTGTATTTGCTATAAAGCAGAACGGGGCGAGAAGAAGGAAAAAGGCACTGCGGGTATTTCCTTTTGAATACGCTGCTTTTTTAAGTGTCCCGGTTGATACCAGTATAATGAACTGAAGCACCCCGGCAATTGTAGCGGAATAAAAAACAATGCACTGATTGGGCAGTTCTATTCTTCTGATAAAAATCCCGAGGGAGCTCCAGATAAGAATTGCTGCTATGATTTTCAGATAACCCATACAAATAATCCTGAATAAAATTAAAATTGCAAAATCAGGGAAATTTTAGTGGAATGCAATCCTGTATTCAGAGGCGTTCATTAAATTTCCAGCTGCTTTGTCTGTTTCAGCACAAAAGACCTTATATCTTTGGCGGGCAGAAGTTTCTGATATATTTTATTGTTCCCGGTAAAAGGGACAAGGAGATCGCTGTATGTACCGCCACAAGGGCACTTATGCCTCTTTTTGGTGTTAGGGACGATCATTGGAGAAGCGCACTTCCTGCAGCGCAGGACCCTTTTGCTGCCTGACCATTTGCTTCTTTTAGCATGCGGTCTACCGTTGATTTCCATTATGTCCATCGAAAAGTCGATAACAGCGGCGCTGCTTATTGATGTGCCGATCCCGTAAGCATCGACAAATTCGTTCAGAACCGGAACATCCTTTTCTTTGATCCCCCCGCTCACAAAAAGCTTAATGTTATTATAGCCCCTCAGATCAAGCTCCCACCGTACTTCCTGGAGTATACGGTAAAAATTTCCCCTCCTTGAAGAAGGTGTGTCGAGTCGGATCGCAGCGAGTTTTTCGCCCATTGCCTCTGCAACATTCAGGGCCTCAAATTTTTCGTCAAGGAATGTATCGATCAGTGCAACGCGTTTAAACTTTGGTTTCAGCACCTCATCGTAGGCCCTGATGGCTTCAACGGTGGAGCCCATGCATAGTATCAGGGCGTGGGGCATTGTGCCCATAGGGTCTTCGCCGATTACTTCCCCAGACTTGACAACAGAGACACCGTCACAGCCCCCTATATATGCATTTCTCTCTATCATGGGAGCGAGGACAGGGTGCATTCTCCGTGCCCCGAAACTCATAACAGGGCGAGCGCCGGCAAGTTTTTTGAAACGTGCTGCTTTTGTGGCAATTCCCGAGGCCTGGCACATAAGTCCCAGGAGGGCTGTTTCAAATATGCAGAAATCCTGATATCTCCCCTCAATCTCCAGCACCGGTTCATAGGGATGAAAAATGGTCCCTTCCTTCATGGCACGTGTTTTGATCCGGAGGGTCCGCAGCAGGGATGAGACTTCCTCCATTCCTGCCAGTACAGCCCACTGCCAGTCATCGGGAAGGCTCTTTGCGATAAACTCTGCCTTTACAAGGGGGTTTATTTTTTTGGCTTTTAATATTTTTAGCGTACGTTCAAAATAAACATCCGTTATTTTGCCCTTAACAATATCCTTTGGATCTGCGGTATGGAACATAATTCCTCCAAGTCATGAGTAGGGGCGTATTGCAATATGCCCCTACGATATAATCTTTACACCTAAAACACTTTTCATAATCCTGATAGCTGCATCATGATCTTCCTTTAACAATCCGGCTGTGCCGTCTTCTATTACAGTAACATTGTAGTCCCTTAAAACCGCGTCCGAAGCAGTAAACAAAATACATATGTGCGTGACACATCCTGTAAGTTTAAGACTGGTTACTCCAAGATTTTTCAGAGTGCCGTCCAGGCCGGTATTGTAGAAACTGGAATATGTTTTCTTTTTGATTACAAGATCATCTTTTCCCGGTTTTAGTTCATTTACAACGTCAGCCCCCTCTGTCCCGCCAACAGCATGAGTAGGCCAGCCGAACTTGCTGAACTCCTTGTCATACCTGTCATGTGCATCGCAGATATATATAACAGGGTCGCCTCCGGCATGTGCCTTTTCTATTTCTTTTATTATTGTCGGAATTACCTTTCTTGTGTCCGGCACTTCAAGCGGCGCTCCCTTAAGGACAAAGTCATTTAACATATCTATGATAAGAAGGGCCTCTTTTGGCACAACCGCCTCACATTAAAGAGTTAAGAGTCATGAGTAATGAGTTATGAAAAAATAACTCCTGATTCATAAATTCAATTTCTCCCTGAGTGCCACTTCTACTGGATCAGGGACGAGTCCTTTTACTGATCCGCCGAATGATGCAACTTCCTTGACAATGGTTGAAGAGAGGAATGTGTACTCTTCACTCGGCATCATGAAAACCGTCTCGATATTTGCGTCAAGGCGCCTGTTCATAAGGGCCATCTGGAGTTCATATTCAAAATCAGAGACTGCCCGCAGGCCCCGAACAATGGCAACACTCTCTTTCTCTTTTGCATAATCGACCAGCAGGCTGTTAAAAGCCTCTACTTTTGAGCCGGGAAAATCCTTGATAGACTCATGGATTAATGCAATCCTTTCCTCTGTTGTAAACAAGGGGTCCTTTTTTGGACTTCCGGCAACAGCTACTATGATTTCATCAAATATCTTTAAAGACCTCTGGATCAGATCAATGTGCCCGTTGGTAAGAGGATCAAATGTACCTGGATATATTGCCGTTTTAGTCATTTGCAACTCCGTTCATTGTTTTTGACGGTTTATTATAGAAACTGAGTACAGTATCTCCGTAGATATAATCTCTGGATTTACATAAATTATCAAATTTGTCCGGTAGCTGTCTCTTTGTAAAATGTTCTGCTATTACAATTCCATTGTCACCGAGAATCGCAGATTTGTCAATTGCTGAAAGGGCATGCAATATCTCATCTTCATGGTAAGGAGGGTCAAGGAATATGATATCAAAGGTCCTGTTATTCATTTCCGCCCGCTCAATGAATGATAAAACATTTCTGTTAACAATGTTTGTTTTTTCTGAAAATCCGAGCTTTTTAATATATTTATCTAATTTTTTTATGCACTCTCTATTCTTTTCTACAAATACAGCTTCTGCAGCTCCTTCTGTTAACGCCTCAATACCGACAGCACCTGTTCCTGCATAAAGATCAAGGAACCTGGCGTTTTTGGTACTGCTGCGCAGGATATTGAAGAGGGCCTCCCTTACCTTGCCTGTAGTAGGCCGGAGGGCAGTCTGCATTTTTTTTGGGGATGTCATCTTCATTTTATCAGGATATAATACTATATAAGAATTAAAAGAAATTGACGAATAACGATTGACGAATGACGAATTACGAAGTAAAAAACCTGGTAATTCTCCGTTCATCTGTTCCTTCGTCATTCGTCAATCGTCACTTTCCGTTCCTCTTTCCCTGCTGACACTGCTGCCATTGGCAATTATCCTGAGATGAGCTATCCCCTTCCAGTTTCTTCCGAGCAGTTCGCAGCCGAATTTGTCCGCTTCAAGAGGGTCTGAAGAACCATAAACAAGGTTTAACGGCGGCTGAAGCGGGGTGCCGTACAGGTGTGAACCCTTCATCCCGATTGTTGCATCCACAATTGCCCATGCAGGTTTGACCGCACTGATTATGTCCTTTATGCAGCCGCTGGTATCGTATTTGTGGACCTGCGACTTTTTGTATGTCCAGTAACCGGAATAGTGTTTTGCGGGGAGTATACCGATCATGTTCTTCAGGCTTATAGTTACCCCGAGCATCGAATGCTCCTTGAGGACAGGTACGGAAATGATAAATTTGTCCAGCAGTATTCCGGGGACAGTTATTTCCTTCCATACTTTAGGGCTGCTTACAGGAAGCACCGCTGTTTCCTCTTTATCCAGGTCTATCAGTCCGGCATTCAGCTTTGAATATCCCAGTTTCCTGAAATTCTCAATAGTGTCCCCTGTTCCGGAACCCTCGGCAACGATAATTTCTTTTACTCCTGCATCTTTCAGCGCAGCAATTATTCCTTCTACGACCCTCACGTCCGTAGTGACAGGAGGCGGTATCGGCTCAACAATATTGGGTTTGATCACTACGGGTTTTGAAGGCAAATGCTTATTTAACAGTTCCTTTGTGACACTATAGGCTGCTTCAATTATGTTGTCTGCATTCTTTTTGTATATCATGAAAGTGAATACCTTTTATATCTCCCCTCCTTTGCAAGGAGGGGTTAGGGGTGGTATTGGTTAAATATTTATCTTTCATCCTTTATTTTTTTTAAATGAACTTATTATTACCACTACCCCTCTAAATCTCCCCTCGGATCGAGTCGTAGACTTATAAAGGGGAGACTTTTACAACCGCTCCCTGTCAGTCATCCCGGCACAGTGCTTTCTAAACCGCTGAATTTCAGTATAATCAAATATGAGATTTATTAAGGGTACTGTTTTTTTACTTATAATCTTTGTTTCCTTTTTTTATAATACGACATCTGATTTTGTTTTTGCCCATGATGAATATTCAAAAAAAAGAGCAGGGCAGCCAGGATATATGAGAAATAGTATTCGAAACAACCTTGAAAAAACAGTGCATATACTCGCCGGCGAAATAGGTTCCCGGGGATATGTCGAGACTGAAGAACTCAAAAGGGCGGGTGAATACATAAAATCGGAATTCAGCAGTTACGGGTACAACGTATCTATACAGCCTTATGATGCCAAAAATGGGACATATGAAAATATATTTGTTCTAAAAAAGGGAAAGAAAAACCCTGATAAAATCCTGGTAATAGGAGCGCATTATGATACGGTTACCGGGACCCCGGGGGCTGATGACAATGCAAGCGGTATTGCGGCACTTCTGGAGCTGGCAAGGCTGCTTTTCGATGAACCTCTTGATATGTCACTCCACTTTACCGCATTTACACTTGAGGAGCCCCCGTTTTTCAGGAGCAGGAAGCAGGGAAGTTATGTATACGCTGAAAGCCTCCATCAGAAAGGAACTGATGTGGAGGGAATGATATGTCTTGAGTCTATTGGTTACTTTTCTGACAAGCCCGGCAGCCAGATGTTTCCCCTGGCTTTTTTTAGATATATATACCCGACTACAGGCAATTTTATTACCTTTGTGAGCGATTTCCGGTCAAGGGGTTTTTTGAACCGGGCAATGACAGGGTTTAAAAGGGGGACCGACTTTCCGGTGGAATCAATCTCAGCATTTTCTATCATACCTGGAGTAGACTTTTCTGACCACCGGTCTTTCTGGAAGTTCGGGTATGATGCATTTATGGTCACGGATACGGCATTTTACCGGAATCCCAACTATCATGAAGCAGGAGATGTTCCGGAGACTGTTGATTATGAGCGTATGACCGAAGTAGTTGTTGGATTGAAGGCAGCGATAGAGGGATTGACTAACTACTAATTATCAATTACGAGTGAAACTCCTGAACGATGCTGTTACTGCAGCCCGGTACAGCAAGACGTAATACGGTCGTTCCTTCTCCCGAGATCTTTATGACTTCTGCATTTACTATTGTTCCCGGCTTTATTGCGAGGGCACTGCCAGCCCTGCCCGAGAGGGTCAGCAGGCTGCGTGCGCTGCTTGTCAGCCGTTTGGCATTAATCTGTTTTGAATTCGTCAAAAGGTTTTCGAGGTTATTCAGTTCAGGATTCATGGATTTAACATTAGCCGGAACTGACTTAAGCACATTCGCGTCCCTTGAAACATCAATAACTTCTGCCTTCAGAACGGTCCCGGCCTTTATAGAAGAGCTCCTTCCTGACCGGCCTGCTGCATCCAGAAGATTACCTATATTGCCTGCTATTAAATTAATCATTTCTTATCTTCAGCGCCTTTTTCATGGCACTTTAAACAGCTATATTTAGGGGGATGCTCTTTACTTAAAGGGGTCCCGCTGTCTTCTCCATGGCAGGGCGTGCACTCCTCTTCCTTATTCAGGCCGATATGCTCCTCATCATTGGGGATCGGTATATATTCGTCCAGTGACAGTGCATAAAGGAGAGCAACTACAAATATGATAACTGCAGCAAATACTACATTCTTTTTCATGGTTCGATATTCCTGAAGGAAATTCGGTAAGAAAAAAACATCCCTCGTATTAAATAAATCGGATTACCTGCGTTTTTCCTTTAGGTTACCGGTTTTGGGATGGTGCGCCTCAGTTTCCCATTTAAGTTAAATGATAATACGAAAATAAATAATGTCAAATGTATTATGGTTATCTGAGAATTCGGCAAATGGTTAGCTTGTCATTCTGAATTCGTTTCAGAATCTCACTTTATTAGCTGGTTGCAGGTTATTGAGATCCTGAAACGAGCCTGTCTGCCCTGCCTACCGGCAGGCAGGCGTCAGGCCGGTTCAGGATGACAATTATCGGACAGCCTGTACAGATGATGATTTGCGAATTATAGCGATGATTCTGTTACAATTAAAAAACAGATAATTGACGGAAGAACAGGGAATAATTTAAAATCTGGCATGCGCCCATAGCTCAATTGGATAGAGTGTCTGACTACGGATCAGAAGGTTGGGGGTTCGACTCCTCCTGGGCGCGCCATATTTCCTCCCGCAATATATGGCCCTCTCATAATTTCATTAATTTACAACCAATGGAGGGATATGGTATGATTAATTCATACCATATGAGGAGGGTAACTAAAATGGGAACTGCAATAAAGAAAACAATATCTTTACCTCCTGAGCTTGCTAAAGTAGCTGAAGAAATGGCCAGAGAAGAGGGAAAACCACTTAGTGCCATAATTCAGGACGCCCTGCGACTTGTACGGCAGAACAGGCTTGAAAAAGAGTTCCGGGAGTTACAGGGGTACTGGTCTGAGAAGGCGAAGGCTAAAGGAATTCTCACCGAAAAAGATCTTAAGAAATACCTCAAGCAATGAGGGTCGTATTCGATTCAAACATTTTTATTTCTGCACTCGTCATTCCGGGAAGCAAGGCTGAAAAGGCAATTGCCAGGATCATTGATGGAAAAGATAGTCTTGTTTTATCAAAAATCATAATTGA
This sequence comes from Nitrospirota bacterium, assembly GCA_039715075.1. Taxonomy (GTDB): domain Bacteria; phylum Nitrospirota; class Thermodesulfovibrionia; order UBA6902; family UBA6902; genus JBDLIC01. The sequence goes on from JBDLIC010000033.1 coordinate 12,011, forward strand.
TGAGATCCTGTCAGTTCTCTCCAGAAAATTCAGCCGTGATCGTGAAGCCATATGTCGCGTTGCAGTTTACCTTTCAGACCTTGGAGAGGTAATAGGTCCCTCAAAAAAGCTCAAAATTCTAAAGGATGATCCTGATAACAGAATTCTTGAATGTGCGATTGCCGGCAAGGCTGTTTTCATAGTTACGGGCGATAAAGAAATGTTAAATCTTCAAGAATTTCAGGGTGTAAAAATAATAAGCTTAAGGGAATACCTGGAAGCCTGATAACCTTACCTTTTTTCGTTCTATACTAATATTACTTGTCACTTTAATGCTTTCAAATTCTGTCGTTGCTCCGTGTCGTTATTGAATGTTTATTAACTTCTCCAGGAATAAAAAAAATATAGGAAACTATGGCAATCTACGCCAGAGTATAAACCGACAAACAAAAAGTCGATATGCAACTCAATGAGTTGAGAGACTTTGTAAATCGATCAGGCTGGAACGTCTATAAAGAATTTATTGATGAAGGATTCACCGGATCTGATACGAAGAGACCGGCCTTTTCAGAAATGAGACATGAGGCAAGTAAAAGAATGTTCGATATCCTGCTTGTCTGGAAGCTGTACCGCTTAAGCTGCTCACTCAAAGATCTGATTAATACTCTTGATGAGCTTGGTCACTTGGGAATCAATTTTATTTCCTATGACAACAACCTGGACACAATCACTCCAACCGGCAAGCTTCCAGATCATTGGTGCCGTTGCAGAATTTAAAAAAGATATTATCCGTGAGAGAGTTGTCTCTGGTCTTGAGAATGCAAAACGAAAAGGTAAACAATTAGGCCGCCCTAAAATTCATAATGGCATTTTGGACAGGAGTTTCAGAGATAAACTCCTGTCAAAAAAAACAGCATTACGGGGCGGTTATAATTTTCGCCCGTCCAACTTTCCTCCCTTGGCGAAAATTTCGCGAAAGAAAATATAGGAACTTTGTTAATATTATAGAAAATCTTCTTTTGAATTCTTACTGGATTTTTGTTTAGTTTTGGTAAGTTGTTGTATTATTGCAGTTATTTGGTTTTGTTAATACTTTACTACGGATCAGAAGGTTGGGGGTTCGACTCCTCCTGGGCGCGCCATATTACTCCCTGGCTGTCAAGAAATACTCTGCCATGAGAAATCAGGATAACTATTCAGAAGAACGGCTGTAAAGCATTAATAAAAAAGGCTGAGGATGAGAAAGCCAGGACAGAAGCCATTCTGGATGCTATCGGTGACTTAATCAGTATTCAGGATACTGATTTCAGGGTCATATATCAAAACAAACGTCATAGAGACATGGTAGGTGACCGGATCGGAGAATACTGTTACAAAGCTTATCAGGGAAAGGGCCTGCTTTAGAGAAGAATGATAAAGAGACCGAAAACCGAACAGTCTGTTTGTGATAGAATGTCTGCTCAGGCGGCAGATACATGGAACAACTTGTAAGAGCAGATGCAATACTGACAGAGAATGGATTTGAGTATGGTAAATCCATTCAAATAGAAGACGGCGTAATCAAAGAGGTTAGAGATACAGGATGTTTCGGGACCCATCGCGAAGTCATTGATTTTTCCGGTTATACACTTTCCCCATGTTTCTGTGATTACCATCTTCATTTTTTTGAAAAAAAGCAGGAAAGTCTCAACGTAATATCTGATACCCTCATCTCATATGGAATCACAAAAGTAATTGAAGGAGGAGACAGCGAGTTTGCTGGATTCAATGCAAAGTCGCTCTTAAAATCGAGGGTAGATATAGTGACAGCCGGTTTTGCAGTTTATAAGCAGGGTACATATGGACAGTATATTGGCAGGGGGGTGGCTAATATCAGGGAGGCACGAGAGTTAATTGCGTGGCTGCATGCCGAGGGTGTCAGTTATATCAAGATTATCAATTCCGGTATTTTCAGGCCCGGATCAGGGGAGATAACCCCTGGAGGGTTTGAGAAAGATGAACTCCGGGAGATCGTAACGTATGCAAAAGAAAGAGGGCTTGATGTGGAATGCCATGCAAATGGCGAAGGTGCGGTCGGTGATGCTGTTGAAGCCGGGGTGTCATCGGTAATCCATGGGATGAATGTTTCAGAAGAAACTCTTTCCATGATGTCTGATAAGGACATAAAGTTCATACCGACTATAAATGCGTTTTTATCCCTTTCAGGAACAACTTTAGATAGTGTTTCAGGGAAAAACATAGAAGAGGCTGTTGATGGTCATCTGTCAGCAGTTAAATCAGCGTTAGAAAAGGGAGTTAGAGTTTTGCCTGGAAGCGATTCCGGCGCTTCTTTTATTCCATACGGTAGTTCATATCTTGCAGAACTCCTGATGTTCCGTAAAGCGGGACTTTCGGACAAGGACATTCTTTTATCAGCAGTGAAGGGAAGGTTGAGAAAGGGTGATAAGGCGGATTTTCTCGTTCTGAAAGGGCTGGAACCTGTGAAAGTCTTCAGATCCGGACTCTGTATATCAGGTTAAACTGACATCCTGTTCGTCTGTCTCTTTGGGGCGATTACAGAGTCAATGTGATTATTTAAGGGCAGTTCAATCCTGACTTCCGTGAATGTTCCATGCTTACTCTTTATCATAAGTCTTCCGCTGTGATCACTGATAATTCCGTTGCTGATGCTGAGCCCCAGACCGGTGCCTCTGCCGCTTGGTTTGGTCGTGAAAAAGGGATTGAATATTTTGTCCCGTATGCACTCGGATATCCCGGTTCCTGTATCATAAAACGAAATAAACATATGCGGCCGTTCGCTGCCGGTTTCCTGTCCCGCGATTATCTCGAGTTTTTTGTTTTTGTTTTTGTCCGGATATTTTTCGTTCAGTGCATACCTGGCATTGCTTATGATATTTAAAAAGACCTGTTCAAGTTGCTGCGGCTGGGCGGTAATCCTGGGAAGGGCTGCGGGCATATGTACTTTCAGTTTTATCCCGTCCTTTTTCAATTGCGTCTCGATTAAGGCCAGGGTGTCGCACATAATTTCACTTATACATACAGGTTTTTTCTGTTCCTTTATTTCGCGTGCAAAAGAAAGAAGATTCGTGACAATACTGGTAACACGTTCCCCCTCCTTGATGATTCTCCGGGCTATCTCATTATTATCGCTCCCTTTTTCACTTCTGTTGGCAAGCAGTTGGGCATAATTAATTATCCCGTTGATCGGGTTGTTGACTTCATGCGCCACACCCGCAGCCAGCTCTCCAAGGGAGGCCAGCTGACTCGCACGCATTGCCTCTGCCTCGGCCAGCTTCCGGTCTGCAATTTCCTGTTCAAGGTCCTCGTTGACCTTCTGCAAATCGAGAGTGTTTTCTTTGAGCAGTTCCATGAGGTATCCCCGGTATTTCCTGAATTCACCTTCAGCGCGCTTACGATCGGTGATATCTTCGAAGATGGAGATGAGATGGTCCGGCTGCGGACTGTATGCGGAAACAGTATACCACTTTTCGAAGGGTTCGAAGAAGAAGTCGAATTTGGTTCCTTTCCCTGTCAGGGATATCTCATGAAAAATATGTGCGAGATCAGGTTTCGAATTAAGGATTTCAGGCATTACAAGGGACACTCTTTTATTTATGATGTCCCTTTTTTTCAGGCCGGTAAGGTTTTCAAAGGAACTGTTGATATCTATAAAAATAAAATCTGTTATCCGGTCTTTGCTGTCAGTGAAGACCTTAAGGTAAGCAATACCGCTGATCATGTTCTCAAACAGGGTATCATACCTCATATCGTTCCCCTGTAATGTTTTTTCTGTGAGAGCTGTTTTTTCCTTGCTGGACGGGCTGCTAACTGTTCTTTTTAGTGTGGTGTTTCCGGGTAGTCCTGATGCCATAAAGTCCCCCTTACATAGACTTCCGATTAACAAGAATGATTTTAGTTATCTATTTTATAGTGGTTGTTGATAAAGATATATAAGGATGTAACTGTTTTTTCTATGGGACGTTTACTTTGTTTAATATAGGAGAAAGCCCTATGGGGTCATGCCTGTAGATATCATTCTTCAGTAGTTTCCCTGTGAGATAAGGGGTGTTTACTTAGATTAAAAGCAGGAGCAATGTGTATCATTAATATATGGAATTCAGGATTGACCTCCATGTACATTCGAAATTCAGCGGCGATACAAACTCCGAGCCTGAAGAGATAATCATTAACGCAATCAAATCAGACCTCCAGGCCATAGCCTTTACAGAGCACTATTCATATGAAGCGTCGGAGCCGGTCGGAAAACTGAGAGAGAAATATAATGACAGGATTTTGATATTCAGAGGTGTTGAGTTCTCCTCTGCTGAAGGACACTGTCTTGTCTTTGGAGTGAATACTGACAGGTTATCCATTAAGAACGCATCCATCGAAGATGTTGTCCAGCTGGTCAATGAAAAAGGGGGGGTGGTAATTCCTACGCATCCCTTCAGGGGAGGGAACAGTATGGGAGAGAGGATCGAACATGTAGAAGGGCTCTGTGCGATAGAAGGCTACAACGGCTACTCCCATTACTCCCAGAACATAAAGGCGGTCAGGGCAGCAGAAAAACTGAACCTTCCCTGTACGGGCGGATCGGACGCGCATCAACCGCGTGATGTTGGCGCGTGTTATACGGAATTTTACAATGAAGTTACCTATGACAATTTTATAGAAATGTTAAAGTCCGGTAACTATAAAGGGGTGGACACCAGAAAGGTCAGCAGGGTCTGGCCGTTCTAAAAAAAGAAATGTTCAAGTGCTCAATTGTTCAATTTGTGATTCATAACTTAATGAAATACTATAAAAAAATTAAAGATATTATATTAATAACAGTTTTCTTTCTCTGCTTCTCATCCCTTCATGCATATGCGCTCCACAGCAATCAGCTGGATGTTGATATTGATGTAGACAGCTCCCTGATAAGCGGCACTTCGAGGATAGGCGTCTCAGCCGGAGAGGAACTGATACTGCATAAAGGTACACTCAAGATAGATAACATACAACTTGATGGAATAAAAGTTGATTTTAAGGAACAGGACGGGACTGTCAAAATCATACCCTCCAGTAGCGGGACCATTGAAATCAGCTTCAGGGGATTTTTCAGGGACTCACCTTTAACCGAAAAGGACATCGGAATAGTAAATGATGTGATCGATGACAGGGGGGTGTCTCTCACCGGTGTCTGGTATCCGAATATTGATGGATTAAGCCATCATGACCTCAGGGCGACTCTTCCCAAAGGCTTTGAGGCTGTATCAGAAGCGGATACAATAAGACGCAAAATGAAGAACGGGAAAGCAGAGTTCCATTTTGATTTTCAGTATCCTGTAGACAGTATTAACCTGATTGCATCCAACCGGTTCAGGGTGATAAAGGATGAGTTCAGGTATATCGAAATTTATGCCTATTTTTTCCCCGAGGACATTAATCTGGCAAAACAATATATTGAATATACAAAAAAATACCTTGAGATGTATGAAGGCCTGATTGGAGAATATCCTTATAGTCGGTTTTCGATAGTTGAGAATTTTTTGCCTTCAGGATATTCAATGCCGGCTTATACGCTGCTTGGCAGTACTGTTGTCAGACTTCCCTTTATCGTTGAAACATCCCTGGGGCATGAGATTCTGCACCAGTGGTTTGGAAACCATCTGTATATTGATTATGAAAAGGGGAACTGGGCGGAGGGTCTGACAACATATCTTGCGGACCACTATTATAAGGTGCTGAAGGGTGAGGGATGGAAATACAGGAAGCAGATGCTTGTAGATTACAAAAGCTACGTTTCGGTCAAGAACGATTTTCCCCTTAAATTTTTTACCGGCAGGGTCGACCGGGCATCCCGGGCAATAGGATATGGAAAAGTATCAATGGTTTTTCATATGCTCAGGAACATTACCGGAAAAGATATCTTCTTTAATTCTCTGAAGGAATTGATTGTTAAAAACAGGTTTAAGAAAGTTTCGTGGAGTGATATAAGGGCATCCTTTGAGAAGGTGTACGGACAGGACCTGGGATGGTTTTTTGCACAGTGGACCGAGAAGGATGGCATTCCGAAGCTTGAGATTGAAGATGTTGAGGTAAAGCAGATCGGCAGCAGGTTTGAGCTGGACTTTAATGTTAATCATAAGAATACGTTTTATAATTTAAACCTGCCTGTAACAATATATATAAAAGACATTGTGAAGATGGACACGCTGAGAATTGAAAATGAAGAGAACAGATTTCATTTTGTGCTGCCTGATAAACCGGACCGGATTGTCCTTGACGAAGATTATGATATTGCAAGAGACCTGCAGGGGGATGAATTCGCCCCGGTCATTGCCAGGCTGCTTGGAGATGATAAATTGATTATTGCCCTGCCGCAGGAGGGAAAAGATATTTATCGGGACATTATTAATACATATGAGAAAAAGAATGCTGTTATTAAAGAGATAAACGATATAAATGAATCAGACCTCAAATCCTCTTCAATCATAGTGCTCGGCAGAGATAACCAGATGGCCGGAAAACTTTTCGGTGCTGTACCTCACAATGATGCAGGCTTTAGCATAGAGGTAAGAGAAAATCCCTGGAACACCCGGAAAATTGCTGGTATTATAAATGGGACTTCGAAGGTTGAGGTTGGTGCTGCCTTTAGAAAAATCAGGCATTACGGTAAATACAGCAGTCTGTCATTTAATGGCGGCAGAAATACTGCAAAAGAGATAAGTGAAAGCAGTAGGGGAATAGTAATGGATATGCAGCAGGAGACTTCAGTTATTGATATTTCGTCTTTAAAGACGCTTGCTGATGTTATAAATGGCATTGTGGATAAAAGAGTGATCTATGTAGGAGAGGTACACGACGTGTTTGCCCACCATGCTGTCCAGCTCGATATTATCACGGGCTTATACAGGAAAAGCAAAAAACTCGCAATTGGCATGGAGATGTTTCAGCGGCCGTTTCAGGATACGCTGGACAGTTTTGTCAACGGCAGTATGGGTGAACAGGAGTTTTTGAAAAACTCGGAATATTTTAAGAGGTGGGGTTTTAATTACAACCTTTACAAACCGATAATTGATTTTGCGAGGACCGAAAAAGTGCCGCTTATTGCGTTGAACCTTCAAAGGGAGATAATAGAAAAGGTATCAAGGCACGGGCTTGATTCACTTTCTGATGAGGAGAGGAAAGCGGTCCCGTTAGAGCTTGATTTTTCCGATTCTGAGTACAGGGAAAGACTTGAGGAGATTTTCAGTTTCCATAAACACCCTCATAAAAGCAACTTTGATTACTTTTACCAGTCCCAGATCCTGTGGGATGAAACAATGTCCGGATCAGTTGCAGAATTCCTCGAAAAAAATCCGGACCATCAGGTGCTGGTCCTTGCCGGTCAGGGTCACCTCCAATACGGTTCCGGTATTCCCAAAAGGACCTTCCGGAGAAACGGACTTGATTACGCGGTTGTTTTAATAGATGACAAGGTCGACAGGGAAATTGCAGACTATGTTGTTTTTCCAAAGCCGGTCGAAGGAATAGCAACTCCGAAACTTATGGTCTTTTTAAAGACGGAAGAAGGAGTAATGCAAATTGCGGGATTCCCCGACATGAGTGTTTCTGAGGCAGCTGGTCTTAAAGTCGATGATTCAATTCTTTTTATTGATGATGTTGAGATAAAGACTATTGATGATATAAAAATTTATCTCCTCTATAAAAGGAAAGGGGACATGGTAAAGGTTAAAATTATGAGGAGAGTTTCAGGCATGGAAAAGGAAATGGTGATCGAGGTGGAGCTGTGACAGAGAAAAGGGCATTGTGCGGAATTTGTCCTGCGGGATGCTGGGTAATAGTATCTTATGACAGCGAAGGAAAGCTTGGCAGTGCTCGGCCTGATGAAAGTTCCAGCCTTGGGGTTATCTGCAAGTTGGGTGAACATTCCGCTGATATAGTTTATTCAAAAGACCGCATTCACTACCCCATGAAAAGAAAAGGGCCAAAGGGTACGTATGAGTTTGAGAGGACATCATGGGACGAAGCTTATGACATCATTGTAAACAGGCTCCAGAAGATCAAGGCAGTCCATGGTCCTGAGGCTGCTTCCATCTATACGGGACGCGGCAGTTTCGAGCTGGCAATGTGTGATGTTTTTCAGCCGAAGGGAGTTGCCGTATCTTCAGCCTCCAGTGTTTTGTTCCCGTTTGGTTCACCTAATACAATGGGGGTTGGTGCCCTCTGTTATGTTTCCTTTGCAATGATCGCCCCCCATGTAACCATGGGAGGAATGATGATAAACATGTATTCGGATATAGAGAATGCCGGTTTGATAGTCGTGTGGGGTGCAAACCCTGCTACAGACTGCCCACCCCTTGATCTTGACCGGATAGTAAAAGCACATAACCGGGGTGCGAAGGTTATTGTGATAGATCCGCGCAGGACCATGACCGCAAAGCTTACTGATGCAGAATGGGTACCTGTCCGGCCGGGGACTGACGGCGCTCTGGCATTAGGGATGTGCCATGTTATTGTGAATGAAGAGCTTTATGATGAGGAATTTATAGTAGAATGGACAACAGGCTTTGAGAATTTTTCACAATATGTCCAGCATTTCAGGCCTGAAGTTGCTGCGGAAATAACGGGTGTGCCCGCAGAAAAAATAGTATCTCTTGCCCGGCAGATTGCCGGGGCTGACGGGGCTTCCCCGGTTATGTACAGTGGCCTTGAATACAGCGACAGCGGTGTGCAGGCTATACGTGCGACCCATGTATTATGGGCGCTGGCTGGACAGCTGGATGTTCCGGGAGGCAGATGTTTTACGATGAGTGAAAACCACTTTCCCGTGAACCGGGAGAACCTTATAGACAATCCCGATGTCAGCAAGGCCCTGGGACGAGACCGTTTTCCCGTATACAGCGCATACAGAGGTGAGTCTCACGCAATTGCGCTGCCCGATGCAGTACTGGATGGCAAACCCTATCCTGTCCGTTCCCTCATCATTCTGGGGGGGTCCATGATTACAGCATGGCCTGAGCCGTCTGTATGGCGCAGGACATTAAACGCGCTTGATTTTACGGTATGCATAGACCGCCAGCTTACCGCTGATGCCGCATATGCGGACATTGTTTTGCCAGCTACTACCATGTATGAGATTGAATCCTACATGACCTATGGCCCGATATTCAGGATTCGTGAAAAAGTGATTGAACCGGTCAGTGAATCACGGAATGATTTTTTTATTATGGCGGAACTTGCCGCCCGTCTGGGCTACGGATATTTATACCCGCAAACAGAAGACGAACTGCTCCGGCATGCTTTGAAAGGCTCCGGTTTTGCATTGGAAGATGTACGTTCAGCCGGTGGTACAGTACAGATCCGGACTGAGATTATACAGCATAGAAAATGGGAGAAGGGTCTGCTGAGACCTGACGGTAAACCCGGGTTTGATACACCTACTGGAAAATTCGAGATTGCATCAACAATACTTCAGGAGCACGGGTATGATCCTCTACCTGTTTACACCGAGCCTGCAGAAGGGCCGCTCTCACAGCCAGGACTTGCACAAAAGTTTCCGCTGGTTTTCAACTCAGGGGCACGCGTTACTACAGACTTCCGGTCACAGCATCATGGTATTCCGTCACTTTCGAGGGAACGTTCCGAACCTACTGTAACAATTAATACTGCCGATGCTGATGAGCGGGGGATAAGCAATGGGGACCTTGTGCAGCTAAAGACGAAAAAGGGCAGCGTGAACATGAGGGCCCTGGTAACGGATGATATTGTGAAGGGCACTGTTGATGCGAATATGGGAGGCGGGAGCCCGGTCGGTCCTGAGGCCTGGCAGAAGTGCAACATTAATGAACTGACTGACCTTCAGCATTATGACCCGATCTCGGGGTTCCCGGTTTACAAGGCGCTCCTTTGTGATGTGGTCAAGGTCCTGAAAGGCGAAGGGGCTGTATTTGATTCAGGAGAGTACAGGGCTGCAAAAACTGAAAAGGAAGTTGAATATGGCCAGCGCATTTATCTGGACCACAATGCCACAACTCCTCTTGATCCTGAGGTCCGGGCAGTTATGGCGGACTATATGGAAAATGAGTACGGGAATCCTTCCAGTATTTACAGGGAGGGGAAAAAATCACATGTTGCGATTGAATCAGCGCGTAGAAGTGTGGCGCAGCTGCTGAACTGTACTGCCCGCAGAATTAAATTTACCGGGGGAGGATCGGAAGCGAACAACCTGGTCCTGAAGGGTGCTGCATTTGCGAATATGAAGAATAAAAACCATATTATTACTTCAGCCATAGAGCATCCGTCAGTATTATCGGCATGTAAATGGCTTCAGAAAACAGGGTTTGAAATAACGTATCTTGAAGTTGATGGTGCCGGAAGAGTCAGACCGGAGGACCTGGATGCAGCAGTAAGCGATAAGACATGCCTTGTAAGTATAATGACCGCAAATAATGAAACCGGTTCGATACAGCCGATTTCTGAACTGGTCCGGATATGCCGGGAAAGGGAGGTTCTGTTTCATACTGATGCAACGCAGGCGGTTGGCAAACTTCCGGTAGATGTCGAATCAATGGATGTTGATTTTCTTACAATGTCAGCCCATAAGTTTTATGGCCCAAAAGGCGTCGGGGCCCTGTATATAAGGAAGGGGATGGAAATAGAATCTCTTATACATGGGGGGAAACAGGAAGACGGCCTGAGGGCTGGGACCGAAAATGTGACGGCAATTGTCGGTTTTGGCAAGGCCGCAGAACTGGCGGCACAGAGAATTCCGGACATGCAGAGGGTTCATGAACTGCGGGACAAACTCGAGAGGGGCATCAGAGAACTGCTCCCCGGGGCTAAGCTGAATGGAGATCCGGACAGGAGAATTCCTAATACACTGAATATGTGTTTGCCGGGGTTAAGGGGAGAAGCACTTGTAATGGCCATGGACCAGAAAGGGATTGCCTTTTCTTCCGGATCGGCATGCCGTTCAGGGTCACCCGATCCATCATATGTTTTGCTTGCAATGGGATTGACGCGGGAGGAGGCACACTGTTCGATACGTCTGTCAGCAGGTATAGGAAACACAGAAGAAGAAATTGACCGTACGATACATATGTTCGAGAATGTGATAAGTGAGATGAGCAGTGCGGTCCGGTTTGTTCCGTGCCGATGAATTTATTTAAACAGCAATTGAACCGTTTGTATGCTGCCGGCACATCTGAAACAGTTTTAAAAAATACATAGACTTCGATAAGATTTTATTGTTAAGAGGTATCGACACTTCTTCACTTGAAATATGATATTTTATAAGGCATGTTAATAGTTGCACTAAAGGTATCGATATGTATTTTTTAAAACTGTTTCAGATGTGCCTTAATAATCGGCGGATTTTTTTAAAAGGAGTTTTTTATGGGGCCTGATTTGATCTTTAAACAGCAGCGTATTGAGATCCGGAGTCATTTGACAAGTTCTTACCGGACTGAAATAGAAAAGGACGCTTATCGAGGTTTAACTTCAGAACAGAAATTTATCCCAAGTAAATATTTCTATGATAAACGTGGATCAAAATTATTTAAACAAATCTGCAGTCTGCCGGAATATTATCCTACCAGAACTGAAATGACCATACTTGATAGAGCAGCCCCGGAGATAATGGCTTATTTTGAGAAGGGAGATATTGTAGAACTGGGTTCAGGGGCTAACCAGAAGATCAGGATGTTTCTGGATGCTGCGGGAAAGGATAAACTGAAAAACCTGCGATATGTTCCTGTTGATGTAAGTGAAACCGCACTGGTTGAGGCATCGGAGGAGCTTCTTGAAATATATCACGGGCTGGAAGTCCTCGGAATAGTAGCTGATTTTACAATTCATATGGATGAAGTTCCGTCCGACCGCCCCAGATTGATTATGTTTTTAGGGAGCACGATAGGCAACTTTGACGATGCAAAACGTAAGAAATTTCTAAAATGCGTTGCGGATTCAATGAAGCAGCAGGACAGGTTTATTGTCGGCTTTGACATGTTAAAGCCAAAAAAAGCCCTTGAAGCAGCCTATAATGATTCACGCGGAATAACATCCAAATTCAATAAAAATGTACTCAATGTATTTAACCGCGAATTGAATGCTGATTTTGAACCTTCACATTTTGGACATCTGGCATTCTTTGATGAAGTGAAGGGAAGGGTTGAAATGCACCTGCGGGCAAAGCAGGATACAGAGATAAATATTGGTGATCTGGATCTGGTAGTAAAAATAGACAAAGATGAAACTATCCATACCGAAGTCTGCAGAAAGTTCAGCCGGACCGGAGTTGAGGAAATGGTTTCTGAAGCCGGGCTTGCTGTAAGTCGATGGTTTTTTGATGACAGAAAGTGGTTTTCTCTTGTGGAGCTGGAAATTATAAAATACTAAAAGAGGAATATATATTAAAGGAACCGGAAAATGAAGACCACTGATGTTTATCTTGCAAAAACCGAAAATACCTATGAAGGCACCTCCAGAGCTCTCGATGAGCTTGGTTTCAGTGTAAGTGGGAAAAGGGTTTATATTAAACCTAACCTTACTGGCGGACGGCCCTCCCGGGACGGATTAACCATAGATATCGGTCCGGTAAGGGCGGTTCTGGAGCGGCTTCATGATTGTCCTGAAATAACTATCGGCGAATCATGCAGTGATACTACCCAGGCGTTTGATGAACTCGGATACAGGGAATTGAGTGAAGAGTTCCCGAATGTCCGGCTTGAAGACATTCGTACGGCTCCAATAGTCTGGAAGTCCATACCCAGGCCCTATCATACGAAGGAGATGCCCTTTAACGCTTCCGTGTTTGAGCATGATTACGTGGTTAATATTGCCAAAATGAAAACTCATTCACTTGCCGGAGTTACACTGTGCCTGAAAAACATATTCGGTTTTATTCCTACGCGCAAACAGAAGCTTATGTATCATCCTTTTATACGCAAAGCTGTCCTTGATATGAATCAGGTGGTCCCGAGCCATTTCTGCATAGTTGACGGAGTATGGGGGAATGAGTTTGATGAAATCCAGAGCACTCCGAAACATACCGGGGCTGTAATCGCTGGTGAAAATCTGCTGGCTGTTGACATGATTGCCGCTGAAACAATGAGTATAAATCTAAATAATATTGATTCATACAGAATGGCATTTGACCTGTGGGGTGATCCGGAAATTAATCTTCTCGGCGACGGATTTAAGGAAGTAAAGACCATGTTCAGACAGGGGTGCCTTTTTACGACAAGGCTTCGTTACATAAAGGAAACTGCCGCAAGTCTTGCTTACCGCGCAGTGAACCGCCATTAGCCAAATATTCATATTACCTGCCTGAATCCAGAGATAAATCCTGATTAGATGATATTATTTGGGCAGGAAAATTATTCAGTCATCAAGTCTTCTTTTCCAGTATAAGCCGGATATCCATACAAAACCTGCTATTGTAATGATTGCCAGCCAGACAATATTAAGGCTGAAAGCGGTTATGAGTTTGCCGCCAGCACCACTAATGTACGCACCTTTCCATAAAGAGGCTGCCTTCTGTATTTCAGTAAGCTGGTCATCGGAAAAGCCCTGTTCTGAATGTGTTAATATGTTTTTGAAATACTTTTCGAGTATTAAATTTTCCCTGTAAACAATATTGCTTATTTCCGTTTTTTCAGAAAGATCCTTTATTGCAGACAGATCCTTAATATTATTGTTTCTTCTCTGGAGATGAACCAGGAATTCATATAGGAACACATTAGACGTGGGTTTGTATTTTGCAAATAATTCTTTTAAGGGTTTATCCGGATGTGTGTTATTCAGTATTTCTTTCCCATAAGCTTTGCCGTTGTTAAGATCAAATTCACGAATTTCCTTTAAAGACATTCTGGAATAAAACGTTTCGATTTCCGGATCACTGTATTTGTATGCATACTCTGTCATGGGTTCCTCATTTCTGAGCCATGATAGCTTTGTGGAAATAGACGTGTAACTTTTTATTGCATCCGGTGTATTTGAAAGGCAGAACCCGAGAAAAATCATGTTCAGAGTTATGGCCCCTAACAGCACCATAACTGAAGCTTTTTTAACCGGTCCGGATATGATTTTGGGCTTAATGCCTTTCCATATTGCCACCTGGAAAATTATTGCCGCAAGGGTGTTTATCTTTACATCTTCAAGCCCCCAGTACCTTTGCGGCATCATCCATTGAATGAACTCATCAACTGTGCCGAGGAAAAGTACAAGAAATGTGACAGAAATATAAATTGACCAGTCCCTGATTCTATGACTTAGTGCTTTAAAGATCAATATGGAAAGAAAGCCGTATTCCAGTAAATGTATTGTCTCTTCAGGGTGTTTCCTGAGCTGGACAGTTAAGTAGAGACATGCTCCTGTGCATAAGAAAAGCCAGATGTATTGAGAAAGATATTTTATCTTCAGCTTGAACAGGAAAAAATACAGAAGCGTAATTAATACTGCAAAAACTACAAAAAAAGCTGCATAGGTGAAAAATTCCTTTCCGACTGTGCTGTATACAAATTTCTGGAAACCTCTTGCCAGGGGTATCGTAGAATAGATTCCAATAGTACAGAGGAATACACATAGCCATGATTTCCATTCCCGGCTGTTAATATTTTTGTCAATGTTTGATCCTGAGCGCATTTTGACATGTTTCCTGACTTCTGAAAAAGATTACTTTTCGGTCTGTATTGAATATGTCCTGCCGTCTGTTTTGAGAACTATATTTCCATTCTGGTCTGTTCTATAAATATTAATCCCGTTTTTACGCAGCCTGTCCAGAATTTCTTTATGCGGGTGTCCGTATTTATTGATGCTGCCTACGCTTATTATCGCAGCTTCGGGTTTCACTGCCTTCAAAAAATCATCAGAGACTGATCTTCTGTCTCCATGATGTCCTGTTTTAAGAATCTGGCTTGCTAATGCAGGCCCGGCTTTATTTATTAACCGTCTTTCTCCCGGGTTTCCGAGATCTCCTGATAACAGGATGTTTATGCGTCCGAAAACTAATTTTACTACAACTGAGTCTTCATTTAAATTGCCTGTGGGAGGCAGCAGCGGATTTAATATGTCTATCCTTGTGTCCCCGAGGGTAAATGAGTCTCCTGCCTGAAGAATGTTATATTTTGTCTTGTTTCCGCGGACAAGTTTTATGTAATCCCTATACAAGGTGCTGCTGAAATTGCTGAAACCATTGTCATAGTAATTATCTATTTCAAATTCAGATGCTATACTGAAAATCCCCCCGATGTGGTCATCATGTGGATGAGTTGAAATGAGGTGGTTTATATGTTTGATTTGATGGTCCTTTAAGTACTTTACAATATGTGGGCCGGCAGGCTGAATGCCGGTATCCAATAGAACATTCTTACCGTCAGGCAGGATGAGAAGAATGCTGTCCCCCTGGCCGACATCAATGAAATGTACTGTAAGGTAATTTT
>JBDLIC010000034.1:0-27292 GCA_039715075.1 Nitrospirota bacterium
TTTAGCCGCTTTACTGACCCCTACTCCGGATGCCTTTAATCAGACATTAATGGCAGTCCCCATGCTGTTACTGTATGAAGCAGGCATACTGGCATCAAGAATTCTTGACAAAAAGAAAAAGAAGGCAGAAAAGGCAGAGAAGGAAACTGAATAAAGGGAACCGCTTTAAAGGTGAGCCCTTAATTTTTACTGCTCGAACCTGATTTAATCCTCCTGTATTTGTCTTCACCGACGCATTCCTTTGCAAATGCGCACCAGTCCAGACAGGTAGGACCGATAATCCGGGAATTGGTCTTTCCGCAGGATTTGCACTTTGTCTCTGTCTCGTCACTCCATATCTCAACATCTTTACCGCAGTGACGGCATGTTATATCTTCAGGTTGTGGTTCTCTGATTTCCTTGCTGCCGGGACATTCGTTCTTAAACATTGTTTACTCCCTTAATATGATATATTTATTTTAAGACACTGTATTGTTTTTAATCTATGATTTTAATCATACTGATCTTATTAACGGGTATGTTATTTTTCTATTAAACATATTAAGGGGTCAACACCTGCCCGGATATGAAGGATTCATATTGGAAAATACCGGCAGGAGATTCACTATGAATAAAAATTTTTTTATTCTGTTTTTTTCTGTAATACTGCTAGGCACCTTATCAATTATTCCATATACTCAAAGCAGCCATGAGCTTAGACATGGTTACAGCTTCAACGATGTCCATATTTGGCCCGGCAGCAAATGCAGTATCTGCCATTTTTTCCCGTACCCGGATGCTGAATCTTCACGGCTCAAAAATAAAGACCAGTCACGGCTTTGTGAGTCCTGTCATAAAGGAACAGTGACAATAATTTCTGCCAATATACTGAAAAGCGAAATTGTAAACATGAACAATCACCCAATCAAAGTTTCTCCCCTCGAATTTGATCCTGAAAGATTCAATCATAATATAATAAGAGAAGGCAGGCTCTTTTATGTATCAGGAGAATCAGGAAGGGTCCCTCTTTTTGGAGATACCAGAGAATCCGCTGTTATTGAGTGCGGGACATGCCATGATGCGCACGGTAGGTCAGGTGCAGACAAGCTTCCTATTATTGACAACACTAAAAATCAGCTCTGCCTCGCCTGCCACATCAATATTAAATCATAATAAACATAGAGTTAGTGGCGTTCACCCGCTGCTCCTCTAATTTTCTACAGGTCCGTTCCTTAACCCGCATATTGTCCCGATGACACCCGGTACATCCTCCCTGAAACTGACCAGACACTGGCTTATATTGCTGCGGAAAGAATAAGAAAAAGCTTTCAGAGCAGGACCTTTAGTGTCAGTAAAAAGAGGAGCAAATCAGGAAAAACCTCTCCCCGTACAGTCAGCATCGGAATAACAGCCCTTATTTCCTACAAAACAAGCGAGATAAACATTGAAGATCTGATTAACCAGGCCAGCTCCGCCCTTCATACAGCCAAAGAGAAAGGCGGCAATATGAGCGTCAGATATGATCCCGACCTTTCTAGCTCAAATATTAAGTGAAGCATCTGATTTCAGAGTTAATATCGCAAAACAGGTTATATAATCACCTGCGGAAGCATAGCCGTGTAATAAGGGGCTAAACCTTAGTCCAGCATTCAGCGTGCTGAAGCGAGGTGTCCAGGATTCTGCCTAACTCATCTTCAAGAATAACGTTCCTGTACTTGAGGCCCTCCAGTAATTTTCTGGGGATCTCGACAGAACAGAGTTTGTCGTTCTTAATTACCTGAAACTTATACGCAATGTGCATAAAAAGATAAAAAATGCGCAAAACGATAATTGAACCGTCAATCTCCTTAATCTTCTCCTCAACAATTTCATATGCGGGTACTTCTTTTCTTGTAACTTGTCTGTCCATTTTCACCTTCCTTATATTATTATTTTATTTTTTTTATCAGGTTTTAGAATCTCATCCGGTCCAGGACATTTATTCTTATCCAGTTGGAATCCCACCAGTACAGCGGAGAGACTTCATACCCCTGAATGAGTATTCCATAATGCAAATGGTCACCGCCGGCAAGGCCGGTTGCACCGGTTTTCCCAATTATATCTCCCTTTTGGACCGCCTGTCCTTCACTGACCAATATTGTAGAAAGATGTCCGTAGAGACTCATAAGACCCAGTCCATGATCAATGATCACTGCATTTCCATATATATTCAATTCATCGGCAAACCTTACAATACCAGTGTTGGCAGCTTCTACAGGTGCACGAGAAAACGATGCCAGGTCATATCCGAGGTGAACGCTTTTGCTGATAGCTTTCCCGTCATACAGGTATGTCCTTTTATCTCCATACATGGCCATAACCTTGCTGTTCTTAAGTTGCAGAAAACGCCCTTTCCACATCACTTCAGGTTCGCTTTTACGGCTGATTTCAATAAACTTCGTCGAACTGTCCATTCTCCACTCTTCATTCACTTTTTTAAAGGCACTCTCAGGATCTGAAATATTCGTCTCATTAAGCAAAGGAGAAACAACTTTGTCAATAAATGAACGGTCAATATTAATAGAGGAAACTTTATAATCCTTCATCTTAATTCTGATCGGCAGGGCCTTCACATTCTGATTACCGGCAGTGTCTTTAGCTATTGCATAGAATATACTGTCCTCATTAATGTCATATGGAGCAGGGAAAAGAATATGATAGTTTTTGGCTGTCCGCTTACGCTGGAGGCCGGATAAACTCTGCTGTCCTGTTTCCGGTGCTCCACCCTGTCCGGATTCAGGGTCTGAAGCCGTAAACGCCATGAACTTTTTGTCGTCCAGCTTAATATAAACAGAGTCAGCGTCTTTTGCCCTGAGCCATACAAACCCTCCGCCGCCGTGATGAACAACAGAAGGCGACCTTAAGACTTCAAGAGTCGGTGGAACAGTATCAACTGTCGCTTTTATTTCATATTTAACTTCTTTCATGATCCCTGCACTGGCATTTATGATTATGACCGCAGGACCGTTTTTCAGTTTCAGTTCTTTCGGCTTTATCTCCAGAGAAAACATCTTGTCTCCAACCTCTGGAGATTCCTTTAACAGCTCAACTATATTGCCGCTCTGATATGCTATGATTTCAATGGACCTCAGGTTCTCGCCCTGTAATCTGACTGTTTTCTCCAAAGGTAATAATTCAAAGGCCTCGATACCTTTGACTACAGGGTCAGAAATAAAAAAAAGCTTATAGACCACATATGCTACAGCAATGAGGATAAATGGCATAACAAGTGTAAGGCCAATCCTGCTGAACCCGTTAATTCTATTGTTTTTTAAATCAAACACTCTCAATTATTATCAGTTTTTGTCAGGTAAATATTTATAACAGTATTATACAGCCTTAAATTATGCCACAGTTTCAACAAACTATGCAAGAAAAAAATAATACATGCTCACTTAATCTGCTGATAAATAAAGATAAAATGAGCAATTTCCCTTATCAGTCATACCCTGCATGATCTGGACGTTCTCCCCTGTTTTTCGCCTGGAACACCTTCATTAAAATCAAGATACTCTTTTTTAACAATTATTTGTGAATTAGTTATGAAGAAGTCTTTATCTGGCCGGGTAAGGACAGAGAGACCAATCTATTTCAGGATTTCATTGATCTGCCCTGAGATGCTCTCCAGATTTGCCTTATATTCAGGAGTAAAATTATCACTATTGCAGTACCTTTATGCAGAAAAAAATAATATAAAATTAATGATTTTTTCATGTACAGGAGGTACAATATTGATCAAATCTGCTTTTCAAACCGGTCCGGGGAATATACCTGGCAATTTTCTTTTCGATGTAAGCAGCTACAGAGTAAGAAAGGGCGCATTATGAAAACTAATTATTTTCTTATACTATTATTTTTAACTGTTTTATTTCCGGACATCTCATATGGACAGGAATACTCACTTAATGACCTGTATAAACTTGCCCTTGAGCGGAGCGAGACCATAAAAATAGCAGAGGAAGATCTCACGATATCTGAATATGAAAAAGAGAGGGCGCTCTCTACTCTTATTCCAACGTTTTCTGCCTTTGGGCAGCACACGCAATATACGGAAGAGAAGGCCCAGGGCGGTTTTATGTTGCAGCCCGAATATACCGATGAATGGGGGCTGAGACTGGACCAGTCATTCTCTTTAAGCGGCAGGGAATTTACGGCCCTGAAGATAGCGAAAGACGGCATAGAAAAAAGCAGTTTTGATCTGGAAGCTGTTAAAGAGGATTTTCTACTGAATGTTGCCTCAGAGTATTTCATAGTTTTGAGATCAAAAAAAGCTCTCGACATTGCAGAGCAGAACGTTGAGAGGCTGACAAAACACAGGGACGCTGCCAGGACAAGGCTTGAGGTTGGAGAGGCGACAAAAACAGTACTCCTGAGGGCCGAAGCTGAACTTGCAGGAGCTATGTCGGAACTGATAAAAGCTGAAAATCATCTTAGAATATCAAAAATCCGCCTGGCAAAATCTGTAAATATAAGCGGAGATTATACTATCAAAGAACCGCGCCCCGGAATTGATTCAGGTATGCCGGAGCAGGGTCTATCAGGACTGGATTCCCTGACTGAAAACTGCAGGCCCCCTACAGTAGCCTGCCTTGCAGGAACAGCCCTCACAGAAAGGGCTGAAATTAAATCAGCAAAAATAAGGAGAGATGTTGCAAATAAACAGGTGAAGTTTGAAAAAGGATCGTACTGGCCTGATCTTTCTATTGAAGGTGTATATTTAAGGGAGGAGAATGAACCGCCCTCAACCTTCGAGCTCAACGAGAGAATGTATGGTGCGGTTAAACTCAATTTCCCTTTTTTTGAAGGCGGATTAAGAAAGGCTGAAGTCAGCCAGGCAAGGGCAAGGTTAAGACAGGCGGAGCACTCCCTGTCGGACATGGAACGTTCGATCAGGATAGAGGTTGAAAATTCATTTCTTATTGTAAAAAGTGAGTCTGCGGTTTATAAACAGATTCAGGCGGAAGTAGAGTTTGCCCGTGACAATTTCAATTCGGTCACCAAACAGTTTCAGCACGGCCTTGCTGACAGTATTGATGTAATGGATGCAAACACTCTGCTTGTAACCGCGGAAAGGAAGCTTGCCACGGCAAAATATGCTTACCAGTTCTCGGTTTTGAGGCTGCTCAGAACAGAGGGACTGCTCTTAAAGACAGTCACGGCTAAACAGTCAGAAACAGCCGATACAGATTAGGTCATTTTATAAAGGTGGGAGAAAAGCCGGTTTTTTATTACCGGCTTTTTATAGCATTCAATATATAAAGAGGGAGCATTTACCCATGTTAAATACAATTAAAATACTGATCATTATCATTGCTGTTGTCTGTTCTTCTTCCAGCCTTTATGCCGAAGAAAAGAAATCCGGCGGAATGCCACCGGCAATCGTAGTAGTTTCTGAAGTCAGCACAGGAATGATCGTACCTGAAAGTGATTTTATAGGGACCGTTTATTACCATGAAGTATCTGATGTTGCCTCCGAGGTCAACGGTAAAGTAGAGGAGGTATACTTTGAAGATGGACAGAGGATAAAGGATGGCTCGGTGCTCGTAAAACTGGGAGCTGACCTGCTGAATAAAACACTCCAGGCAGCACAGGCAAATTACGAACAGGCATTGACCGACCTTGAAAAGGAGGAGACTGACCTTAAACGGTCAATCGACCTTTACGTAAACAAACTCATATCAGAAAAATCGTACGATGAACAGAGATTTACGGTCCACAGCCTTAAGAAGAAAGCTGCATCGTTAAAGGCAGAGGTTGAGCGGCTTCAGGTAGAACTCAGCAAGAAAGTAATAAAGGCACCGTTTAAAGGTATTGTTGTAAGAAAGCGTGTTGACAGGGGGGAATGGCTTTCAGAAGGTGATACGGTTGCCACTATTGCTAACGACACTATTGCAGCCGTTATTCCCGAGGTCCCGGAATCAGTGATTGCTTATATTAAAAATGGTGCAACAGTTAATATAACTGCAGCCGGCAAGCAGTTCACCGGACAGGTCAGAGCTGTTATTCCAAAGGGCGATATATCAACAAGGACATTTCCTGTAAAGATAAAGGTAATGAATACCATGTCGCTCATTGAGGGGATGGAAGCAACGGTAACACTCCCTACAGGAAAGGAAGAAAAGGTACTGACCGTCAACAGGGATGCAGTGATCAGTGTATTTGGTACAAACGCGGTTTTTACTGTTAATGATTCAAAGGCAAAAATGGTCCCGGTCAGTATTATTGGCTATAAGGGAATGACTGCAGGAATACGGTCAGAGGGCCTTAAGGAAGGGATGAAAGTCGTAATTAAAGGCAACGAAAGACTCAGGGACGGGCAGGCGGTAATGATAAAATAAATAATAGGGGTCGAGGATTCAAGGGTTCAAGGGATCGAGTGAAAGGATAAGTAATGAAATTAATTTCATCACTTGAACCCTTGGCCCCTGGACCCCTTGAACCCTTTTAGTTAAATGGATATCGTTCAGTTTTCAATAAAGAAACCAGCCACTGTAATTGTGGGAGTCATCCTCACGGTTCTTTTCGGCCTGATAGGTCTTTTTCGGATGCCCTATCAGTTAAGCCCTGATGTTACGGTTCCTGAAATCGAGGTGAAGACCACCTGGCCAGGGGCAACTCCCCATGAGATAGAGCGCGATATTATAGAAGAGCAGGAAAAAGTGCTGAAAGGCATTCCCGGACTGACGGAGATGGAAAGCAGCTCATTAAACAGCCAGGGGTCTGTTACGCTGCGCTTTAATATCGGCACCAATATTGATGAAGCGGTCCTGAGGGTATCCAACAAACTGAACGAAGTACAGTCCTATCCCGAAAACGTTGAGAAGCCTGTTATAAATGCAACTGGCGCCGCAACCTCACCGGTCATCTGGATAATCATGAAGTCTCTTGAAGACAACCCTAACCCTGTGAGCACCTACAGGACGTACTTTGAGAATGATATAAGGCAGTACCTTGAGCGTGTTGAAGGAGTAGCCGACCTGTTTATAGCAGGAGGCAGGGAACGTCAGATGCATGTAATCGTAGACCCCGGCAAGCTCTCTTCTTATAACCTTACCATTAACGACTTCATCAATACTCTGCGTGCTGAAAATATCGATGTATCTGCCGGAACCATGGGTGTGGGAAGGAGAAACTACAGGATAAGGACAATTGCACAATTCAGGTCTCCCGAAGATATTGAGAACACAGTTATCAAGTCAGATGGTCAGAGACGAATTAAAGTATCCGATGTCGCACATGTTGAATTCGGATTTGAAAAAAATACCGTGGCCATGATCCATAACTCAAAAGACGGTATTGCACTGGGTGTAAAACCGGAACCCGGCACAAACATTCTTGATATGACAGACCGCGCCCAAAAAGTCGTAAACTGGCTCAATGAAGAAAAAATGAAGCCTGAAGGAATTTACCTTGACTGGGTATACGATCAAAGGCCGTACATACAGGGGGCGATTGATCTCGTAAAGCGGAACATTATGATCGGCGGTATCCTTGCTATAATCATTCTACTCCTGTTTCTTAGAAGCTTATCATCTACCATAGTAGTAGCAACTGCCATCCCTATAAGCGTAATCGGCACTTTCATAGTAATGGATGCTCTTGGAAGAAATCTTAATGTTATAAGCCTTGCCGGTATTGCCTTTGCTGTAGGAATGCTGGTAGACAATGCAATTGTAGTACTCGAAAACATAGACCGGCACAGGCATATGGGGAAGGACCCTTTCCAGGCGTCTTATGACGGGGCCAGGGAAGTCTGGGGCGCAGTACTGGCGTCTACACTTACTACAGTTGCTGTTTTTCTCCCGGTGGTGTTTGTACAGGAAGAAGCCGGACAGCTCTTCAGGGACATTGCCATCGCTGTAAGTTGTGCTGTAAGTCTCAGCCTTTTCGTCTCTATATTAGTCATTCCCATGCTTTCTGAAAAACTGTTCAGTACAATCGGCCGTAAAAAAGTGACCCAAAAGGAGACGACCCTCACCTCGCTTGGAAGCAGTCTTGTGAATTTCATCATGACGCTTGTGAATTTGGCTGTCAGGAATACTGCGACAAGACTCGCAACAATAATCATACTTACGGCCCTTTCAATCTTCTCGGCCTGGATACTGCTGCCGAAAATGGAATACCTGCCCCAGGGCAACAGAAACCTCGTTATCAGTCTCCTGATTCCTCCGCCAGGGCTTTCTTACAAGGAAAAAAGAGAAATAGGCGGTAAGTTCTTTGATGCTACAAAGGAATATATCGGGAAAGACCACAACGGTATGCCCGGAATTGAAAACATGTTTTATGTGGGAGCCGACAGGATCGACATAGCCGGGGCAACGAGCAATCATATCGACCGGGCCGGGGAACTGATCCCGCTCTTTATGCGTAATATTTATTCCATCCCCGGGATGTTCGGGGTAAGCATGCAGGCAGGAATTTTCCAGAACAGGATCGGGAGGGGAAGGACGGTTGAGGTTGATGTGGTCGGCGATGATATGGGCCAGCTTATTGCTGCAACAGGCACGATGTTCGGAATAATCAAAAAGGAAATACCCGAGGCGCAGATAAGGCCCCTGCCCTCTCTTGAACAGCTTTACCCTGAAGTTAGAATCCTGCCCAAAAGGGACCGTCTCCGCGCAGCAGGAATGAACGCGCAGGAGTTCGGCATTGCACTGGATGTGCTGATGGACGGAAGAAAGATAGGCGAGTTCAAGGAGGAAGGGAAGAAAAAAATTGACCTTGTCATCAAGGCATCTGAATCTGATATCAGGACCCCGGAACATTTGTATCAATCAGGAATAGCTACCCCGAAAGGCAAGACAGTTCCGGTATCTTCTCTGTCATCATTGGTAAGGACGAACAGCATCAGTGAAATAAGGCACCTTGAGAGAAAAAGGACCTTTACGCTCCAGGTAACTCCCCCTTTCACTCTCCCGCTTGAAGAAGCAATGGAAATCATAAATACAAAGGTCATCCCGGCCCTGCGCTCAATGGGAATGATAAAAAAAGGAGTGGACATTTCAATGAGCGGAGTAGCTGACAAGCTCCTGGAGACAAGGGAAGCCCTGCAGTGGAATTTTGTACTCGCCGCGGTCATTGCTTACCTGTTAATGGCAGCATTGTTCGGAAACTTTATTTATCCGCTCATAATAATGTTTACCGTACCTCTGGCGGGCGCCGGCGGATTCATAGGTTTAAAGCTCGTGAATACGGATTTTTTCGTTAATAAATTTTCTCATTCACCCACACCGCTCGACATCCTTACCATGCTCGGTTTTGTAATACTCATCGGGGTCGTCGTGAACAATGCGATCCTTATCGTCCACCAGGCCCTGAACAACCTGCGTCACCATGGAATGGAGTACAAGGAAGCTGTGACCGAATCAGTAAGAACAAGAATAAGACCGATTTACATGAGCGCCACAACCAGCATTTTCGGCATGCTCCCGCTTGTCCTGTTTCCGGGCCCCGGGTCTGAGCTTTACAGAGGCCTCGGAAGTGTAATTCTGGGAGGTCTTGCACTTTCAACAGTGTTTACTGTTTTTGTCATCCCATCTCTGTTGATGTTTTTCATCCGCATGGAGAAGGCAGGGGCGGGCAGCCATTCACCCGCAGATTAAACCATTGCATAGTTTCTAACAATCAGAATAATTATTACCCGCATTAATGAATTATGCAGGTTAGTATAAAATATATATTATGCTTATTTTCCTCTTTATCGTAACAATACTCAGCACAGCCAATATATATATATTCATTAAAATATCATCTCTGGTTAACCTCGGAACAATCAGCGATATCCTTATAGGCACTGTTATTCTTTTCATGACCATATCCCCGGTCCTTATACCTGTTTACAGCAACCGGGGCTCCGAACGTTCCTTAAGAGTCTTTTCATATATCGGTTATATGTGGCTCGCCTTTCTCGTACCTTTTTTCCCCGGCCTCGTCATTTGTGATCTTTATAACCTCGCAATTCAGTACAGCAGTGCACTGACCGGCCAGGACTCCGGTTCAATAATGTTGTCCAGGCAATATGCTTTCTTTATACCTCTCCTGGTCTCATTGATCGTAATCATCTACGGATACTTTGAGGCCCGGTATTTCTTTATTGAACGAATCCTGATCAAATCACCAAAGCTGCCTGAGAAGACAGGAAGAGTCAGGATAGTACAAATTTCAGACTTGCATCTCGGAGCAATCGTACGCGATAAAGTATTAAAAAAGGTACTTCAACTCGTGGAGGATGAAAAACCTGATATCATCGTTTCAACCGGTGACCTTGTTGATGGGGTTGTAAGGCATATTGACCATCTTTCATATGTATTGAAAAACACCAGGGCAAGACTGGGTAAATTCGCTGTACTCGGCAACCATGAATTATACGGAGGAACAAAGAATACAGTTCAATTTGTCCAGGATTCCGGCTTTACAGTATTAAGAGAAAAAGGCATTACCGTAGACAATACAATTAATATTGCAGGAATGGATTTCACAGGGGGGGAGGCCGGCAAGTTCAATAGCAAGTCACATAAAGAGGAACAGGAAGTCCTCTCTGATCTGCCTCAGGGTCTTTTCACTCTACTGCTGAAACATAGGTCAGATGTCGAAGACAGGAGTCTCGGATTATTTGATCTGCAGCTGTCCGGGCATACCCACAAGGGACAGATATTCCCTATGAACCTTGCGACTATGTTCATCTTTCAGTATCACTCAGGTCTTACTGAACTTCCAAAAGGTTCTTCTATTTATGTCAGCAGGGGAACAGGCACTGCCGGCCCTCCTGTGCGCCTTCTTTCAAGGCCGGAAATAACAGTTATAGACATCGTATCAAAGTAGTTAAATGTTATTCGTGATTCGTCAATCGTCACTTGTCTTTTTGTTTTTCGCACAATCATATTTCACAACATAAACCCGTCAAATATCACATAATCTTCTGAACTACTAAAAAAGATATAATATGAGTTAACAACAATTGACGATTGACGAATCACGAATGACGAATCACGAATGACGAATAAGGAGGTTCCCAATGGAAATAAAAATAAACAACAGCGCTCTGTTATTAGTCGAAGGGGATATTACAAAACAGGACACTGATGCGATAGTAAATGCAGCCAATAAAAGCCTGAGGGGCGGAGGCGGTGTTGACGGGGCAATCCACAGGGCTGGAGGATCAAAGATTCTTGATGAATGCATACAGATAGGAGGCTGTGAAACAGGCGAGGCGGTTATTACTACGGGAGGTAACCTTGATGCCGGATACGTCATTCATACAGTAGGGCCTGTGTACAGGGACGGGCTTCATGGTGAACCGGCTTTACTCGAAAATGCATACAGGAACAGTCTGAAAATCGCGTCATCAAGAGGGTTGAAGAGTATAGCCTTTCCATCAATCAGCACAGGTGCCTACAGGTATCCACTGGAAGAGGCTGCAGAAATAGCATTGAAAACAGCAATAAATTATCTGAAAAATAATTCCGATATAGGACTTATCCGTTTTGTGCTCTTTGGGCAGGAAGCGCTTAAAGTGTATGAGAAGGCAGCAAAAGGACTTATCTAAGTCCAACAGGCTCTAACCTTCCATGTTTATGTACATAACACCTTTTCCGCCGGTTTTTGGCACTTCATGAGGAGGTTTTTCCGGACTGGCCTCAGGTCCGCCGCCCGAGTCAGGTACTGCTCCTTCCGGGCTTTCTGTTTCACCGGAAAGTGTTCTGTATACATAGGCATAGGCGACCATGGATGTTGGAATCGTTGCAAAAAGACCGACCAGCAAAACAAGGGCACCGGCAATATTCAGTACTCCCAGAGTCAGCCCGAACAGGAAAAGATGCATCTTTGTATCCTTTGTAGCTTCGCCGCTGGCCTTTATAGCTTCTATTGGGCCCAAGCCCTTATCTACAAGAAAATACGGGAAGAGACTGAACTTTACGGCCCAGATAACACCGGGAACCACCAGGAGCAATGTACCGCCGAATACTATCAGGCCGTATGTTATTGAACTGAGAATAAATTTCCATAAAAGATCAAAGCTGGACAGGAGGTCATCAAGTTTTCCGCGTGTCCCGTCACAAAATTTCAGACTGACCTTGATCAACCCCATCTGGACAATAAACCCTAAAAGCCATCCAATGAAAAAGAGGAGAAAACTTATCATGGGAAAATCTTTTGCAAAATTCCCTATTGCGCCCGGAATATTCTCTATTAACGCGGCCACGATTATCAGCACAATGAAGAAACCTATGTTGCCCTTCATAGTGTCCCAGCCGAACTTTATTGAATCGCCTATCGAAAACCTTTTTTCCGCCATATTATTTTCCTTTTATTTTTAAAAGCAAGTAAAACGTGTAATCCCCCGGCCCTGTCGATCTTTAATATGCTTATCGGAAAACGTGCTACAATACTTTAACCGCAAACAGGTTATTCTCATCATGAATCGCATATATTGATTAACAGACAGCATTCAAATATTGACGAAATGAACAACCAGAATAAATTCAAACTTGTTTCAGATTTCAATCCAAAAGGCGACCAGCCAAAAGCGGTTAAGGACCTTACTGAAGGGGTTCTAAACGATTCTGCCCACCAGGTTCTTCTGGGTGTTACCGGGTCCGGAAAGACATTCACCATTGCAAATGTGATCGCAGATGTTAACAAGTCTGTGCTTGTTATAGCGCACAACAAGACCCTTGCTGCCCAGCTTTACGGTGAATTCAAGGCCTTCTTCCCCGAAAACGCAGTCGAGTATTTTGTGAGCTACTATGATTATTATCAGCCCGAAGCATACATAGCTACTACAGACACATATATCGAAAAAGACGCTATGGTAAACGATGACATTGACAGACTGAGACATGCTGCCACGCGGGCAATACTGGAAAGAAATGATACTATTATTGTTGCGTCAGTATCATGCATTTACGGCATCGGCTCTCCAGAGGACTATATGGGAATGCACCTGATCATTGAAGAGGGCATGAGAACTGAGCGGGACGACTTCCTGAGGAAACTTGTAGACATGCTTTTTGAAAGGAGTGATGATTTCCGTCGGGGAAGATTCAGGGTAAGGGGGGACACCGTGGAGGTATACCCTTCGTTCTCAAGTGACAATGCCGTAAGAATAGAGTTCTTCGGTGACGACATTGACGGGCTGTATGAATTTGATGCCCTCTCCGGAAAAGTAATAAAGCGCCTTTCCAAAGTCACGCTGTATCCAAACAGTCACTGGATAACGCCGAAACCGAGAATAGAAAGGGCCATGTCCGGGATCAATGCCGAACTCGAGGAAAGGATAGACTATTTTATCAGTCAGGGCAAAGAGCTTGAGGCAAGAAGGATTGAGCAGAAGACCAGGTTTGATATGGAAATGCTCAAGGAGTTCGGATACTGTCACGGGATCGAAAACTATTCCAGGCATCTGAGCGGAAGGGCACCGGGAGAAGCGCCATACTGTCTTATAGATTATTTCCCTGATGATTTTCTGATAATAATAGATGAATCACATGCAACGGTCCCCCAGATCGGAGGAATGTATGCAGGCGATCGTTCGAGAAAAAATAACCTTATTGATTTCGGCTTCAGACTGCCCTCGGCGCTCGATAACCGACCACTCATGTTTAATGAGTTTGAAGAGAGGGCAAAGCAGATTATATACATATCAGCAACTCCTGCGGACTATGAAATAAATAAATCAGGACACAGAATTATTGAACAGATAGTAAGACCTACCGGCCTGAAAGACCCGGTAATTGACATAAGGCCTGTTTCAGGCCAGGTTGATGACCTCCTGGGAGAGATAAGAAAACGGACAGAAAGGAATGAGCGGGTACTCGTAACAACATTAACAAAGAAAATGGCCGAGGACATCACCGAGTACTATACTGAACTCGGTCTTAAGGCGAGATATCTCCATTCTGATATTGATACCCTTGAGAGAGTAGAAATCCTGAGGGACCTGAGACTGGGTAAATTTGATGCTCTTATCGGGGTAAATCTGCTGAGGGAGGGGCTCGATATTCCGGAAGTTTCACTGGTAGCAATATTTGACGCTGACAAGGAAGGCTTTTTGCGTTCCAGCCGGTCACTCATCCAGACATCCGGCAGGGCGGCGAGGAACATAAACGGTCTGGTTATATTTTATGCTGATAAAGTAACGGGCTCAATGCAGACAGCCCTCGATGAGACAAACAGAAGGCGCAAAATCCAGGAGAAGTACAATGTTAAAAACAAGATTACGCCGAAATCAATCAAAAAAGATATCACCAACATCCTGGACTCAATTTATGAGGCAGATTACTGGACGGTGCCGGTAGTTGCAGAGGAAAAGGCAGAGTATCACAGCGATGAAGAGATCAGGGGACTTGAAGAAAAAATGAAACAGGCAGCTGAGAAACTGGAGTTTGAAAAGGCCGCTGAACTGAGAGACAGGATCAGGGCAATAAGGGACAAGCAGATTTCACTGGGAGTCAAAAAGAAATCGGGACAGCAAAAGTAATTTTTCACTGTCCCGAGACATATTTTTTATCTTCTTTTTTATTCAGTAAGATAACCCTTATCAGTCCAGCCAGGGAAACCGTCTCTGAGCCAGTTAACATTTGTATAACCGTTACAGCATTTCCAGACTCCATTCTTCCCGCAGATTCCCTGGAATCCGTCAATGTATTATCCTTTGAACTCGTTTTAAAATTTCCAACCTGTGCCTTTAACTCTTTTGCAAGTGAAACAAGCTCACCAGAGGCCTTTTTAACATTCTCAGAAAGCTGTAAATTCTGATTGATGACCTCGGCTGTATTCTCCATAGTCTGGCTCACCTCTTCTGCTGCTGATGATTGTTCCTCTGTAGCAATCGCTATTCTCTGGACCATATCCATTACGTTTTCTGAGCCTGATACGATCGTGTTCAAGGACTCCCCGGCATCTGTTGCCGTGGTAATCGCTTCATCAGCCATTGTTTTTCCCTTTTACATGCTCAGCACCACACCCTCGGTCTCCTTCTGGTTCGTCCTGATCTTTCCTGCAATTTCTTCTGTTGCCTTGCCGGTCCTCTCTGCAAGTTTCTTGACTTCATCAGCAACAACCGAAAATCCCCTTCCATGTTCACCTGCCCTTGCCGCTTCTATTGCAGCGTTCAGGGCAAGAGTGAGTATTTGAGTTAAGCGGAAACTTAGTCTTCAATCTCCCACTTCTCATAAATTTCTTCAGGCAGCTCCTGAATAAACGGTGATGGTCTTTTTATTATGGAGCCGTCATGCCACCTGTTGTCCATTATCGGGTAGCAGAGATAAAGCTCATCCTTTGCCCTGGTTAGAGCAACATAAAAGACTCTCCTCTCCTCTTCCTCTTTTTCGAGGTCACCCATGGCCCTTGCAGAAGGAAAACTCCCGTCTGTAAGTCCAATAATAAATACCCTTGACCACTCTAAACCCTTGGCCCTGTGAACAGTAGAAAGCACTATCGACTCGCCCTCTTCTTCCGGCTCTACAATGTCCTCTGCCTGTACATTTGTTAAGAGGGCAAGGTCGCTCAGGAATTCCCTTGTTGAACTAAAACTGTTCGAATAATTTGAAAGCTGTTCTATGTCTTCTTTTCTCTCTTCATAGTTTTCATATTTCCCGATCAAATAATTATCATAACCGTTTGTGAGTATCTGTCTTATGGTTTCGGAAGGATTGCCAAGGATGTTTTCTTCTTCCAGTCCATGCAAATTATCCCGGAAGACAGTCCAGTTTTCCCTGCCCCTCTTTGGAAGGACCTTTAATATATCATCAGATGCAACATATTCAATTGGATGTTCTGTTTCCCTAATTTTATCCCAGATCTTTTTCGCGGTTATACTGCCGATTCCAGGGGTCAGCTTCAAAATCCTTATCCATGATATTTCGTCAAGAGGATTCAGAACAGCCCGCAGATAGGATATTATATCTTTGATATGCGCCTGTTCAAAAAACCTCAGGCCGGACCTGACTTCGTAGGATATTCTCCTCCTGGTAAGTTCCATCTGCAGGTCCATTGACTGGTAGTGTGACCTGTACAACACTGCTATTTCGTTCATCTGGACGCCTTCATCAATAAGGTCAAGGACC
Source organism: Nitrospirota bacterium (assembly GCA_039715075.1). GTDB lineage: Bacteria > Nitrospirota > Thermodesulfovibrionia > UBA6902 > UBA6902 > JBDLIC01. Next base: position 16,086 of record JBDLIC010000034.1, read on the forward strand.
CTTTGCGAGATAAACTCTGCCTGCTGTGACATATTCCTTAAAGGGACAAGGGCAGGCAGAGGGCCTGTCCTCTCAAGGGAATTCAGGATCTTTGGAAACTGCCTCGTGTTATAGGCTATACTCTCGTTCGCTATACGTAATATCTCCTTACTGCTTCTGTAATTGTTAGTTAACTTAAATACTTTTGTGTCCGGATAACGTTCAGGGAATTCAATTATATTGTCAAAACATGCTCCACGGAATGAATAAATGGCCTGAGAATCATCACCGACTACCATCAGGTTTTTATGAGCAGATGCCATGAGGTCCACGATTTCCGCCTGTATCTTATTCGTGTCCTGATACTCATCTACGAGAACATGAAGGAACCTTTCGGAAAGCTTTTCTCTTACTGCGGGGACATCTGTCAGGATTTTCTTCCAGAGGAAAAGGAGATCTTCAAAATCGACCAGGCCCATGGTCCTCTTTTTTGATATATACCTTTTATTCACCTCTTCTATCTCATCCGCATATATCATAAGGTGAGAATAGTTTTCTTCTATCGCCCGGCTTAAAGAACTCTCCGTTCCTATTGAGCGGCCTATGACATCCATTACCACATTCCCTTTTGGGAACATCTTGTCTGCTCTGAGGTTTAATTCAGCAATACAGGATTCGATCAGTTCCCTGGAATCTTCCCTGTCTAAAATAGTGAAGTTCGGATTCAGGTCTATCGCCTTCCCATATTTTCTCAGAATAATGTTTCCGATGTGGTGGAAAGTACCGCCCCAAACCCTCCTTGCTTCGCCTTTCAAGAGAAGCTCTACGCGGTGGAGCATCTCTTTCGCAGCTTTATTGGTAAAGGTAAGCAGCATTATCCTTGAAGGATCTATACCCTTTTCAATCAGATACGCAACCCGGTAAGTAACTACCCTCGTCTTCCCTGATCCGGCTCCCGCGATCACAAGGCTGGCCCCGTCACCGGTGGTGACCGCCTCATGCTGTTCAGTATTGAGGAAGGATGCATAGTCAATTGAAGGCTGGAAATGTGTCGCGGATTTCAGATGATATTTTTTCACTGGTCTGCTTACTCAAATATCTTTATCTTACCGAACTCACCATCAAAGCCGGGCCTGATATTTACATTGCCTGCACGCATCCTCGATACTGCTTCACTGATCCTGGGAGAACCGGCTTTTTCAATATCACCAAGCGGTGTCTTCATAAGTATCCTGAATTCACTTCCCAGCTGTTCGAGCAGACCCATATATGCTTTGTTTACTTTTTTACTTTGCACACCTACCTGAATGGCCTCGGAAACAATCTCCGGCAAGGGGATTATGGAATGAAAGCCGGGAAATCCTTCCGGCCTGAAGTCATCTTTCCTGTCGGCAAGCAGTTCAACCCGGTGCATTACGCCGACTGTCAGCTTCCTGCCGCATACGGGACAGAGGTAGTTGTTCCTGATCGTCTCTTTCGGAGAAAGATTAACATTGCAGTTCCGGTGTCCGTCAAAATGGTATTTCCCTTCTTCCGGGAAAAACTCTATTGTACCGAGAAAACCTTCCCCTGTTTTGATTGATTGAACAATTGCATTATATGATATGTCCGTATCAAGAATATTTGCCTCCCGCCCTATCTTGGCCGGTGAGTGTGCGTCTGAATTGGAAATCAGAGTTATATTATCCAGGGCGGAAAGACGCCGGTTCATCAAAGGGTCCGACGAGAGCCCCGTCTCAATCGCGTAAACATGAGGAGTCAGTTCCTCATAGCACTCCTCCAGGGAATCAAAACCGGAAACAGCACCAAATACAGAAAAATGGGGGGTCCATGCATGTGCCGGGACATACATGGCATCCGGTGATACATCCTTCACTATCCTCAATAGTTTTTTTGCGTCCAGTCCCAGTATCGGTCTGCCGTCAGACTTCAGATTTCCTATCTTTGACAGGGCATCGTTAATCTTTGCGGCATCAGAAAAGTCAGGGACAAATATCAGGGAATGGACCTTCCGTGTTTTGCCGTTCTTGCTGTAAATACTGCTAATCTCCGCGGTCAGAAGGAACGAAACATCCGCCGCGCATGAATCGGGTATGTCATCCCCACTCAGCTCTTTCTTCAAAGTAAACAAACCGTTCCCTGCCGGTTCAAGTTTTTCACTCAGTTCCTCAATCCATTGAGGATGCGTAAAGTCACCCGTCCCGATTACAGAGATACCTTTAAGCTGTGCCCATTTCCAGAGACTTTCAGGCGACATGGCCTTACTCGTTGCCCTTGAATATTTGGAATGGATATGAAGGTCGGCAATAAAGCTCATTGGGAATTATAGCACGAAGAAGCATTGTGTAGGGGCAGGCCCCTGCGCCTGCCCAGATTCAAATGGCCTGCGTCTGAAACTGATTACCGATTAATGTGAATTTTACCTTTACTGTTTAAAAAGGAAATGGAATAATGAACTCATCATTCAACTACCTTCTTTCAGGCAGCCGGCTAACTGGCTGCCTGCTTTTTTTTATATCTGCTCCAGATAATCCGAATAAAAGCCGTTAATAAGATAAAACAGGAATATAGCTGTACTTTTTCATTATATACAGAGCTGTAGCATGGCACATAAATGGTGACCGTGCAGTGTGACAGTCACGCTTATCAGAAACTGTATTCCTTTTTAAATTAAATAGTTATAGATTGGCAATAAAATTGCTTCTAAATGTTGACTAGGAAAGTTAAACCCTTATGAAAATCTCTAAGATACTTCTATCAACAGCACTGCTGTTGATTACCGTCCTGTTTTCAGTCAATCAGGCTGGTGCGACAACTGTAGAATTCAATATGAATGTTGAATATAGCGGAGGCACCGAACCTGAAGGACCCGATCCCTGGGCAACCGCAACATTTGTTGACAGCGGATCCAACAATGTAACCCTGACTATGTCTGCCGCCAATCTGGTTGATTCAGAGTTTATAAGTGTCTGGCAGTTCAATTTTGACCCGGATCTTGACCCTGATTTACTGGAGTTCACCCTGCTCGGAGAACCGGGTTCTACACCGGACATAAGCACCGGGAGCGATGCCTTTAAAGCCGGACCGGACAGATTCTATGATATAGAGTTTGACTTCCCGCCGCCCAAAGGCAATTATGAAAACAAATTCACTACAGGTGAAACAGTAGTTTATGATATCACGTATACCGGATCCGAAATAATAGATGTATACTCTTTTAGCTTTCAGAGCACATCAGACAAACATGGCGGCCCCTTTTATTCCGCAGCACATATCCAGTCTATTGGCAGAAAAGGTAAAAGCGGCTGGGTCGGCGCACCTACTGTTGTTCCTGAGCCGGTTAGTTCGACACTCTTTATCGTCGGTGGATTAGCATTGGGTTTCAGAAGATTCGTGAAGAAAAGAAAAACTCACTGAATTTAAAAACACCACCAGGCTGTATTCTGATATAACCCCTTTACAGTTTCAAATACTCTTTCAGCAATTTCGGATAAACACGGGGATTAAACAGGATGTTTGTCATCAGATAACATTCATGGGTGCAAAAGCAGCTATTTTCCCTGATGGACTTTATGATGCTCTTGCTCTTTCTGTCTTTCAGGATTTTTTTAATATCATACCCGCTGTTTCTCACATTTCCGAGTTTCATCATAAAGGATTCGCACGGATATAAATCCCCTGACTCTGTGAGCACAAGGTTTAGTTTACCGGCATAACACGGGACCATCTGTTTTTTCCGTACAGAGGTTTCATAAATAATATTCCGCTGGAGAATGTCCTGTGCTGCCTTTAGTTTTGCCCCCTTGAAACTGTATATGCAGGATTCCCTGTTTTTCAGATTAAGCGCCAGTTTGTCGATTGTCTCCCTGTACTTCTCAATATCGATCTCTTTAAGTGACCGATCAGCCACAGAACCCCTGACAAGAGAGACCGTATGGGTCCTGATCCGGCCCATATCTTTAACCAGGTCAATGACTTCATCCATGTTGTCCTGGTTTGACGAACAAAAGACCGTATTGATGCCAAGTTCAAAATTAGGATATTTATCGAGCAGTTCACCCATAGCCTCGTACGTATTTAAGGTACGTTTGAAACTGCCTGTTCCCCTGATCGAGTCATGAACACTCTCCGTACCTTCCAGGGAAAGCTTTACCGCAATCGTACTCCTGCTGCACTGATTCAGAATTATACTGATTTTCTCTTTTATCACATCAGTCATCAATCCGTTGGTGGGAAACAGCATAATCGAGGGCCGGTTGTTCTCATAAAAAACCTTTGCTATTTCAGCAATGTCATCCCTTAAAAATATTTCGCCCCCTGAAAATGCAAGCCATAACAGTTTTCCCATTGACGGAGAAATTTCCCTGATCTCCTCAAGAGAAAGTTCAGGGCGGTTATCACCGGAAATGTTCCCATCAGACAAATAAAAACAGAAAGGACACCTGGCATTGCACCTTGAGGTCAGAAAAAAAGTGAGCTGGACCGGATTTTTTTTCCAGAAGATTGAAGATATATGACGAAATGGCGAGTAAGACATTCCTTTACCTCTTTAATAAATGCTTTATTATCGCTGAAACTGTACCCATAAATATCGGTGCAGGATAAAGTGCCATATAATAAAGAGAAGCCAGCCCTGCAAAAAGCCCTCCTTTAGCCTCAAAAAAAGCTGCAAACAATTGTCTGTTTATAAATATATTAATGATAAGAACGAATAAAGCTAAAAAAAGGAGTTCAGTTTTATCTGTTATACCCCATACAAAAACAAGGAAAATATTCAAAACATATGAAGCAACATTAGTCTTTAATTCCGTGGATGCTGAACCGGAATCAGTAAACATGTCCCTGTTTCTGAGGGAGTACATGTTCCAGTAGGAAGATTTTCGGTATGCATTAGGGAGTGACCTGACCAATGAAAAATTAAATATGTGCCTTACCTGAATATCAGGGTCCATAAGCAGCCTGCATCCTGACCTGCGCAGTCTGTGAGTGAACTCAACATCTTCTATGATCGGCATAAAATCTTCAGGGAACCCCCCGCTATCCCTGAAAGTCCGGGCATTTATAATCATAGCATGTGCAGCAATATAATCCGGGTTCCCGATTTTTTTTGTTTCCGAATAGTTTACGAAGACAGACTGGAATATGCTGAAAAAATTATTATCATAAGGGATTCTCGTATATGTCCCGCCTATAACCGTGGCTGCATCTACACCGGATAATGCTTTATTGACAAGCGAAAGAGTATCCTCCAGCAAAAGGCAGTCAGCATCCGTAAAAAAAATAAACTCTCCGGTACTCTCCCTGGCCCCTGTATTTCTTGCCATTGAAGTTCCGGAACGTTTTTTAAGACATATAAGCCTGCATGGAAACTTTTTGATCACTTCAACTGAATTATCAGATGAAAAATCATCTACCACTATCACTTCAAAACTGCTGTATTTTGAGGCAAAAGCAGCACTCAGGCATTTCCCGACAGTATCAGCGCTATTATAGTTTGGGATGACTATTGAGATTCTTTTTTCCATTAATTCTGATTGCTAGCCCCTTATGGTAAATTTAGGTAATTATCATTATAATATACTCTGTTCTTCAGGAATAATCACAACATGCCAAAAAAAATAGCTATTATTGTCAGGGACAGACAGCATGAGGCGTTGAGGGTGGCTGTAGGGGCTACCTTGGCAAACGATGAAGTAAGCGTGTTTATAATGGATGAAAAACTGGAAGAAGACTACGATATTGGTGTTAACATACAAATGCTTACAGACCTTAAAGTCAGGATATTCACAAATGCCGGTGATGAGCGGTTCGAACAGAAATCCACTGAAGAAGTAGCACGGATGCTCCCTGGATATGATGTTGTAATCCCCTACTAGGCGCGTAAAATCCTGAATTTATTATGAATACACAATAACTTTGACAAGCAGATATCAGTATTTCATGTCAAAAAGCAGGGTCTTAATCCGCATGTCTTTAATTGACAAAATCTTTGATATCGTTCTAATATTATAGTTAAAAATAAATAAATTCAGAGGTAAAAAATGCTCCAGAAAGTAGAAGAATTATCACCAACAACAAGAAAGCTTCAGATCAATGTTCCGACTGAAGTTATCCAGTCAGAAACAGCTTCACTTTACAATGAACTGAAAGTAAGCACCAAGATCCCTGGTTTCAGGCAGGGCAAGGTGCCGCAGGCCCTTCTCATAAAAAAATTCGGAAAGAATGTAGAAGCGCAGGTAATTGAAAAGGTCGTCCCGCAGTTTTATATGGAGGCCATCAAGGAAGCAAAGCTGGAACCGGTTAGTTATCCAAATATAGATGATAAAATTGAGATAAAACAGGGCGAGCCTCTCTCCTTCAGTGTTACGGTCGAGATAAAACCGGACATGGGAGAATTAAACTATGACGGGATAACACTGAAGGAAAAAACGTTTTCAGTAGAAGATTCAGAAATTGACAAGGCCGTGGAATCAATGCGGGAAAACAAGGCCCTCTTTACCGTTACTGATGATGCACTTGACAATGGCGACATGGCAATTGTAAACAATGAGGCCTTTATCGACTACCAGCTGAAAGAGGAGATGTGCTATAAAGATTATCCCTACATCGTAGGTTCCCAGGATATGCCCGAAGAATTCGGAAAGGCCCTGGTCGGCAAGAAAAAAGGGGAGACCGCGGAAGTAAAAATAAGCTTTGAAGATGACCACCCGAACAATACTGTTGCAGGGAAGGAAGTCCAGTTTAAAATATCAGTAACAGAAACAAAGAAGAAGAACCTTCCTCCTGTAGATGACGAATTTGCAAAAGAAGCTGAATGTGAAAACGTTGAGGCGCTGAAAAACAAAATCCGGGACGGCCTTTCTGAGAGGAAAAAGAGCGGTATCAACCTGGACTACAAGAAAGAAATTTTAAATGAACTGATAAAAAGGCATGCCTTTGACGTACCGGATTCCATGGTAAAGGGCGAGATCGAGTCAATGCTTGAGCAGGCAAAGCAGAATGCGATGAGAATAGGACAAGACGTTCCGCCCGATGAGGAGCTCTCAAAAGAAAGTGAACCTGTTGCCAGGGAGAATGTCAAGAGCGTACTCCTTCTTGAGGCAATTGGAAAGAAAGAAAACATTGAAGTCAACGATGCTGATGTTAAGGGCGCGGTTAATGAGATTGCGGCCCGGAACAATATGAAGCCCGAAGAGCTTATGAAACTGTATACTGTCAGAGAAGGCTCGCTTGATGCAATGAAAAGCAGGCTGTTTGCCGATAAGGTCATGGATTTTCTCCTGGAGAAAGCGACCATAGAATCGTAGGGGCGTATGGCAATACGCCCGTATATAGTGATTAATAACAGAATTATACAGGAAAGAATAATAAGGAGATAAAAATGAGTCTAATTCCCATGGTGATTGAGCAGACCGGAAGGTCTGAAAGAGCATATGATATTTATTCAAGGCTTTTAAAAGACAGAATAGTATTTATCGGAACTCCCATAGATGATATACTGGCCAATACGGTCATAGCACAGCTGCTTTTTTTACAGACCGAAGATCCTGATAAAGATGTTCACATTTACATCAACTCTCCCGGAGGTATTGTTACATCAGGCCTTGCGATCTACGACACCATGCAGTATATAAAGTCCGACATCGCAACATACTGTATGGGCCAGGCCGCAAGCATGGGAGCGCTGCTTCTTACCGCCGGCACAAAGGGGAAAAGATACGTCCTGCCCCATTCAAGGGTAATGATACACCAGCCGATGGGAGGTTTCCAGGGACAGGCAACTGATATTGAGATCCATGCCAGGGAAATCCTTAAAATGAAGGAAACTCTGAACGGCATCATTGCAAAACACTCAGGTCAGACTATTGAAAAAATAGAGTTAGATACTGAGAGAGACTATTTTATGTCTGGACAGGAAGCCAAGGATTACGGTATTGTTGATGAAGTGATAGAATCAATTAAGAAATAGGAAAAAATAAATGAGCGACGATAAAATAACAAATAAATATGACGATGTACTGAAGTGTTCTTTTTGCGGGAAGGGCCAGAAGGAAGTAAGAAAACTGATTGCCGGACCTACCGTATATATATGCGACGAGTGTGTAAACCTCTGCAACGAAATAATGGCTGAAGAATTTGATTCTTCTTTTGACATTAACATTACACAGAAACTCCCTACACCAAAAGAAGTCAAAAGTTTTCTTGACGATTATGTTATTGAGCAGGATCATGCTAAAAAAGTCCTTTCCGTTGCTGTCCACAACCACTACAAGAGAATAAATTCTCCCCAGCAGTCTGATGTGGAACTCCAGAAAAGCAATATCATTCTTGTGGGTCCTACAGGAACCGGAAAGACCATTCTTGCGCAGACACTTGCAAAGATGCTTGATGTTCCCTTTACTATTGCTGATGCCACGACACTTACCGAAGCTGGATACGTTGGTGAAGATGTTGAGAACATAATTCTCAAACTCCTGCAGGCTGCAGATTATGATGTGGAAAGGGCACAGAGGGGAATCATCTATATTGATGAAATTGATAAAATAAGCCGCAAAACCGAAAATGTCTCGATCACGAGGGATGTGTCCGGCGAGGGTGTTCAGCAGGCCCTGCTGAAAATCATCGAGGGCACTGTAGCAAACATCCCTCCGCAGGGCGGCAGAAAACATCCCCAGCAGGAGTTTGTACAGGTAAACACAACAAACATACTGTTCATATGCGGGGGAGCGTTTGTGGGACTTGAAAAGATCATTGGGGAAAGGTCCGGCAGTAAAAAAGTCGGTTTCGGATCTAAACCAGCAGGTATCCGCGACAAAAAAGTAGGTGAAATTATTAAAAAACTGCAACCGCAGGACCTGATCAAGTACGGAATGATTCCGGAATTTGTCGGGCGTCTGCCTGTGGTGGCAACCCTTGATGAACTGAGCGAGTCAGCGCTTGTGAAAATTCTTACAAAACCCAGGAATGCTCTTATCAAGCAGTATCAGAGACTACTTTTCTTTGATAACGTAAAACTTAAGTTTACCGATAAAGCATACGAAGCCGTCGCTAAAGAGGCCATAAACCAAAAGACAGGCGCAAGGGGGTTGAGGGCGATCCTTGAAAATGTAATGCTCGACGTAATGTATGAGATCCCGTCTCTCACAAATGTTAAGGAATGTGTTGTAACCGAGGATGTGATCAAAAAGAAGGAAAAACCTCTCCTTACATTCAAAAAGCAGGCAGAGTCAGCGTAAGATAAACCATGTCCCCATTTTTCATAACAACTCTACCAGGTCCTGCTGAATATAAGGCTTGAGATGCGGGCTTACGGAGTTCATAGTAATAACATCACAGTTTTTCTTTAATTTCTTTTTTAACAGATTCTCGACACGCACCAGATCCAGCAAGGAAAAATCATCAGGAGGCTCAATCGCTATGTCGATATCATGATATTTCCTCTGCTTTCTCGCAAAACTTCCAAACAGGTAAGCTTTCCTTATTCCCTGTTTAATAAGAATCTGTTTTATTGTTGCAATGATAAGCTCACGTTTCATAGAATTACCCCGCAAAACAATAAAATTATAGCATATTACCGCTCAATAAATATTATTGCAAATCTTTTCATGTCCGAAGAAAATATAAATATCTTCTTCATTAAAATGAGCTTTATAAAGCAAAGAAAAAAATGTTTTTAACTTACTAAATGATTTAATTTTTTCTTTTTTATGCAACATTACTAATGTTAATAGTGAAATCTTTGGAAGGATCGGGACATTAACATCATCATGATATGAATAATAAGCAGGTATTTAAAAATTGAGGATTGCCAGTTGAAAGATTCAGGAAAGTTTTATCCTTATGAAACGCCTGAATCCTAATGTTGCTCCACCTTCAATGAACAGTGTTGAACTAATTGGTTCGGGGACTACAGATGCTGATGCTTGTTAAGTGTACCATACTACACTACCAGTATTATTTATTTGAGGATTAACATAATTGTAGTTGTTATTTGTAAGCTGAGTTGTGCTTGTACCATCATATAGGAAAAATTGTTAACAATTAACTAAACACAGTCTGTGCAGGTCAGTGGACGGATGGTTGAGTTATTTCTTTTTTGCGGGTATTACGACTTTTTTCATTTTCTTTTTAGCAAGCTTTGCCTGCTCCGAAGAAGGATATTTTTCTATAAGTTTTTCTAAAATTATTTTTCCTGTTTTTTTGTCTTTTAATGAATAAAAAGAGAGACCCTGATTCAGCAGAGCACCGGGAATCTTGTCACTTTTAGGGTGTTTTTTAAAGAGCTCTTCATAGGCAAGTATTGCGTCCTCAAAATTTCCTTCCTTGTAATAAGCTTCACCTATCCAGAAACGTGCATTGTCTGAATATTCATTTGCTGGAAAGTCGTCAAGCAATGACTTGAACTTTTCTCTTGCTTCAGACGTTTTACCTGTCTTGTACGCCTGATAAGCTTCCATATAGAGATTTTCGACTCCCGTATCCCGGGAAGCTTCCTGTTTCCCGGCCTTGACGGTCCTTTTCTTTTGCACTTTTTCAGCTTCTGCAGTTTTCTGAAATTCCTGAACTTTTTGCAACGCTATTTCTGTCTGAGAGATTTTCTTCTTTAAATCGTCTAGTTCAAGTTCGAGTTCCTTCAGCTTTGCCATCAGTTCTTCTTTGCTTTCCAGAATTTCCTCAGAACTTTTTTCAGATGCATACCGCCCCTCTTCAAAACGGCCGGTAAGGACCTGAACTTCCGTTGTTAATGACTGAACCTGCATGAATAGATCGGAAACCGTTTTAGCTGTGGATTTCTGTGTTGCATCAATTCCCTGGAGCTTTTTGTTGAGTTGTTTCTTCTGTCCGGGGATTTGAGTCTCGATATTCTGTGACTTTTTCTTGATGTCCCTGAGATCTGTTTTTAAGGTGTTAATGTCCCACTGCATCCTGCCCAGATCATCTGAAGTAGCGCATCCGATAAGAAAAAAGCAAAGGGCAAAGAGCACCCCGAAAAGCTTTGCAACAGGACGGGAAAGGCAAAGAGCAAAATAAGTATGTTTTCGTTTTGTAAAATGCATATTGTATATTTTCTTACTCTATATCAAATTTCAGATTTAATTTGCTACAGCAAAGTGCGCCCTTCTGTTGCTTTGCCAGCAGGATTCGTTCTGCTCCGAGCAAACAGGTTTTTCTTCACCAAAGGTAATCAATATCATCCTGTCCGGCGAGACACCGAGTGAAACAAGATA
>JBDLIC010000035.1:0-26662 GCA_039715075.1 Nitrospirota bacterium
ATTAAAGGTCCGGGCCTTAGTAATCAACAGGTCTCCCTAAGCGTGAGTTAGTATAATTCTGTCCCATACCGGTGTGCTTTACGCAGCCGCTGACATTGGTGTCAAATCCGAGGGTGTAGCATTTCCCATTGCCACCGGTAGATGCCCATGTACCATCATTCAAGTTCGGGTCAGTCATGCTTGGGCTGTCAGCAATGTCTAAGTCAACTTGATCCAGTCCGGTGCCCGGCAGGAAGCGGCGTTTCCAGTACAGGCCTCCGTCACCTCCGTTTGTCGAAGCACTAAAGCTTGCATCAGAGAAACCGTGTATACCGCCGAATCCAGTTGTGCCGTCATGGCAATTCAGGCAGGTAATACCGGTTCTATGGAGATTGGTACCAACACGATCAACACCGACTGTCGTGGAATCATGTACGTAATTGGAACTACTTTGAGTATGGGCTGCACCATCAGTATAAGGTACCCCTATATGGCATTTTATGCATACATATTCAGTCCATGAAGTATGCTCTGCCGACGGGTCCGGCGCGGTGGCTGTCTGGAGCATGTACTCGTTGTTCCCTCCGTGGGAGCTGAATGCCGTGGAATGACAGTCATTACAGTGCAGCGTACTGCCGTCCACAACTCCGGTTGTTCCGTCATAAAGCGCTACACTGCTGCTGAGGTAGGTCGGGGCAAGATAACTTGCAGTATAGCGATTTCCATCCACGGCGTGGTGGTTTTCCTTTTCCCCGTCATTGTCAGCACCTGAGTCGTCATATACCTTAAGAAAATCCTCATACACCGCGAGCCCGCCGCCGTCCTTTAAAAATTCCTTCTGATACTGGTCGTAGGCATTCGTCCTTATATTCGTGGTCTCGCCGAACGGGTTTACAGATGTATAAGCGGCAGGCCAGTTTCCGCCTCCGACAGCGGCCGCTCCGCCTTCCCTGTGGCAGCTCATGCAGAAGTTATCAAAGGCTGTGTTAGCAGCATCATTCTTTGCCACAAGATCATCTATATTAAAAGAAAAAACGGTTGTCCTTGTTACGTCCGTTGCATCAATAAGGTCAATCATCTTGCCTGACGGCGTGTTGTTATGATACGTGCTGTTTAATCCTGCAGTGCCGTCGGTATTTAATTTCCCCTCGGCGTGGCAGGCTATACATACTAAACTGCCTACCCCGTCACCTTCAGCAGTCATATCAGCCCATGTCTTCATCACATGATGGGAGTTTCTCCCGAATTCCGGTTCTACTTCCGGGGCGCCTGCGGTGTTAGCAGTTTTATGGCAATCCAGGCAGTCACCTGAACCCACAAAAGCATCTACATGCTTATGGCATGACGTACAGTCTTTATTGATATTATGACCGTCCGATGCCGCGTAATTGTAATGGGGATGATTGCTGTTGACGTCTGTATGACAGACATTGCATACACCGTTAAATGGTGACGTATTATCTCCAAAATCCGATGTGCCTTCACGTGCATCTGTAAAAATTACCGTATTTGAAGTCGGTGACCCGCTCGGCCAGTTTGAACTGTCGGGAGTAGTAAAACTATCTTTAATTCTTTTAATATTGCTTGTAATACCGCCAAAGGCCGTATGACATGTTTCGCATACGAACTCACCGTATCTGCCTCCGGCTACACCCCATGTTTCCTCGCCGCTTCCATAATCGACGGTCCCAAGGTTGATGCTGTTATGCATGAGCGTGTCTGATGCCACGCCCCTGGCTATCGTGACGTCCCTCGCAGTGCCGAAGTCCTGCCATGCGCTCGTAGTTACTCCGTCATTTGTCCTGGCACGCCACATGTATTCCTTACCGTCGATAAGATTTATGCAGGTTGCTGTAGCAACCGAGCCTTCAGCCACAAAATCATCGGAGCAGTTCGGCGTCCCGGTGTAGCTGCCTCCGCCGCCGGCATAATCTGCGATCTCAACTTCGAGCTTCAGATCATCCTGGTCAGAAGGGTCATTTACAGTTGCCTTTACTTTTATCGTTGTCTCATCAGTCACCCCGTCCTGTGATATAGCAGATGTTCCGTCCATTTTATACTGGTTATGGTCGGCAGGGGCAGTAGGCGCTGTGTTGGATATTACCACATCAGGGTCTCCGGGAGGGAAGTCCACCCAGTTGCTTATGTCAGTCCCGTCGTCTGACCTTGCCCTCCACATGTAAGATACTCCGCTGATGAGATTGCTGCAGATGGCTGTTGCAGTACCGCCGCTCCCGGGTACGGTAGAAGCGCTTGCGCAGTTAGGTGTATTGGAGAAACTGCCCGCACCTCCGGCATAATCCGCCATCTCAACTTCAAGCCACAGATTGTCACTTGTGTTCGCATCACTGAGAAATGCCTCTATCTGCACGGTTTTTTCAGTTGTCGTCCCGCCCGGTGTTATGGAAACAGATGAAAGGTCCAGCTGATCAAGGCTTGTGGGATCATCCGGCAGGGCATTGGGAGCAACAATCGTAAAATTGTTTGAATTCCACGTCCCTGTTGCCCCGCTGTCCGGTGTGTCTACGGCGATTGAAGTCACACTCGACTCAATACTTCCCGATGCGCCTGTATTAAGATCATAGATTATCCAAATATATTTTGATGTGCCGAACGTAACCGTCCTTTCCCCTGCGGTCAGATCTCCTGCGGTCATGTCAATGGCATTTGTCTGTCCGTCCCATGTTGAGACTGTACTGCTTCCAAGCGTCCCGTCACTGAATGTAGAGTTAGCATCAATATGCACTTCCAGCAGGTCGATCTTCCCGGTCGTGCTTGTCTGAAGGTCATCGACGGTCACCGTATTGATGATACAGTTTGTGTCATCGTCATTACTGCAGTCCACCTGTAACCACTGCATCTCAACATCCAGGTCTCCCTGGTTTGCCACCGAAGCAACAGGTGTATTGGTCGTCACGGATAGGACATCTCCACTGGGAACTGTTACCGTGAGAGCGCCGGAAGAATAATCACCCGGTTGAGGGCCGTTTTCTGGATCAGAAGCTATACCGTACACCCAGTAATCACCGTTCAGGCCGGTTGTATCCCAGGCGCATAACTGATTTGCTCCTTCACCCTGGTTCTGGCAGTTTGTGATGGCGGTACCGTCCTCACCGCTGCTGTTTGTGTCATAGTAGAAATCAACGTCCGCAACAGAGTCCCCGTCAGTCAGGTCATAATCAATATTATAAGAAGTGCCGGCCGTTACACTGTCACCCACTCCATCCGGCTGGTTTATGGTCAATACCGGAGGATTGTTGGGTGCCGATACATTTACTGAAGCGCCCGAGGTGCTAAACGGGAGATTCCCCTGTTCATTTACCCCTACCATGCCGGTCTCTACCGTGTAGACAAAGTTCGTAACACTTGCACCTGAATTAAAATTTACATAGAATGTCCAATCAGAGCCGCCCTTTTGGTTGCCCGGTAATGATATCGGTATATTTGTCAAAGCTCCCGGACTGCTGACTCTGCCTGCCTCTACCCCGCCATAAAAAGCTGCAACACTTGCAACATCAGATGCATTCAGCCCTGTCCCGGAAAGGCTCACAGTTACCAAATCTGCATCATTTCCGCCCTGAGACGCGGTTGTAGGAATAGTGACCCTCAGTTCATCACCCGTTGCGGTTATATCTGTATTTGTCTCAACCGGAGTTCCCAGGGATTGAACTCCTGCCAGGGCTGTACCCGCAGTGCATAAAATCAGAGCTATGATAATAAGACAGGTGCTCAATATCATGCTGGATGTTGTCTTTTTCAATAACATATTCAAGATATCCTCATTTTATTAATACAGTTGCTCTTATTCTTTAATCCTTCTCATTGCTCTAATTCGTTGTCTCCTGATGACATGTATAACAGTCCACCTTCTGGTCGCCCCATGCTGCATCATAGCCGTTATGGCAGGCAACGGTTGAACAGGTGCTGCTGCTGTATGAAGCCGATGAGAGCGAACCCTGGTCAAAGGTATTTGTAACTTTATAACCTAAAGGATCCCTTGTCCAGCTGTTGTTGAGTTCAGGAATCGCTGTTATATCATCTCGTATCTGCGCCTTTGTCCTGAATGCCGTCGTATCAAATGCTACATCCGGAACTCCGTTCACATGTACAGTAGACGATGCGTCAATGTCCATATTGCCCCTGAATGCCGCCGTTACATTATCATGACATGTCGTGCACACCACGTTCTGGTCGTTTGCCGTACTTGTCACTGTAGTATTATGACAGGTATTGCAGTTAATAGTCGTCGAGTATGCCGAATTACCGTGACTGTCATCGCCGGTTGTGCCTTCCGCAGCAAGACCTGTCAACCCTGTATAAATATTATCATAATGTATTCCTACAAAGTGACCGCCCGTCACACCCTCGCCCATGTAATCCGTGTTGTAGTGGGAAAGCGACCCCAGCTTTGTTGTGGCGTATACAGCGTCAAAGCTGTTGGGTGAATTTCCGTGACAGCCGGCGCATCTGTCTTCTGCGATATCAGTGAACGATCCCGTGCCCCAGAGCGGGGAGTCTATAAATACATAATTTCCGGTTCCGGGATTGATATAACCCGTACTGTGGCAGTACACGCTTGTACAGGTCGTTGCATCCCCTGAGCCAGAGGACCACGGCCCTATGGAATCGTTCAGTTCTTTTACCGTACCTTTTGCCCCGCCGTCGTTCGGATCAAAATTAAGATCCACACCTCCGCTCGCATGTGTCCCGATTGACTGCGGATGGCAGTATCCGCATTTGATGTCCGGTGTCCCGCTGGTATTGTCGAAGTCATACCAGTTGTTGGAAGCGTAGTTACCATAATCTCCATTCGACAGCTTCCCGACATATGCATTTAATACATGGTTCGCATGACCTGCGTCTGGCGTTGTGCCCGGATCGGGTCCGCCTGCTGCCGAGTGGCAGTCAGTACATGCATCACCTGAAACAGCAAGGAAAAACGCCTCCTGGTTAATGGTACTATCATAATCATGCAGATGACAGCCGCTTTGCGTGCAGCCCGGGGCGTTGGAAAGATTATGTGACTGGTTCCCGGTCCCGTCAGCTCTATGATTGCCTGTCAACAAATGACATACCTGGCATACCCCGATATATGTCCCGGGATTCGACGGAAGGTCCTCTTTGGCAAAATCATTCCCGTCTCCGCTGTTTTTGTCCTGGAAATCAGGTGATGCCGTTGTTCCCGGTGTTCCATATGCATCGGCTTTATTCACTGTGATACTGTTGTGGACCATCATTATGTTGCCCGTGCCTGACGCCCTGTCACCGTGAGGGTCATGACAGTCAAAACAGAGAGTACCTCCGTCTCTCGGAGATGTATCGTACTTTGTGCTGTCATGCCATTTATTCATCGCTTTTGTCGCGCTCTTTAATGTCTCCGCGCCGGGCGGGTCATAACCCGTGGCCCCTGTTTTATGGCATTTAAGGCATACATCGTTCCATCCGTTTCCTTCCGCATGGTCCTTCAGCCGGAACGGATTTGTGCCGTCCCCGTGATTAATCGTGCTATCATGGCAATACAGACAGGGATCGCCCGTACTTGCAGCCCCGGGAAGGTTTGCCGCCGGATTGCCTGAAACATCATATGTGCCGGTTGTTCTTCCATGTCCCGAATCGCTCCAATCAGCAGAACTGATCTTTGCCATTGTGCCGTTGTCAAATATAAAATCATCGGTATCGCTTGCATCAAAGTGACAGTCACTGCATTTAAAAGCGGGATCACCCCATGTGGGAGATGCAGCCACTCCGGTGCCGTGACAAAACAGAGTTGAACAGCCTCCGTAGCCATTACCCGGTGCGTTCGGAGACTGGTTAAATGAACCTGAAGGATTCAATGTATCGTCAAACCTGACATCGATCTCACCATTTGCGTGCCGGAATGTACCTGTGCCTGCTCCAAAGTGACACTCACCACAGGAGTAAGTCGCATCAAGATGTTTAGTATGGGTCCCGCTGTCCATTGTAGTTGCATTACCCTGGACGCCGTCAGCCTTATGGCATTCTCCGCACTGCACCGCCCCGTCCCAGACCGGACTCGCGTAATCAGCAGTATCAGGAGTCAGGGCCCCCCCGGTGGCTGACTGGACAATGCTATGGCAGTACACGTTTGAACAGGTCTTGCTGTCATCAGGGGAAACGGTCGTGGCCGGCGATGTAGTTGATGCAGTATAATCTACTGCTACCTGGCCTTTGTACGTTCCGCCCTGAATGCTCCCGGCAGACAGATAAAACCCCAGTGTTACAGCACTACTGCCCCCATCGTCATGTGATGCGTAATTGTGGCCGACGCTCCCCACATGGCAATTTCCGCAGCTGAAACCTAACGTATTTACATGAGTATTATGGGCGCCGGGAGTTGATGAACCGGTATCACTCGGTGCTACAGGCGGGTTACCGACAAGGGTGTTGACACTGACCGGCGGGAAACCGTGGCAGTTGGTACATTCGGTACCGGCATCCATAGTGGCCGGATTTATCTCGAAACCTTCCACATGCTTATGGCAGGCCGTGCAGTCCAGTGTCGTATTATGAGTTAACCCTACTGCGTCGCCCACATTATCATTTCTGTTATAAACAGTTTTAGTGTGGCATACCTCACAGACACCATCAAATGTTGCGTTTCCATCCGCCATGGAGTTGGTACCTGTTCTATCGAAATATCTTACCGTTTTAGGTGTAGTCGATCCGCAGCTGAACACATTTGCCGTAACATCACAGGTATCCATATCAGGCGCATCGATCGTGCCTCTGACGAGTCTCCCGTACACAACAGCATATTGAGAAACCCCGTCCGTGACCTTTGAGGTGTCAATGATCCCGTCGACTATTAAATCACCTCCGGTGCTCTGCTTGATTTTATATGTATAATACGGTTCAGCAGTATTGGGAATAAGAATATAAAAATATTTATACGTACCGGCATCCGTAGTTTCGTCATACTCTCCGCCCCAGCTTTTACTTGTATCCCGAAGCGTAGATTCTCCTGCACCCGGGGTATTAATCAATGTCAGCTCCACCGTACCCGTCTCAATATAAACATTTGGAATATAATCATCGAACTGCTCGTGCGCATGCGCATCATGGCACTGCCAGCATTGAATAGACCAGTTTCCATAGCTGCCGTCAACCTGGATACTGGAATGGGTCTTTACATCAGTGCCCGGAGAGCCTGTATGACAGCTCATACACAGGTTATTATAAAAGGTCTCGTCTATATCTGCCGGCACACCCGG
The DNA here is from genome assembly GCA_039715075.1 of Nitrospirota bacterium. Taxonomy (GTDB): domain Bacteria; phylum Nitrospirota; class Thermodesulfovibrionia; order UBA6902; family UBA6902; genus JBDLIC01. The sequence goes on from JBDLIC010000035.1 coordinate 7,212, forward strand.
TTTCCATGGAGGGTCTCCGTGGGAGTAGTGACAGTCTCCACAATTTACGGGGGCGCTTATGCCTATATCAGTATGAGGATAATCAAGGGCTTCTGCATATAGCGCCGTTAAACTTAGTGCTGCCATTATTATGAATAGTTTCTCAATGAAATTTATTTTCATTGTATACCCTCAAGGCCTAAATCACCTACTGCTACATTTGCTCCATAAGGAATAAAGAAAGGATGAAATCCTGTCTTTTCCATTCCGTCCGTATCAAGCACCTTTATATATGACATATTATCAAATCCAGGGCCGGGTGCAACTATTATTTCTGCAACTCCGTCATTTTCAAGGTCACCTGACGCCACATTCGCTCCGTATCCGCCAAAGGCGGTGCCGGCCTGCCATACATTTATCAGTACACCATCCATGGTAAAAATTCTCACTACATCCCGGGCACTCTTGTGCGGTCCGTCACCGGTTATTATCTCATCAAAGCCGTCTCCGTTTACATCTCCGCTCGCTACGGTCACACTGTATTTATATTCGGACTGAACAGTGAACTCATTTATCAGAGATGCACTCCACTGTCCAATACCCTGAGACGTATCTATATCCCATATCCTGACATTACCCACGTTATTCTTGCCGGGACCCGGGGATGTAATTAATTCAGGGGTTCCGTCACCGTCAACATCACCTGTAGTTAAATGTATACCATATAATGAATCATGCGCAAGTAAATCAATTCCGCTGTCAACCAGCCCCTGCACCACAGGATCATATGCGAAAACCTTGACACGGGCAGGGTTTTTATTGCCGGCGCCCGGTCCTGCAATGACTTCATAGTACCCGTCTCCGTCAAAATCGCCGGATGCCACTTTCGTTCCGTAGCCATAACTGAATGCAGTAACACTTAAATTGACAAGCTGATTTCCATCCCGGTCGAATATATTAATCTCCGCAGGATTAACCTGACCGGGACCGGGACCGGTGATTATCTCGTCAATACCGTCACCGTCAATATCACCGGAGGCAATGTTTACACCGTACATATAACTATGTGCATAAAATGAAACACCTGTAGAGTCACCAAGATGTGTCAATACCTTTACAAATCCGTTGTTCGAATCACCATGGCCGGTACCTGCTATGATATTTTTATATCTTATATCGTACTGACCGTTAAAGCTTATCGTCCCGTCTTTCTGCAGTATCCATACCTGTGGAGACGGAGTATAATACCCTGAAACAACTCCAAATGTTATTTGATATGTTCCTACTGGCGCATCCGTCACAGACCAGGTGGTGCCGCTGCCGGAATACGTTGCCGGTCCGCTTATGGTAAATGTCGCTGCTGCAAGATTGGTATTCACATTGATGGTCCCTGTTTCAAAATTATACTGTCCGTTAAAGGTTATCGATCCGTTTTCCAGTAATGTCATTGTCTGTGAGGATGGTGTGACATATCCTCCGACATCCCCGAATACAATGATGTATGTGCCGACAGGTGCATCTGTCACAGACCAGCTGGTGCCGCTGCCGGAGTAAGACGCGGGACCGTTTATAATAAACGTGGCTCCCGGTAAATTTGTGGTAACATTGATCGTACCGGTAATACTGAGAACGTTCAATGTTACCGCTATTGTTGCAGGACTTCCTGTTGCGCCTGCTCCATTAATCCTTATGCTGCCTGTATATGTCCCTTCAGCCATTGACGAGGGATCAACGGCAACATTAACCGTATCAGGTGCGGTCCCTGAATTTTTATCTAACAGAATCCATGACATGTCTGCAGATCCTGTCCAGTCAAGCGTCCCTTCTCCCATGTTGTTAATTGAAAGACCCTGATATGGAGGTATCGAACCGTTTGTTGAAGTAAATGTTAAAGAAGACGGTGTTACTGAAAGCTCAGGCGGTAAGGTAACCGTCAGGGTCACATTGATTACTTCCAATGCTCCTGAATCCGAGGCTATTTCAATATTGCCGTTGTATGTGCCTGCAAGGAGCCCTGTGAGATCCACTCCGGCACTGACTGTTGATGCTTCTGAAGTATTTAAAGACCCTGAAGTCTGTGACAGAGTTATCCAGGTGTCGTTTGTGGAAGCGGTCCAGTTGAATGCTGCCGTGCCGCTATTTATTATACTTATATCCTGCAGCGAGGGATTAAGGCCTCCTTCAGATCCCTGAAAAGAAAGCGATTCCGGTGTTACAAGCATGTTTGCATAATTATCTATTCCATATACTTCTATTCTCGCGGTATTATGGGAGACAGTGAAAAGCCTGTTACTGTTTCCAATAGCTATCCCCTGGGGCGTTTGTACCGGATTATTCAGGTCAAATATAACTCCAAGAGAGGTAAAGATATTATCAAATACCTGAACCACGTTCTGGTAAGCATCAGTTATATATACCCTGCTTTGGCTATCAATGGTAATACCCGTTGGCCTGAAAAGTTTCCCTTCTTCAACGCCTCTTACACCAAATACTCTTTTGTACACTCCGCCCATATCAAACACCTGGACCCTTGGAGCCTGATATGAGCCCATCATCCCGCTCGCATAACGGGTATCGGTAACCATTATTTCTCCTGCATTTTCATCTACTGCAACTGAATTTGGCAGATTAAACTGACCGGAACTGTTGCCCGTGCTTCCGAATGAGAAATTTAAAGAACCGTCAGGATTATAAATCTTTATTTTGTCATCCTCACAGTCTGCAACATAGATCATATCAGTACTATCTATAGTAATTGCACATGGTTTTGCAAACTCTCCGTCTCCCAGACCAAGTTTGGATAACAAATTAAAATCAGCATCGTAAATCTCAACATTTCCGGGTTTTTCGTTTCCTACGAAAATCCTTCCGCTGCTGTCTACTGCAACACTGGATGGACTGCCGGGCATTTTAATATTCTTTATAAAGTAACCGCCCGGGCTGTAAACATTAAGACTGTTCTGGCTTGGCTCTGTAACATAAATCCGCTCGTTAGCATCAAGCGCTATATCTGATGGTGCACTGAGACCTTCAGATATGGAATAAAGCCTTTGATAGACGGGTACAGTAGCGGCATGGAGGATGTTCAGTGATAATAGCACTAAAACAAATGTGGAGAAAACTACTGCGAAAAGAGGCAAGTTATGTTTTTTAGAAAACTTCATTTTTTTGGCTACCCTTTTGAATTGCTACCCCTTATAAAGTAGCAAAAGGTGTGCCAAAAATTAATGACAATAAATCAAGTGGTTATGTGGAAAATGTATTTTTTAATTTGCCATATTGGCAAAAATCACTGGCATAATGGCAAAAAATTCAGCTGCGTACAATTTTTTTGCTCTCAGGGGTGAAAATGAAAAATAAATAAATTTCTACCTGCTTCTCCGGATATGTCTGATCCGCTCCTTTGCACGTCTCTCTTCATTAAGCTGGGGAAATTTTTCAATGACAATCTGAAAGCCCGTTTCTGCTTCCTTAAAGTTCCCTAGCTGAAAATTTGATTCCGCGTACATGAAAATGATGAAGGGCATGGGAGATTCACCTTTTTCGATGTATTCATTGAACCCCGGGGTACTGAATTTTAACAGACTGTCCCATTCTTTATGCAGGTAATAACTTAATGCGAGTGTTTTATATACGAGCCATTTCAACCCGGACTCAGGGTAGTTTTTTGTGAACCGGCTGTAAAGCTTTTCAGCTTTGTCATAGAGCGGGGGGGAATAATCTTTGACATATATTTCCATCAGTTTCCAGTAACTTTCCTGGGCAACAGGTACATCCGGAAACTCATTGATAAGCTGCATATAGAGTTTTTCCATCTTTGGAAGGACGGCCTTCCTGTCCCTTGAGGAGCGCTTGACTACCAGTATTTCATTAAATTTCTCAAAGGCCTTTTTTTCGCGTTCCAGAGTAGTGCGCATGTCTTTTTTCTCTGTTACCGGTTCTTGAGCGGCTTTCTCTTCTTTCGGTGCGGTCGCACATGCAGAGAAAATAAATACCAGAAATATGCTGATGATTGAATAATGTGCCTTCATGGTCCTTTTTAAATTAACATATCACAAAAGAACATTACCTACAAAAAATCTAATTATCCAAATCATGTCAAATAAAATTTTCTTGCCATAATGTTAGACAAAAATGCCAATATGGCACCATTCCTGTTTTCTGTTTTTTCAAAGTCTTTAATTTTACACCAGTAATTTTCTGGCATATCTTTTGCGTATAAATTAAATAGAGAATTTTCTTCTCAGCAGAATTGAAAAGAATTATTTTTCTATTATGTTCAAATATGAAGCAGGGACAGACTTGGGGGGTAAGGATTTTGAAATAGATATTTTATTTGAAAAGGCGTTCAGAGCAATGAAGAGATCAATTCTTATTGTAGACGATGACAAAAATACCTGCAGCAGTATAGCAAGGGCATTATCAGACGACTATGAAACTTATACAGCCTCCAACGGTTTTGACGCACTTGAGATCCTGGACAGGAACAATGAGATAAAGATCATTCTGTCAGACATGGTAATGCCCGGGATGAACGGCCTTGAACTCCTCGAAAAAATCCACCTGAAAGACAATCGGAATGTCGTCATAATGATAACGGGATATACAGAACTTGAGTCCACAATTGAGGCAAAGAAACTGGGGGCCCACGACTATCTGATGAAACCTGTTGATCTGAACAAGCTTGACGCAACACTAAAAAATGCGATAGAAAAAATGGCTACCTATTAATAAGAAGATGGTAGAATTAATGATACGTTTTTTTATATGTAAAACATCTCTCCGGCCCGGGTCTTTTTCCTGAAAAAAAATTAAAAGAATTTTAAAGTAAGACCGGTATATGTTATATAAATAGTATCAGGTGTTTCATGGTGCCTGAATATAACTGCCGGGAGAAAAGCAGGAAAGAGATAATGAGATTGACCGTATTGTTAATGAAAAAAAATAATCTTAGCCTGTTTTTGTTTGTCATCTTCCTGTATCTTCTGACCGCCTTTATATCGATCCCGCCTGTTCATGCAGAGGAGTTGCTGCAGAAACAGAATATCGACGCCTGTTTTTCAACAAAATGCCATCCGGACATGGGAAAGGACAAATTTGTCCATGGACCTGTGGCAACAGGTAAATGCAAGATCTGCCACGGAGAGAATGAAAAGCATTATAAAAAGCCGAAGCGGAGCAAGTTCGGGAAGATAGAAAAGGACGTTTCGAAAATGTGTTTTTCCTGTCACGATAAATTCAAATTCAAAAAAATGGTCCATAAACCATTGCAGCAGGGAGAGTGCGTTGCCTGTCACAGTCCCCACGGGTCCCCAAATAAATACCAGCTCCTTGCAAATGGTGCTGACCTCTGTTTCAAGTGTCATGATAAACGCCTTAATAAAAATAGATACGTCCATGGGCCGGTTGCTGTCGGGGGATGTATTTTATGTCATGATCCGCATTCCGCGGATTACAAGAACAATCTGAGGGTAGAAGGCTCGGAGCTCTGTTTCCTCTGCCATACGGATAAAAAAAGCAAGTTCGACCAGGCAAAATTCCAGCACAAGCCGGTAGCTGAAAACTGTGCCAACTGCCACGACCCCCATGCTGCGCCGAAAAAATTCATGATGAAATTTGACACCCCTGAGCTCTGCTTTAACTGTCATAAAGATAAAAAAAATACAATTGCTGAAATACCCTTTAAGCATGCTCCTGTCACCGAAGGAAATACATGCCAGAACTGCCATGACCCTCATATGTCAGATATTGCCAAAAACCTGCTGATGCCGCCTATGGACCTCTGTATGAGCTGCCATGACAAGGCCATGGAGCAGTCCTCCGGAGCGCCATTGAAGAATATGAAGAAACTGCTGGCTGAAAACACAGACCACCATGGACCTATAAAGCAGAAGGACTGTTCAGGCTGTCATAACCCGCACGGGTCGGAAAATTTCAGGATATTGAGGAACCCTTATCCTTCGACATTTTACAAATCGTTCAGTGAAGAAAATTACAGCCTTTGTTTCGGCTGCCATGAAAGGACCGTTGTAATGAACCCCCGGACTTCCCAGCTGACGAATTTCAGGAACGGCGACATAAACCTTCATTTTATGCATGTTAACAAGCCTGAAAAAGGCAGGACATGCCGTGCTTGCCACGAGACCCATGCCAGCAACCATCCGAAACATATCAGGGAGAACGTGACGTTCGGGATGTTCGATTTACCGCTCAATTATATGAAAACAGATACAGGCGGCAGCTGTCTGCCGGGCTGTCATCAGCTGAAAAAATATGACCGGGTGAAAAAAGAGGAGAACCTATGGGAAGAGGTATTGCCGGAAGAGAAGTCACCGGAAAAAAAATAATAAGAGTTCTTTTAGTATCCATTCTTCTTTTGTTCATAATTACCGGTTCTGCGTATGCGGTAAATATTAAGCCTGGTGAGGATGCGCCCGACTTCATACTGAAATCTGTGGAAGAAAAGATTTTTTCATTAAGCGACTTCAAGGATAAGATAACTGTCTTTATTTACTGGCGGCCCGACCAACAGCGGTCCCATATGGCCCTGCAGGATGGACAGTATATTGCCGAGACATTTAATGACAGGGACGTTCAGGTTCTCGGATTTATCGCAAGACATGACAATATGGATGAAATTTTAAAGATCATCAAGGACAGTAAGGTTGGGTTTCCGGTTTTAAAGGATTCATACAGGGACGTGTATAGTGATTACGGGATCCGTGTCTATCCGACAACGATAATAGTCGACAAATACGGTAAAGTGGCTTACAGCATTCCCGGACATGCGCTTACTTATAAAATTAGCCTTGAGGCACATCTGAAGTATATGCTGGGAGAGATAACCGGGGATGAGTTAAAAGAGATGATGTCACCCCGCAAAGAGAAGGAGGATGAATCTGTACTCAAGGCTGAAAGGACATATAACCTGGCCCTGAAATTTACCGAGGCCGGACTTTTTGATAAGGCGGCAGATGCTGCGCAGCAATCGATAGAGGAAAGGCAGGACAACGCCAAATCGTATATTTTACTGGGATCGCTTATGCTTCAACAGGAAAAGGCTGATCAGGCCATAGAGAACTTTACCCGGGCTCTTGAGATCAAACCGTTTTCGCATAATGCAAAAACAGGGCTCGGCAGTTCACTTTTACTTAAAGGTGATCTTGACAGGGCCATAGAAGTACTTGAGGATGCTGCGGTAGCAAACCCCTATCCTGCCATGACCTGGTTTGAACTCGGGAAGGCATATGAACTTAAAGGTGAAAAGGACAAATCACTTGAACTGTACAGGAAGGCCCTCGGTAAAATGTTCAAAAATAAAATCCTCTCTCTTTCGGGCAGCCGGTGAGCGGTTCCGGACTTGTAAATATAAGACATGCCTTTTTACTGGTCTTGATGTCATTCATATTTTCCATGACTGATGCTGCCACGGCACAGGACGAAAGTCCTGTGGACTTTATCAGGGCGAAAAGCCACCTGACAGTAATGGGCGGATACGGCATTGCACATAAAGGGCTGGGGGCCACCGAGACAGGGGTGGAGACTGTTGATGTGATTTTCCGCTACGGCCGTTTCCTGACCGGAGAGCTGGGGGAATCGTGGTACAGAGGGCGTCATGAAATACTGGTGGAAATCCCTGTCCGCGCTGTAGTTCATCCTGAGTCGGCGATTATGACGGGCATAACCTTTCTGGCTGCGTGGAGCTTTACTGCTTCGGACGGACTCGTTCCCTATATCTTCGCGGGCGGCGGGCCTGTTTACACGAACCTTGATATACCGGGGCTCGGCGCGGAGCTGAACTACAGCTATCAGGGAGGGGCAGGGGGGTATTATTTTATAAGGAAAGACATGGCCGCAAACTTCAATTACCGGCTCCACCATATGTCAAACGCCGGCACTGCTGAACCTAATGAACCGTTAAACTCCAGCAGGATTCTTATCGGGCTGACATTTTTTAGATAAAAGCGGGTCCAGTTGTATCTCCCCACTTTAGTAAAGGGGGGAATACAGGTTGAAGAATCAATCTTTTACTCTTTAATTATATGTTTCAGTTCAGGATAAAATTTCCGGATGAAATTGCCTATAAAACTTGTCTGGATGTTCAGGGCTTTCAATGTTTTGAAGAGTAGTGCAAGGACGACCAGGACCGGGAGCATTAATGTAGCACCGGCTATTCTGATGTAACTGCAGCCCATTTTCCGGATGGACGCGAAGTTGTTCATGAAGGGAGAGAGGAGTATATATTCAAGAAGGAAAAGGAATGTTGCCGGCAGGATGATAAAGGCTGTTATTGCTTCAAAAAAAGTATTTACCTTTGGTGTCCGGTTTATTCTGTCAATTATATTGTTTGAGACATATGTATAAGGCCTGTCTGCTGAAACCCCCTCTATAAGCCACTTTATGGTCAGATAATAAATGATATAGGCTGTGATGGCCGAGATGTCCCTGAGCGCCCTGAAGTGGCTTGTATTACCGTTATAAATAGCCTTTATATTAACAAAGATGATTTTAGTGCCGATGTCCCCTGCCTTGATCAGTAGTTCGGTCTCTGTAACATACTTTTCTGTGGTCAATTCCATTTTTTGTATTAATGAAAGCGGGTAGAGCCTGAAACCGCACTGTGTGTCCTCAAGGAACTGGTTTGATGCAAGGGAGCTGTAGAAATTGGCTATCTGCATTGAATTAAGACGGTCCTCTGGTATCCCCTCCTTTTCACCCATCCTTGAGCCGACAATAAACTGGTCAGGATTCTTCTGGTGGACTTCGATAAAGAGAGGTATTGAATCCGGGTCATGCTGTCCGTCCGCATCAACTGTTATTACGGCTTCATAGCCATGTTCGTGTGCAAATTTAAAAAGGAGTTTCAGTGCATTGCCCTTTCCCCTGTTCCGGCTTATCCTGATTACTTTTGCACCGGCACGCTTTGCGACAATGGAGGTGTCATCATCAGAACCGTCATCAGCCACAATGATATCAGGACAGTATTTCATTGAACCGGTGATGACTTCCCCGATGGTCCCGGAGGCATTGTATGCCGGGATTGCTATGCATAGTTTAGGCGTCAATGGTAATCCCTTCCTTTTCAAATATGTCCGAAGCAGCCTTTGCACCCGAGTACGCTGCAGCGAGTACGCCGCCTCCCATTTCGCTCCAGTGCCCTGCGATGTACAGGTTTTCCAGGCCATGTCCGTTAAACGTATAGTTTCCGGGCAGCTGATTCCATCCAAAGGCCGCACCGAGATGGTTTCCGGTATACTGCTGAAGGGTGGAGGGTGCCGCTGTATCAACGACTTCAATCCTGCCTTTCAGATCAGGGATTATTTTTTCTACTCTCTTCACCAGCATATCCGCGCATTTTTCTCTGTCCGTAATTTCGCTGCCTCCCTTGACCATTTCGTGCAGCACGATCGTATGGCAGCCTTCCGGGGCCCGGCCCCTGTCTTCGATGCTGGCGATAGTAACTCCTACGGTATTATCATCCCGGAACTCTGAGCCATGCCTGAAGAAATACTGAAAATCGTACGACGGGAAACAGCCGATGCTGGAGGGCCCGTCAAACTCTCCCCTGACCGCGCCATAGACAATAAAAAAAGATGTGGATACCCCGGGATCAGTAAGCATCTTATTGGCTGCTTCGATGTATTCCCCGCCGAGGAGATTGCTGAATGTGCCGGTAAGGTCTGCGTTGGAGATCAGGTGCCTGGCTGTATATTCATCCCCGTTTTTACATATAACGCCTTGACAGGAGCTGCTATTAAAAATAATTTTTTTTACTGCATTGCCCAGAATTACAGTCCCGCATTTATTTCTGATACCTTCAACAAGTATGTCCGATAATTTCTGAAATCCCCCCCGGGGTCTGTATGCACCGAGCCTGAAATAGCTCATAATCAGCATTATCATCGGCAGTGCAGCAACTTCTGACGGAGGAAGCCCTATAAAGGGACATCTGTCGGATAATACTGCGAGTAGCTTTGGATCGGCGATATATCTTCTCAGTATTTTTTCATACGTGGTATTTCTCGACTCTATAATGTCAGGATATATTTTGAATGTCTTTGCGTAGTCCCCGGAAAATATATCTATGTTAGCCATCACATTGTCATAGAGCTTCCCTGCCATTTTAAAGAAATCCCGTATCCCCATTGCCTCGTAAGGGAAGAACGATATGAGTAGTTCGATATAAGCGTTTAAATCTCCGTAAACATCAATATCAAAGTCAGGGAAAATACTTCTCCTGACAGGTTCAACTTTCAGGAAATCAATATTACTGTCCGCATTCAGCAGCGACAGGACCTTTCCGATGATGCCGTCAGGGCCTGTGCCCGAGATGCAGTCTACCGCGGAATCAAAGATGAAGTCCCTTCTCCTGAACGAAGAGATATATCCACCGGGACTCCTGTGTGCCTCTATTACTAACGGCTTCAGTCCCTTTGAGGCAATCAGTCCGGCGCTTATAAGTCCGCCGATTCCGCTTCCTATAATTATTACGTCGAAGTCTTTCATAGTATATAAGTGATTAGTTATGTTGCTTTCCCCCCCCCAAAAAAAAACAAAGGGTGGAGTGGGGCAATAATTATAAAATCCCCCTTAATCCCCCTTTGCTAAAGGGGGAGACCTGGATTGTTATGCTTGTTTTTTAATAGTCTGTCAGACATTGGTAATAGAGCGGCAGACATTATGAAGCATGAAACAATACCGATTATTATAACCTGACCGAGGGATGAAATTCCTCTGAAGTTAGTATATATGAGGCTTCCGAAACCTGCCATTGTTGTGAGCGAGCATATAACAATGTTTTTAAATGCATGCCTGACAAGTTTCCTGTCCTGCAGATTGTCTCCTTCGAGAAAGGACTGCATAAAATACACGCCGTAATCAACGCTTATCCCGAATATCATCGCGATTGCGGAGATATTAATATAGTTGAAGCTGATGCCCGCGAATCCCATCAGGCCCAGTGTACAGACAATGCCAAAGAGAAGCGGGAGCTGTACGAGGAATATAATCAGGGGCTTTCTGAAATGAAAGTAGAGGACAAGCAGTATAAACACGAATGATAATAATACGGCATACAGACTTTCCTTAATTATGCTCTCTTCAAGGTCGTTCTGGAGCAGCTGCCAGCCGGTGAGCTGCCACCCTTCATCCATGGTCTTTAAATGTTCCTTAAGGGCGGTTATGCGGGATTCTTCCCATTGTTCATTTTCGGGATATATGTATGCGGCTGTCCTGCCATTTTCCCTGTTATAAAACATGTCGGCCCTGGACCGTAAACGCTCGGGCAGTGCATTAATTTCCGAGGGACTGCTGAGCCGTAGTGCCTTGACGATATTCCTTATATATGAAATATGCTTCTGTTCAACATTGAAATTATTGCGGTCCAGAGCTGTTAAGAACATTTTTTCAATATCATCAGAATTGACGGGCTGGTTATGCAGATGCTGAATCGCCGACTCCTGTTTATACGGCGGAGGGATTATGCTGCTTAAAGAAATATGATCTCCTATGATCTTCTGTGCCGACCATCCGGTTAATGCCTTGTCCATATCATTAAATACTTTACTGAAATCACCTTTCCCTTTATAGGTGAGGATCAGGGGGAAGCCCTTTTTGCCGGTCTGTTCAAGCAGGTCTTTCTGTAATTCGAGCGCCCGGCTCTGTTTCGGACCGATACTTGAGATATCTGAAGTAAACTCAAGCCTGAACATTGAAGTGGCCAGGGCCAGTGCGGCAAAGCAGAGAATGATGAGGAATGCCTTGCTGTATTTGAAAATATAATCAGGGACATATTGTTCCAGTACCTTGTTGTTGCCGTATAAAAACAGCCTTCCGCACTTTCCTGTACTTCTCCAGATGAGAAATGATCCGAGTACTAACAGTGATGAAAGCATACATGCAATGGTGCCTGTCCCGGCAATTAAGCCGAGTTCATGCAGGCCTTTAAAGCTGGTGACAATGATGCTGAAGAATGCAAAAGCGGTGGTTACAGAACTGGTGATAATACTTCGCCCGGTATTTATAAAGGTCGTTTCGAGTGCCTTCAGGGGATCGCTGTCCTTATTGAACTCCATCATGTACCTGTCAAAAATATGGATCGCGTAATCAAAGCCCAGGCCGATAAGCATTGAGGAGACGAGGGCGGTCACAAGGTTCAGTCCCCGGAACAGGAGGAAGGCGCTCGTGAGCGTCACGATCAGGGCCATAATAATTGTGAGAAATATTACGAGAAGCCCTGTAAAACGTCCTCTGTATATCAGACGGAATATTAAGAAGACAAGCAGGACTGTAATGAAAATGCTGATGAGCATATCTTTGCGTATGCTCTCCTGTGCCTCCCATGAAACAGCGTAAGCCCCGGTAAATTCTATGATCAGGTCATTCGGTTTTTTGTAGGCCTTCAGTGAATCACCGGATATGCGTTCCATCTCTTTTTTCAGGCCCCGCACGAAGGAGAAGTCCCTTCCCGATCCGTCGGGAGTCACAAAAATAAATGCCTTTGAGTGGTCTTTGCTGAAGTAATAACCGGAACTTACATCCATCCCCGCCGGGGCCTTTTTAATTGTTGAACTCTTGAAAAGCGACCTGATATCAAGAGGGTCTTCCAGTATCATCCTGCTGTCTGCAGGGGATGACAGGACCGAAACAATCTGCCTGTAATTATTCTTAATCTGCCGGTTTATCCCCTCTTCAGACAGCTTGCTGTTCAGCATTGCCAGGCCTTTTTCATCCAGGTAGAGCGGGAAATTTTCAAAAAAGAACTCCCAGGGAAGATGAAAAAAACTGTAATCCAGGTCCCTGACCATGGAAGATTCGGACAGATTGAGCGCCAGTTGTTCAATGAACTCTGTATGCGCTTCAATGTCCTTGCCTGCGGAATCAACTACAATTGTTAAAGCGTTCATCCTCTGGAATTCGTTCAGAGTTTCGGTAAAGAGTTTCATGGACGGGTTATCCGACGGCATGACGTCCATCATGTCGGTTTTTATCTCTATCCTGAATATGAGTGAGGCAAAAAGGACCGCTGCGACTGCTGATACAATCAGTATCTGTTTATGAAATTTATAAACAAATCCGGCGGTTTTTATCAGTATATTGTTCATGATTCCTTTTTTACAGTTTTAATTAGTGTCTGTATAAACTGCTTTTTTTGTCATGCCCGAAGTCAGTAATCGGGCATCCAGCGCTTGCTGAAAAGACTGGATTCCCGCTTAAGGACTGCGGGAATGACAGACATAGAAGCGGAGTTTATAAACAGACTCTAATTAAATAATAAATTCCTCCATTTTTCCATTCCTTTATTCTCCAGGTTTAAACGCAATAGTTGTTTTGCTGACACCGGGCAGCAGGAGCTTTCCGCCTGAAAGGTTATACAGTAATTTTGCTGCGTAACCGGATGAGAGAGAGACGAGTCTCTCGGTCTGCCGGTGAGGTACTGTAGGTTCTCCGGGCATGACTATAATTGAGGTGAAACCGGATTTCTCGAGAAGCCGGGTGATAGATGAAGGCGAGAAATCAAAGAGATGGAACGGCGCATCATACAGGTTGTTGCTGATTTTAAGGGCAGACAGTAAACGCACAACAGGAGTCGTATGCGGGACTCTTATTATAAGCGCACCACCGGGTGCCAGAAGATTATGGACTTTTCTCAAGGCATTCAGCGGGTCTGTGAGATGCTCAAGTACATAAAACATCGTTACTGCCTTATATGAAGACTCTGGCAGGGATGCTTCATCAATAGTTGTGTTGATAACATCAAGGCCTTCTTTCCTGGCATAACTTACTGTATTTGGTGAGGGGTCGATCCCTTCCGCCTTCCACCCATGCCCTTCCATTATTTTTAAAAAATGACCGTAGCCGCACCCGATATCAAGTATTTTTCCCCTGGATGGAAATTTATTTACAAGGAGGGAAGATACGCTTTCAAAAATATCTCCCATAAGTACTTCCCAGGAGTATTCATCCCTGCCGTTTCTCTGGTGGTACGAGTTGTAGATGCTTTTCAGGACTTCCAGCTCAGGCCGGGGGTCCATATATACCAGTCCGCAGGTAAGGCACTTTACAAACCTGTAATTATTCTGGGTGGCAACAGGAGCAGTATTATCAGTACCGCAGATGTTGCAGTTTATATGTTTTAAATGGGTCGTTACCATTTCTCAGGTTTAGGGGGTTTCTGCCAAGGCCAGTGTTATTTCGGCTTCTGCTGCCAAGTGATCATTTACAGTGGCCTTTGCTTCAAAGACATATAGCGGGCTCATCTTGTGAAACAGAGATGACGTTATCATTAAGCGGTCTCCCGGCTGTACGGTCCTGTGGAATTTTGCGTCCCTGATCATGGTAAGAAACCCTCCCTCTGCTTTTTCGCCGGCCATCAGCAGTCCGGATGACTGGGCCATTGCCTCGATTATGTAAACAGAAGGGAAAATACTATTTTCAGGATGATAACTCTGGAGGACATCTTCATTGCAGCTTACATTCTTTACACAGACAACCCGTTTCCCGGCTTCGAACTCTACTACCCTGTCAATGAGTAAAAACGGATAGGAGTGGGGAAGACGGGTATTTAATGGAATAGTTATCTCATTCACCTGTTTGATTCAATATACTGTACAATGGAGCCTATTGTAATAAAGACCTTTTCAGCGATTTTCCTGTCTGCGATTTCAACACCGAATTCCTTTTTGATCCCGACTATCAGTTCCAGGATGTCTATGGAGTCGAGATCCAGGCCTTCAGCGCCGAATATCGGAGTTTCTTCTTTTATCTCTTCCGGTGAGATTTTGAGTTTCAGCTTTGTTATGAACAGAGTTCTTAGGGTGTCTAATGTGTCCTGCATTATTAATATATGCCTCCTGATATGTTTATAGTCTCTCCTGTTATATAACCTGCACCCTCGGATGACAGGAATTTTACCACTGAAGCCACCTCCCGTGGAGAGCCAAACCTCCGTAAAGGAATGTTATCGAGGAACTGTTTCCGGGCCTCATCAGCCAGCGAGTCTGTCATTTCTGTCTCGATCATACCGGGTGCAACTGCATTAACCCGTATCCCGAAGCGGGCAAGCTCTTTTGAAAGCGATTTTGTAAAAGCGATTACCCCACCCTTTGATGCCGAGTAGTTGGTCTGTCCCGCCAATCCTGTTATGCCGCTCAATGACGCCATGTTAATGATTGCGCCGCTCCTCTGGCTTATCATATGTTCGCACACAGCCTTGCAGCAGTTGAAAATCCCGCCCAGATTTACATCTATAACATCCTGCCAGTCCTTCTCACTCATCAGCATCAAAAAACCGTCCCTTGTTATTCCAGCGTTATTTACCAGAACATCAATTCTGCCTTGTTTATCGACAATATTTTCGATCATCCGCTTTGCCGCGGCAAAATCAGAAATGTCGGCTTTTTCGAGTATTACCTTTCCCTTTGAGCCGGACAGCTCAACCTTCAGCGATTCAGCAGCCTCTGTTGAACTGCTGTAATTCACAACAACAGTATCACCGTCTTCGGCAAATGCCCGGCAAATAGCGGAACCAATGCCTTTGCTGCCGCCTGTTATAACAACTACCCTTGCCATATTGCTCCTGCGGGATAATGAATTTGAAAGGTCTATTATACCTAAAAAAGGGGATTTTTTATTAAGGTTCCGGAAATTTCAATCTGAATAGTGGAGTTGAACTGCCATTGATAGTATCATGATGTTGGGAACAGTTATGACCATCTCCAAAACTGATAATAAACGATTGAAATCTTCTTTAATACTCAATAGTGAAATCCCGGACTGCGTGAAAATTCCGAAGAGTGAGCAATATGAAGCATTTGTGAAGTACTCAATATAATCTAACTACCTGTTTTATTTAATGAATATAAATTGGAACCATTTTTGCATAAAAATATTTATAAATTGACTGAATGATCAGATAAAGAAGGTAAAAATGGCAGAGAAAATAAAGTGTTGGGAATTCAATGAATGCGGCCGGGTCACTGGGGAAGCATATATAAATGAACCAGTCCCCTGTTCAAAGAAAAAAAATACTGCTGTGTCTGACGTCAGGGAAAATGGCAGTAGTATGCACCGGGATACTTCATGTATTTTTTCAGGCAGAAGTAAAAGTCTATTCGCCAGATTGAGGTTCTCTTGCATGAATTGCACTTTTTTTAAACCGGACAGGAGGGAAGAAGGATTTACTGAAATTTTCTTTTTAAATCCTCACCAAAAACTTCAATAGTGCCTGCATGCCAGCCAGGCCCCGTATATAAAAACAGGAATAAACCCGAGTGTTGCAAGTACAGGCAGGACCAACAGTTCAGCAACTTCTTCCTTTAAATCGAACTTATTTCCCAGCACGTTTGCAAAAACTATAAAAATAAAGTGGCCGAGTTTTTAAAGAACAACGGAAATATCGACGATTCCTCAGATAAACCAGAACCCCGGGACAAAATTGAGTAGCCCGCATATTGCATGAAGGATCCGGTTTCAGAGTATATATCGCAAAGCAGATTGTGCGATCGTCCGCGGAAGCATAGCCGTAGCTATGGTTCAAGGAGGATCGTGCAATATGCAAAGCGAGATTTGCTCTGAAACCGGATAGGCACAAACTGTAACCGGACAAATTCTGCACTTTATTTGCATAACTACTTTTTATCATTCTTATAACCATCACGCTGTTTGCCGCCTTCATGCAATATGCGGGCTAGGTCTCTATTACCGGGTTAATAAAACTCAACAAAAATTAGCACAAAGATAAGGGTTATGCTACCAAGAAGAATTTTCACATATTGTAATTGAGAGCTTAGTTATTCCGGCCCCTTTTTTTTTGAGTGTTTCATCCTATAATCAACATTTTTTTAAGCTAACAAAAATCACTCTTTATAGGTGTACTTGAGGTTTTCTTTCAGCATCAAATTTCATAACATGATGAAATCTTTTTTTCTGATCAGAGTAGAATTTGACAATAACCGATTGCAATCTTCATTCTGAGCGGATTTTGTTTATTGCCGAAATATATCATCAGTATTTACGAGAACTCCAGAAACTCTCTATGTTGAAGTTATCAACGATTGTGGTCTTTTGTCTTATTTCAAGATAACTAACGTTAATTCTTACTTTTATTGTTGCACAACGTTTCAATAAATATTAAGTAGTCGTACCCGGGCCTTTTCAACTGAGTCTTAATTTTTTGACAGGAAAGCCCTTGCCTGCTGCAATCGCTCCCGCTTAGAGTCTTTCGCTGTTATTTCTACAAGTTTCCTGTAAAAAGAAAGCGCGTCCTTTTTATTGCCACTTAACTCGGCAGCGCGACCGGCACCATATATGCTGTTTAAGCGGTTGGGACTGCGCTTCAACGCAGTCTCATAGGCTGCCCGGGCTTCCCTGTGGTGGCCCATCTCAAGGAGCATGTCGCCAAGCAGCTCGCGGGCGGGCAATACTTCTCCAGGAGTAACAGGATGCTTTTCTGTCGAGGTCTCCAGTCCGGCAGCTCTTTGCATTATATGGAGTGCTTTTTCCCCTGCTCCTTCATCATACTTTAACCATGCCATAGCAGAAAGACGCATAATCTCAATTTGTTTTGTCCAGTAGGCAGAGGTTTTTGATGACAGGTCGCGCATTGCCGTGAGATTGTCAATAGCCTTTCCAGCCGCCTGCACATTGCCGCTCCGTGCTGCACCAAGAGCCCTGGCAAAATAAGTAATGGCCTCCATGGCAGGAAACCTGTCCCAGGGGTAATTGGCAGGCAGTCGGGGCTTGAGCGAGGCGGCGTCAGCCCAATCCTGCCTTTCCAGGGCCAGTCGTGCAGGTACAGCAGCAAATGTATAGGCTGATGCAACATGTACCTGAACAGGCCCCTTGATCTCACTGACCGTATCCATCACCTGCTTTGCCTTCTCATCTTCTCCGCGCTGCAGGTATGCATATGCAAGGTAGTCAAGGGCGTGTGTGTAGTGAAGAGAAATGGCGCCTCCAACGGGATGCTTCAGGGCAGCATCAGCAGACCGCCTGTTCATGGTGACCGACTCCTCCCATATACCGTAACGTGTGAAAATATGGGTCGGCATGTGAAGGGCGTGCGGAACCGATGGTGCAATCTTTCCATAGTTGCGCGCTACTGACAGGGCCTGTTCTGCCAGCTCGGGATAGTCATAGGCATGGATAATGTAGTGATGTGCTCCCGGATGATCAGGGGCCTGGTAGAGAACCTTTTCCGCTATAGTCCCGGCGCGTTTCTGTTTTGTATAAGTCTTGTCTGAAGGGTCAGCCGTTGCCATGTGTGCAAGCGCATACAAACAGGCGGCCTCCAAATCTTCTGGAAACTGCCGGTAGACCTTTTCCCAGGCCTTTTCATAGCTGGCCAGATTTACCTTTTCGCTGCCATCCCGGCCTGCCGCGTAGTAGCTCTCTGCTGCTGCTATGTAGGCACGCTCCCACTCGGTTTTCTTTCCCCGGGTCCTTGCTTTCTTTAACAGGTCCTGACCGCTTTTAAACTCTGCTTCGTCGGGCGGATCTGACCATAAAGGATGTATAAAAGACATGGCCTGTCCCCAGAAGCCCATTGCGCAGTCTGAATCGTCTACAGTTGCTTCAGCAAATTCAGCTCTTGCACCTTCATAAGTCATGTTATGCAATAATGCGAGTCCCCGCTCTGCGTGACCGCGTGCCGCCTCATTGCAGGACACCGGAAAATTAACGGTCCCTAAATGTTCCCCGTAATCCTCGTCACTCACTGCTGCATCATGAGTCCTGCCATTGGCCGAAAGATCCTCATAGCCGAGCATCGGTGAAATGAAGAAAACAGCAATGATCATTATAGTTACGTATAGATATTCATTTTTATTTTTCATGACATTTCCTCCTGTTATCCTCAGTATTATTCACTTGCAAGAGTCTTTCTATGATTTAGATCATAAAGACAGTAAAACAATAAAATGGATATTAGAAATTGCAAATTCTAGACTAGAAGTTGCACTTCCAATCACGACCTTGCAATTGTACATTTCAAATGGTTATCTTCAGGTTATGCCTCTTGACGAAGCAATCACAACATGATGAAATCTTCTTTTCTGATCAGAGTAGAATTTGACAATAACCGATTGCAATCTTCATTCTGAGCGGATTTTGTTTATTGCCGAAATATATCATCAGTATTTACGAGAACTCCAGAAACTCTCTATGTTGAAGTTATCAATAAAATTGATTCAGTCTGGATTCCGTTGAGTGCTTACAGAATCATCTGGTAGATTAATTAAGGGTGCCTGCCATAAAATAATCCCTCATTTCCAGTGTTATGTCCCCGGATAATTATTGAAAACATAAGCCGCGGTCCTATGGATAAATAAGCCGCAGTCCTATGAAAAAAAAAGACTATCGCTGATATACATATTACTTTGGATATATTATATTTTAACTCTGAAAGAGCTTTTCGCACATACTGTATATGTGGTAAGAAGGGCGAAGGGAAGAGGGCTGAATTTTGAAACAAT
>JBDLIC010000036.1:0-26310 GCA_039715075.1 Nitrospirota bacterium
AACTACCCTTGAAATCCTTGAGTTTGCCTCTATAGACACAACGGGTAATATGTTATGATTATGGCTTAACTTAACACCTATGGGATTAAGGGGGATTTTACGAATAATTTCTTTGAAAAATCTCCCCTAACCCCTCTTTGCCAAAGAGGGGAATACAGACTGCATGATCATTAATAAAGCTATTCTTTTGATGCCCCGCCTTGTAGGCGGGGAGCTTCACTTATTGCTTTGTTTGCTTCTATCTTCAGTTTTAACTTATCCAGTTCTTTCCCGGTTTCGTCACTCATATCCATCCCTAAAACAGTGGTGCTATTTTTATTCTTTACTGTCAGGTAAAACATATCTATATCCAATCCAGACAGCAAGGGAAAATAACAGCACTCCGGAAATAATGCTGATAATATAACCTGTATCTTTGGGTGAATCCTCCAGTGCATGACGCATATAAAATTCCGCATCTGCAAATAGCTCTACCTCCGTATAATCATAAAGATTTGCCTCTATACCTCTTTCCTGAATTACAGTATTAACAGGCTTCATGTAGGGCAGTTCCAAAATCCATGGAGCGACAACAGATACAAATATAAATATGAGAAAAATTCCGGATAAGAAGGATGCCCAACGGTGCAACACTCCCCTGCCCCCGCCTCTTACAGAGGCAGGGGAGGTCGGAATTTCATTTCCTATTGTACTGACTTTACAGTTTAAGTCTTTCATGACTATTTAACCAGCATCTGAAGTGCAGGGTCTATCTTGGGAAGAATCTCAGGGAATACTTTGTAGAACATGATATATGCCATTAGTAATGTCAGGACCAGATTCAGTGACTGCCCGCATATATAAAGAATAAATGGCTTTCCACCATGCATATGCTCTTTAAGCTCACGGAAGTTCGTTGCCAGACCAATGCTCACAAAGGCCAGACAGAAGAACCATCCCCTGAAAATATCGCTCATTCCTTTAATGACCCCCTGCTTTATCACTGTATTACTGATGTCTCCGCCAAAGGATGCATCTGCCAGAGAGAATATAATTGATGCAGCGATAAAACCGATGATGAATTTGGGAAAGCGATACCAGATCTCGATTGAACTTACCTTCTGGTCAGGCTTGCATTCAACTTTTGCACACCAGTAAACGGCAACAAGAAAGGCGATCACTCCGATCAGGATATTCTGGATCATCTTGATCGTGGCTGCTACATACAATGCAGTGTCGCCCAGAAATGCACCTGCCGCTGCAACAGCGCCTGTAGCATCAATAGTCCCTCCCATCCATGCACCGCCCAGGACCTGGACCATGTCTGGCGGGAAAAACCCTTTTATAATAGCCGGCATGACTATCATCATGATAGCTGTAAAGACCAGTGAAAGCCCTACTGCAAGGGTCAACTCCTCTTTCTTTGCCCTGCAGGCAGCAGCGGTTGCAATTGCAGCCGAGACACCGCAGACCGACATGTCGGAACAGATGGTTGCATTCAGTTCCTTGGAAGCGATCTTGAGAATTTTTTGTCCGAACCAGAAAGTAGTAAGCCAGACAGTTGGAGTGACTACCCATGCTACAAATATTCCCGGCTGACCAATTGCCACAAGTTTCCCAAATAAGATCTTTGCGCCCAGTAATATCAGTCCTGTCTTGATAAAGTATTCGGTCTGGACAGCCGGCTTTACCCAGTTGGGCGTTCCTACTGTGTTACTGATTAACATCCCGATTATAATGGCCCAGGCAGCATAACCTATTCCCAACCCTTTAATAGTTGTCTGGTTTGCCATCAAGAAGGCAAGGCATGCTATTGCGAAAACAAAGAGGAATCCCTTAAAGAACTTGCCAAAAGATTGCCCCATTGCCGCCATACCTATACCAAAAAAGACGGCCATCCCGATCATGAGCGCTATTAACTGAAAGATCTGGCTGTGGGCTTTACTTACCGGGAGACCTTTCTTCTTTAACCCGCCTGCAACCTGTTTTTTGTCCCTCCAGTCCTTTATTGCTGTTATTGCTGCATTGTTCAGACCGCTGTCCTGATACCCTGCTGCCATTGCTGCTGCGTCTGCCACTTTCGCATTCTTATGAGCGCTCTTTTCCGCTTTCTTTGCGTCATTATAATTATTAATCAAACCCGATTCTTTTTTTACAGCCGACGCCTGGTCCTTGGACATGAAAAAAGCACTAAAGGGATTACTCGTCCACTTATGCGGCTTTGCGGTCCACTTTTTAATTGTACTTCCAATGGTTGATGTTTTCGCCTGAAACTTCTTTTTCTTGTCTTTTGCTGCATAAAATGCAACTGTTGGAAAAGGGTTTTTCTTCTCTTCCGCGATTATCCTGTTCTGCTCCTCAATAACAGTGCGTGGATGTGCTGTCTTTATCTCCTTGGTCTTTTTGTCCTTGTAATCATAGGACGAGCCCATCGGAAAATAAATAAGGGCACCGACCAGGAGAATAGCAAAGCCAAGCCAGATTGCCCAGTAATCCTCC
Source organism: Nitrospirota bacterium (assembly GCA_039715075.1). Taxonomy (GTDB): domain Bacteria; phylum Nitrospirota; class Thermodesulfovibrionia; order UBA6902; family UBA6902; genus JBDLIC01. Next base: position 2,479 of record JBDLIC010000036.1, read on the forward strand.
TTAGTCCATAAATCTGAAATTTTACCCTTCCCACTGTCAACAACGATGCCAGGAGCGCCTTCCTCTTGTTCCTGCATTTTTCTTCCGGTTTCATCCGGAGATTGATCAACCGGCATAGCTCCACTCCTTTCTGATTATGAAGTTAGATAGTTGACTGCTTGAAATAAAATCTTTATCCCCCTTTCCGACCCCACCCATTGGTAAGTTCATGTATTCATGAAATCCCCTTCTTCACAACAGGACCATACTGCTATCAGGAATAGTATCATATAAAAAAAATAATTCAAGTACCTTTTTACTCGCAAATATGATGCCATTACAAATAGACGGGAAACATGCCAATCAATACCCTCTTCTGTCCCAAAAAGGACAACAACGGCAAGAGGTTGTCCTTAACTGGACACCTGCATATAGAATCATATTATTATCAGAAGCAGCTGACATTAAAGGACAATGATTTTGTCGCATTCATGGTGCATGACAGCATTGTCATACTGGCTTCCGCGTGATATTGCCTCCGGGGCACCTTCGGTTCCCCCGTACATTTTTGCATTATGATCGCAGAAGCTCATTTTCACTCCACTGGTCCTGCACAGTTCCGAATATTCAGCATGTTTAAATAATCTTGTTCCAACATCCATCGTGAAAATAAAAACCTCATGGCCGCGTTCAACTGCTGCTTTTGTCAGTCCTATAATCTCATTAATATGATCTTCCGTATTGACTAAAATCCCAAGTTTCATCCAGTATCTCCTTTCCCTTACCAGGCAATAATCCTGTCGCTGTTTTCAATGAGTTCAATTAGTTGTAAGTAGTTTTTATTGTCCCTGAGATCTATCACGTTAACCTCATGAAATCTACTGTGTGCGGCTATAAATTCCGTTAAAGTGTCATCAGGGTCCTGCTTTAACAAGTATAGTATCTTCATGCTTTTATCCTCCTGAAATTTATTTAATACGGAACTATCATGTCGTATTCAGGGAGCCTCTGAGCTATTTCACCGGACGTGAGGTATTGCAACTCCTCATTTTTCCTGTAATTTGTGTAAATATTCATATCCATATCTTTCATGGTCTCAATACTTATTTTATTTTCATCGGTCTCTTCCACTTTCCTGTCCAGCATATAGACATCAATAATGTCATCCATAAGAATGAGTCCAAGAGCCATTCTCAGGGCCTCAGCCTGTCTTTCCCGTACAAGAACTGCTATTTTTTTTGTCATTTCGGCCTCCTTTGAATATGAAATCAAGATACCGCAAACATGAACTCTTCAAGATATTCAAGCAAAATATATACCACTATTTAGATTAACTTTTCAGAGAGTGGACCCTTAAATGACAGATGTATTAATGCAGTGAGGCAAAAGGGTTGAAGGTTTTAATGATCAATCAGCAGGGCTTCTACTTTTTAATAATAAAATAGAGCAATCCATCTTTTTCTTTTAGATCAATCAAACTATAGCCTTCCTGAGAACATAATGAAGGGATGCTTTGTCTGGTTGTTATATCATTTGTAATTATCTGCAGTGTCTTGCCTTTTTTCATGTCCTTAAGGGTCTTGCTGGTCATCACAGTGGGTGCAGGGCACAAGAGTCCTTTTACATCGAGGATTCTATCTATAATATTCTTTTGGGTCATAAAAAGAATTCTCCTTACTATCAAATTATCAGAAAACCATCTACAAGTAAAGTATACAAATATAATGCCACAAAACTCATGACGGCACAAACAGCCTGTCATTCTGATTTAGCAAACGAAGCATATTTAATGTCTGTGCATAAACTCAGCATTAAGCCGTCATTCCCGTAGTCTTTTGAGCGGGAATCCAGTCTTTTCAATAGCTTCTGGATTCCCGATTAAGGACTTCGGGAATGACAAAATTAAAAACAGCAGTTTATACACAGACTCTATTTAGTCTAAAGACTCTGTAAATACCTTGATAAAATCCTATTATTTTAGTACGCTTAAAAAAAGTATGAATTGGATGTCCTACCATATAGCCGAGGAATACTTAATCGCCATAATATGCGCTGCAATATCGCTCAGAGCATTCAGGTCCTCTAAAACAGAGCAGCTTAACATGGAGATAACGAGCAGGTTGTTCCTTATCGGATCAGGATTCATCATCCTTTGCGTCAGCAGTGTCATTCACGCCACAATTCATGCCTGCGGGTTAAATTTAAACCTTCTTTATCAAACACTGCTCGGCTACTGTTTTGGTCTTCTTACTTTAATAGTAGCAGTTTCAGTAGAGAAACCGTGGACAAAAAAAGTGCTGCCGCTTTTCTATCTTCCCCTGCTGTTGCTGCTTCATCCGTATATCTATACGACATTTCCGATTTTTGGAAACTTCAGGCCTCTCGTATGGCTTGTCATATCGTACTTTTCAGGTGTTTTATTTATGCTATATATAGCAGCATATTACCGCACGAGAGCCAGACGTTATCTTTACTCATCGCTGGGGCATGCCCTGATCTGTACGGGAGCGATCATGTTGTTTTTCCCTGCATCGATCGGTTCAACGCCGTGGATATACGGACATCTTTTGAGACCCCTGGGTTTTATAATTTTATTTTTCAGTATGAAGCGTGAAGACCTGAGAAAGTTGACCGGCAGTATCCTCTATAAAGCTCTTACCGCCTTCAGCCTGCTTGCGGCAATACCTTTGCTGGTGTATGGGACAGTTGTCTTCTATGACAATATAACCCCCATAAGTTTTCTTGAGAGAAATTTAATGGTATTTGTGCTCCTTCTTGTTTCACTCGCCTCCTCGCTTTTTTTCGGACTGGGCCTTATTATAAGACTTGTCCGTCCTATTCTCCTGTTAAAAGATTCTGTGAACGGGCTTGTTGAGAGGGGATTGAATGAAAAAATAGAGGTGTCCAGCAATGATGAAATAGGGGAACTTTCCAGCGCATACAATGAAATGGTCGTTAAATTGCGGCAGTCTATCTCCGAACAGGACAGACTGACCAGGCTGGCTACTACAGGAGAACTTTCCGCCACACTTGCACATGAAATTAAGAACCCCCTGAACGCAATCTCCGTAGCTGCTGCATATTTGCGTAATAATTACAGGGGCAAGCTTATTAATGAGTTTATCAGGATCATTCAGAGTGAAGCTTCAAGGATAAATACTTTGTCAACAAAACTTTTGAACTTTGCAAAGCCGACAAAGATTGAACCGGTATCTTCAGACATAAACAGTCTTGTCAAAGAAACGGCTTTGCTCCTGACTCAGGACGCAAAAGAAAGGCATGTTGAGGTTAATATAGACCTTGCAGACAAGATACCATTTATTTACTTTGACTACAACCAGATAAAGCAGGTTTTATTAAATCTTGTGATAAACTCCTTTGATGCAGTTGAAAAAGGCGGAAAAATCAGAATACAGACCAGCGCCTCCAATGGCAATGTGGTTCTTTCAATAGAGGATAATGGAAAAGGAATGTCAGAAGATGAAATAAATAACATATTTAATCCTTTTTATACAACTAAAACACGTGGTACAGGCCTTGGCCTTGCGATATCAAAAAAGATCGCTAAAGAACATGGAGGAGATCTGCTGGTTGAGAGTTCTCCCACTCTTGGCAGCAAAATTACTCTTTTATTGCCGGAAAAAATATGAAACACAATATATTAATAGTTGACGATGAAATTAACGCATTGAAGGTGCTTTCTACTGCCCTGAAAAAGGAGAAGTTTATAGTGGAAACAGCAATGACAGGCGAGGATGCTTTGGACATGATAAAAAAGACCCATTACAGTCTCGTGTTGTCCGACTATAGGCTCCCTGGAATAAATGGTGAAATTCTCCTTGAGAAAATCAAGCAGTATGACTCCGAGACTATAGTAATACTCATCACTGCGTACGGATCAATTGATCTGGCAGTAAATGCCATGAAAAAAGGCGCCTATACTTATCTAACGAAGCCGGTAAATCTTAATCTTTTAGTCTCAACAGTAAAAGATGCATTACATAGAAGAGAAGATGATTTAAGCAACATGCCCGGCAGTCATCAGTTCCTGAATATCGTCGGCAAATCAAAACCTCTTCAGGAAGTTTTTACCATGATGCGAAGAGTCAGCAAGACAGACGCAAGCGTAATTATACTGGGAGAAAGCGGCACAGGCAAAGAACTTGTTGCAAGGGCCATTCATTATACTTCATTAAGGTCGGACAAACCGTTTATTCCTATAGACTGCACCACTATCCCGGAAGAACTCATGGAAAGCGAACTTTTCGGTTATGAAAAAGGCGCCTTTACCTGCGCCTATAGCGATAAAATCGGGCTGATAGAAATGGCAAAAGGTGGTACTGTCTTTTTTGATGAAATAGGAGATCTTGACTTTGCCCTTCAGAAAAAACTGCTTAGATTTTTGCAGGAGAAAGAGTTTCACAGGCTTGGCGGAAAAGATACGATAACCGCTGACGTCCGGGTACTCGCAGCCACTAACCGGAACATGGACGAAGCGGTCAATAAGGGAGAGTTCAGGGCCGACCTCTATTACAGGCTCAATGTCATATCAATTTACGTGCCTTCTCTCAGTGAAAGGGAAGAAGATATACAACTGCTTGCAACTCACTTTCTCGAAGAGCACAACAGGAAAAATAAAAAGGATATTCGAGGTTTTGAGCAGAATGTTATAGACATTTTCATGGATTATGAATGGCCGGGTAATATACGTGAACTTGAAAATATGATTGAACGTTCTGTGATCCTGTGTCCCTACGATTATATTAATATAGAGTGCCTGCCCCTCAAACTCAGATCACTCAATGACGAAGATACAACAAAAATTGATGGGTTTAATCTTCCTGAGATGGAAAAAAGGATCATATGTAAGGCGCTCGACAAGACTGACTGGAACCAGTCAAAGGCCGCAGTCTTGTTGGGAATAACACGCAAACAGCTTAGAACTAAGATGAAAAACCTGGAACTCACACACGAATAATCGATATAACTAAATTATTTTAGTAATTTCCCGGTTCAGGAGTTTTATGATCTTCAATATTGTTATGATTTATATCTAACCTGTTGATATGCAAAGAAATAGTGCTTTTTTATCAATAGTACTCTTTAATTCCTATCTAAAGTTTTACCTGTATTATCCAATAAAGATATTATGGAGACACCGGACAGGACAGAAGAAGGCATACGCGCTTTACGTAATTTTGAAGGAACAATACCCGGATGGACAATAGTGATTATATAGATAGAAGAAAGTCTGACCGCTCAGAGTTTGCCTATCCGGTCGAAATTATGTTTCTCTCTGAAATTGAGGACAGTACTTTATTTCATGGTTATATCGAAAACATATCCATAGGTGGATCATGCATTCAGTTTGAGGACAGGTATGGGAGATTGAGCCAGGCAAATTTGTCTGATACAAAGGTGAAGCTTTTTTTATTTATGCCGGAAGGAGAAAAGGTAGCGGTTCTTTCCAGAGTTAAACGGATACAGAGGAATACTCCAAAACAGTTTTTTATTGAGATTGGTATCGAGTTTGAGAACCTGGAAGAGTGGCAGGAAAAGGCCATGAAAAAGTTAGCGGCATCAAAAAAGAAGGACCAGAATATTATGTGGAACCTCTGGAAACAATACGAAAAAAAGGTTTAGACGGGAAAAATGGAAGATATTAAAAATAAGTTCTGGGCAGTCGGCGGCGGAAAAGGCGGCGTCGGCAAGTCAATTAACAACATGCCTGAGTTCCTGCAGAGTAAAAGGGACAGCATTGCCAGCACAAGTTTTTACGACATTGCAGGAAATGTTATCCGAAGCAGGCCGGTCACTGTGAAAACCGTAACAGTTGAAGAACCTCAAATACAGCAGGAAGATTCTGATACTCCTGGACCAGCCGGGACAACAATTCAGGAAGTGCCTAAAATGCAGCAGGAAGATTTTGATAATCCAACAACGACTTAAGCGCGGAAGAGCGGAAGTAGAAGCAAAAAAATGATAACGGAGATTGACGAATGACGAAATCTTTTTTACTTCGTAAATCGTGACTCGTCAATCGCTATTCGTCACTCTCTTTTATCGGTCTTCGTATCAAGTCATTTTTCCCGACACCGGGCTGCATGGCTAGAAGGACGGTCTCTTCATTTTTTCCTGTTTCAATTGGGGAGCCGTTATCATTGAAAATTTCATTAACTTCAAAAGTCCTGTTTTCCAGTCCTGTTGAGAGAAACTCAATGGTGTCACCAATTCTCAGAGTGTTCCTTAGCGCAACCGATATATTCCCATTGTTGACAGAGCTGACAACGCCGACAAATTCATGGCTCATTGTATAAGCGCTTTTATCGAAGTGGTTGTACCCGTTATCAGGATGTCTGCCCAGAAACATGCCGGTAGTATAACCCCTGTTTGAAATCATCGACAGTTCCGTCATCCACTGTTCTTTGACCCTGTAAGGCATCTCCCTGAGGCTGTTTACGGCTTCTCTGTAGGTTTTGACAACACCGGCAACATAATTGATCCCCTTCATCCTGCCCTCGATCTTGAAGCTGTTTACTCCTGCATCAGCGAGCTTGTCCAGATGCTCAATCATGCACAGGTCCCTTGAACTCATTACGTAGGTCCCCCTGTTATTTTCATATACAGGCATATGTTTGTCCGGTCTCTTTTCTTCTGATAACACATAATTCCATCTGCAGGAATTTGTACATTCACCACGGTTGCCCGCACGGTTAGCCAGGAAACTGCTGATATAACACCTTCCCGCATAGGATATACAAATTGCACCGTGAACAAAACATTCAAGTTCAAGAGATACGTTATCGCGTATTTGCTTAATTTCATCAATTGAAAGCTCTCTTGAAAGCACAAGCCTCTTTGCCCCCAGTTTTTCCCAGAACTGTGCTGCCCTGAAATTGGTGATATTTGCCTGGGTACTGATATGAACAGGGATGTCAGGAACAATTTCCGAGGCAAGTTCATAGATTCCCGGGTCGGAAATGATAAGTGCATCAGGCTTAACCTCATTAAGGAATGTCAGATGGTCCTTTATCAGTGGAATGTCCCTGTTATGAGGGAAAATATTAACGGTAATGTAGATTCTCTTATTCTTCTGATGAACGAACCGGACCGTATCTTTCAGTTCTTCATTAGTGAAATTGTCTGCTTTGGCCCTCAGGCTGAAATCAGACAAACCGACATAAACAGCATCAGCACCGTAATGGAGCGCGGTTTTCAGTTTTTCGAAATTGCCCGCAGGCGCGAGTAGTTCAGGCTTGTTCATAGTTATATATTCTAACTTTTTGGACATGAGAATTTCCTGTGAGTGATGCAGGGGCGACGCCTGTAGGGTAATTCTCGTGAATTACCCTTACTTCTTCCCTTCGAAGAGGGACTACATTATGACGCTGCTCTGATTGTGATGTATTGAATGACCTGTTTGTATCAGGGCAGGATTTAAACGGTGCTTTTGCCCCGGCGGAAGATGCCGCTTTTTATCCAGAGCCAGAAGAGGCTCCTGGCCCCCTTTATATAAGCCCTCAGGTCATTGATATTTCTTAATGCCAGGATCTTTTTCATTATATATGAAGGTCTCGAATAAAATTTTTTAAAGGCCATTTGTCTCAGTTCAGCGACCTCCTCACGTGTCATTGTGTGAGGAACAAATGCTGCCCCCTGGTATGTAAAGTCCGTGAGGTCACCGGACATCGTACCATATTTATCGATGTTGTCATAAAGCTCTGTACCTGGAAACGGCGTCAAGGCGTGGAAGTTAGCAATGTCCGGATTTAATTCACAGGCGAATTCAATTGTCCTGAGGCCTTCCTCATATGTTTCTCCGGGTAATCCAAAAAGAAAGGGTGTATAAACCGTTATGCCGACACTTTTTGCTGTAGTAACAGCCTTGCGTATCTGATCAAGTGTTATGCCTTTCCTAATGGTGTTCAGATTTTTCTGTACACCACTTTCAGCACCAAATAGTATTGCCCAGCATCCCGCATCTTTAAAAGCCTGAAGGAGCGGCCTGTCTACCTGATGAACGCATGCTGAAGCAAACCACGTAAAATCAAGATTGCGCCTTTTTATTTCTTTTGCGATCTTCATGGCCCTTTCATAATCAGCGGCAAGAGTATCGTCTATGAACTTTATCTCCCTGTATCCCTGGTCCAGGCATAATTCTATTTCTTTCATGACATTTTCTACGCTCCTGAAGCGAACGCCCAGTTTTCTTTCTTTGTCGATCTGGAAACAGAAAATGCATCTCCTGTTACACCCCCTTGCGGTCATTATCACGGCAACGGGCTTTCTCTTATAAGTGGCAGGAGGAGGTATATAATCTTTTGCATCTCCCAGAAGTTCTCTTGCAGGGAACGGCAGTGAATCAATATCTGTAATGAGCGGCCGCGGCGGGTTTTTTATAATATTGTCCTGAATCCTGAATATGACCCCTTCTACGCCTTCAGGACTTTTTCCCTGAGATAGTTTTTCTATCACTTCAACCATTGTTATCTCACCTTCTCCGGTAATGATTGCGTCAATGTCTGATGTGCTCTCAAGGCTTTTTTCCTGCATTGCTATTGGATAAGGACCTCCGGCAACAATGTAGGGGCGGGGCTGGACCCCCGCTTTGCGGATTTCCTCTGCAGTAAATATCGCTTTCTTCCAGCCGAAGGTTGTTGAGTAAATACCGACAATATCCGGTTTGAAACGGGAGACTTCAGCTATTATGCCGGCATGAGACATGAAGGACCCGTTTAAAAACCTTACGTCATGACCTGCTTTCATTAATGAAGAAGCAACATAAAGCGTACCGAGGGGCTGCCAGTAGTTGATCTGGGAACCCGCGGTTTTTGATGAAAAGATCTCTTCCGGGACCCATGAAGGTATGATCAGGGCACACTTCATTGATTACATTCCAGTGGGAAGAGGTCTCTTTTTTAGCGGGCTTTTTTTGAGGATATCTTCAGCTACCTCAATGCCGGATTCAATTGCCCGGTCCATGTTGAGATACTGGAACATTCCGGTCCTGCCAATAATATGGAGATTTTTGAAGCTCCCGAGATATGAGAGAATTTTTGAATAATGCTCACTATATCCAATTTCATAAAGAGGATATGCCTTTGGCGCCCTTACGATGCAGCTGTCAATGACATTTTTTTTATCAATGAATCCTAGTGATTCCAGCTGCTTGACGGTCATTTCAGTCAGTTCTTCATCACTGGAATTCCATATATTGTCATCTTTAAAACAGAAGTACTCTGCGACAATATGTGTTTTTCCCTCAGGCGCCATGCTGGGGCTCCAGTTCTTTGGCTCATGAATCCTCCCGATGGGCATGTTCTGTTCCGGCAGGTACATCCATGTAAGATCAGTCACCCTTTCACGGTCCAGCATGATAGTTGCTACCACGATATCTCTGTATCTTAACTTTGAGACTGCATCAAGAACTTCCTCCGGCGGTGCAGGGTTAAGCATGTTCATCAGGTTTGTTAATGGTATGCTCGAAACAAACTCGCTGCCCTTTACATTGTAAACCTGCTCACAGTTTTCTGCTGTGACACTGTTTACGACAAAATCCTTATGGTCTATGCGGGCAACTCTTGTATTGGTCAGCAGGGTATTTTCATGTTCTATTTTTTCTTTCAGGCGGTCGGATATCTGGCCTATTCCCATGGAAGGATAGATGAACTTATCAACAAACGAATTAATGTCCCTGCCGCTGAATTTGAAGAACGCATTTTTTATTGCTACCCACAATGAAAGACCTTCGATGCGTTTTGATACCCATTCTTCGCTTATTCTGCTGCATTCTATTCCCCAGACTTTTTCACTGTAGTCCTTAAAATAAATATTAAACATTGTCCTGCCGAAATTACTGACGACCCAGTCTTCAAGGGAAATATTTTCACTGGAATGAATCAGGTTTTTGATTCTTTCCCTGCTGTAATCATAAACAGCCCTGACGGTTGTTGGGATACCGAGCCCAAGAAGGGCGTTGGAGGGTTTCAGTGGATAGTCGAAAAATTTATTCCGTAAATATATTTTGCTTTTTCGGGGTACAGTAACGTACTCTCCGTCCAGGATGTTCTTAACAAAATCTTCGGTGCTTTTGTTTTTTGTATGGAACCTGTGCCCCCCGAGATCGAACTTGAAATTGCCGTGGTGAATTGTTCTGGACAGTCCGCCGACGGATGAGTCACTTTCAAATACGGTAACCGGTTTGCCTGCCTTAACAAGACTGTATCCACTGGAGAGCCCTGCAAGTCCGGCTCCGAGAATTACAGTAGTATTATCTTTTTGAGAAGGAAGCGGACTCGTATTGCGTAAAAGTTCATTTGGGAAGGAATTCATAATCAATTATACAACATTTTTCGGGGCAACTCTAAGAGCGCCCCGAAAAAGTCAGAAAGTAAAATTGAACAGCTCCTGAAGAGCTTTTTATTTGTTGTCGTAACCAGGTATAGCCTATTTGGCCTTCTCACCATAACCCGGTACAGCCTCTTTGGCCTTTTCACCGTAACCAGCAACAGCTTCTTTAGCTTTCTCGCCGTAACCAGCTGCAGTATCTTTTGCTTTTTCGCCGTAACCAGCAACAGCTTCCTTAGCCTTCTCACCGTAACCAGCTGCAGTATCTTTTGCTTTTTCGCCGTAACCAGCAACAGCTTCTTTAGCCTTTTCGCCGTAACCAGCTGCAGTATCTTTTGCTTTGTCACCATATCCCTGTGCAGGCTGTGCATCTTTGGAAGCTGTTTCCTTTTTCTCACATGAAATTAGGAACAGTCCCAGGAGAAAAACAGTACATGTAACAAGAAGAAGTATTTTTTTCATTGCATCCATCCTCCTTTAATTTTTATAGGGCATCCACCCGTTTGGTTTATAAGAGCCTGAATTAATATTATGCGCAACAGGGAGTACCTTTAATACGCATTATATAATAACTGTCTTTTTTGTCAATCTCTGATTTACATCCTGACATGGAAACAAAGGCCTTAACTTTTTTTGCTTCAGCTAATGTGCTGATCAGGATTTCGATGTTTACATCATTCCCGTGCTTTGAAGTCAGGATTTCCCTGACTTTCAGAACAAGTTCCTGTGGCCCAAGTTCGCGTGCATCTATATGCATATATTTAAATTTAGCGGAATATATCCCCTAAATGTCCTGCATCGGTTTAATAAACTTGAAATAAACCATGGTCCAGTTGCCGAGAATAATGAAAATTATAGCAACAAGACTTCCGATTGACAGTGTTGAAGCTCCTGTAAGACCCTGTCCTATATTGCAGCCGCCTGCAACCGTTGCCCCGAAACCCATCATTATACTTCCGCCGCAGACAGAAAGAAGTTCATCAACAGGAGGAGATTTCCACTTGAATTCTTTTAGAATTTTTGCGCTTATGAATGCTCCAAAAGGGACTGCGATTATATAAAGTGATGCCCACGTAATTTTAAAGGATCCGACATCAAACATCGGGAAAACGTTTGCAAGGGGATGATGCATTGGCATTGCACGTCCCACTAATGCAGTATAGAACAGCTCGCCTGTCGGGGTCGTGAAGGAAAGACCTCTGGGAAAGCCTTCCCATACAGTAGCAGCCCAGAATGAAGCTACTCCGAGAAGACCAAGATATAACCCTACTTTCGGCCATTCAATGCCTTTTTGTTTAGGCGCTGAAAATGGCTTGCCCTGTAAAATATATACACTGATTCCGGCAACAACTACTGCAATTACTATCCATTTAATCGTAAGGCCGTCACCGAATATATTGAATAAAGTAGGTTGATAATTTCCTCCAATGGGTACCATGATACTTCTTAATATCTTGTAAAGCGGATTCAGAATACCCGTTGCTGTCATATGGATCCCCAGGAAAAAACCGAGGACGGCAACAACCGAGTTAAACTGGCCTTCACCGATCTTATACCATACACCGCTGCCGCATCCTCCTACCATAACTATACCGAGGCCGAACACATAGCCCCCGATTATGTTTGCTAGCGGCCAAAAGGGCTGTACTGCAAGAGATATGACGCCCATGTCATTAAGAATATTGGCGCCTACTATCATAATTACCAGTGCAATTAAAAAACCACGAAATAATGTGAAATCCTGAATGAAAATTGTGTCTCTGAATGCTGTGTTCATACAAAATCTTCCCCGCTGAAGCACAAACCCGATAGCTAATCCAAGTAGTAATCCAGAGGCAACAAATCCAAAAGTAATGCCTTCCATATACGTCTCCTCCCTACAAAATATTTTTGGTAAAATAGCACAGATAGACGCTCTTGTCAATGAAGCTTAAATAACTGAATAAGCGTACATAATAATGGTATAAATAAACTTAGATATAGACGTTAAAATCATGAGTTAAGGTATTTTGGGGAAATATCCGTAAATAATTAATAAACATGGTCTCCGGGCATAGATGTATTAAATATAACCTGTTACTGAAAATCTTTTTGCTATTAATAATCATATGATAAAAATCTGTATAATTATATTGCAGTATCTTATAATTAATGATCATCCTAAAATAGCTTATGAATATTAAAGAAACCACTTCAAAGCTTCAGGATTTTTATATTTTATCTTTTAAAGCTCCTTTTGGGATTTTCCGCAAACCCTTTTACTTCCACGATATAGTAGAGCAGATGGACTATGCCGGTACGGGTTCGTTTTTTATTGTGTTCCTTGTATCTCTCTTTATAGGCATGGCGCTGTCCCTGCAGACTTCTGTAGAGCTGGGCGAGCTTGGCCTGAAAATGTATACGGGAAGGATAGTGGGTTTGTCCATTATCAAGGAGATTGGCCCGGTTTTAATTGCTCTGTGCTTTGCGGGCAGGGTCGGTTCCGGCATGGCATCAGAACTTGGATCAATGACACTCGGTCACCAGGTTGATATATTAAGGGTCCACGGGGTAAGTCCCTTAAAGAAGCTCGTAACTCCCAGGGTCATCAGTGCCATATTAATGCTTCCAGTTCTAACGGTCATCGGAGATGCCATATCCCTTGCCGGCGGATACTACATTGCTGTCTTTGTCAGCCACCAGAGCGGGTCATTTTACTGGAGCCAGATCAAGGAAATAATGGACTTTGAAAATATCTTTTCGGGTGTAATCAAGCCTTTTATCTTTGGGTATCTTATAGCCTGTATAAGCTGTTACATGGGGCTTTCTACAAAAGGCGGTGCCCAGGGACTCAGGAAGTCGACCACAACGGCTGTTGTGTATTCAATAATTATGATCATTGTGTCTGACTTTATGTTGACAAGGGTACTGATTTATGCTTTCGGGATGAGCGTATGATAGAGTTTCAGAATGTGACACTTGCCTATAACAGCCTCAGGGTGCTGGACGATATAAGTTTTAACGTCCGCTTTCATGAGAGGATAGCCATACTCGGGGGCAGCGGCGGAGGGAAAAGCACAATTATCAGACTGATGCTCGGGCTTTTACGGCCGGACAGCGGAAAAATACTCATTGACGGCCAGGACATTACTGTACTGTCTGAATCCGCATTAAGAGAGTACCGTATGAAATTCAGCATAGTATTCCAGGAAGGAGCGCTCTTTGATTCCATGAATGTTCGTGAGAATGTCGCCTTCTGCATGAGGGAATACCTCAACCTCTCCGAAGAAGAGATCGAAAATCGGGTCAGGGAGCTTTTAAAGATGCTGGGTATTGAAAATGCGATTGAACTGATGCCTGAAGAGCTTAGCGGCGGTATGCAGAGAAGGGTTGCAATAGCAAGGTCCCTTGCAGAATGCAGTCCAAAAATGATGCTTTACGATGAGGCCACTACAGGTCTCGATCCGCTTACCGCTGATAATATATGCAATCTGATAAAAGATCTTTCAACCGGAGAGCTTCCTGATAGAGTAGGGTTTGTTCTGGTTACTCATAAAGTTACGGATGCTGTGAAAGTAGCTGAGCGGTATATGTACTTAAAGGGCGGGATCATTGACTTTGACGGAGATCTTGAGGCACTTAGGAATACGGATGATCCGGAATTAAGGACATTTATAAGTGAGCTTTTTACTGCTGAAGGAAAAACTTAAGGGGGTGAAATGTACGACTATGTGAAACGTTACAGGTGGGCAAAGCTGAAGGTCGGGCTTGTAATAACGCTGTCCCTGCTCATCACATTTATTGCGGTAATGTTTGCCGGCAATATCGAGACAATCTTTGCACCCAGGTCAAATATTCATGCTTTGTTTGATGATATTAAGGGGTTGAGGGCCGGGTCTCCCGTTTGGTTTGCAGGTGTTGAAATCGGCTCGGTCCGGTCTATGGACTTTACTATCCGGCAGAACATAAATGTTGAAATGTCGATTATTTCAAGTTATCTTTCATACCTCAAGAAAGACTCCAAGGCGGACATCCTGACGCTTGGCCTCCTGGGTGACAAGTATATAGAAATTACACAGGGGACAGCTGGTGCGGTGGGGCTTGCACCTGAAGACACGATTATGGGGACAAGTCACATTGAGATCCAGGATGTTGTTGAGACCGGTCAGGAGTCCATTGCGAGCCTGTCGGAATTCATTAACAAGCTTGAGGATGTGCTCCTTAAGATTGAGAAGGGGGAGGGCACTGTTACCAAGTTCCTTTCAGACCCCTCTGTATATAATAATCTTGACAGAGCATCAAATGAGCTGGCAGAACTTGTGAAAAGAGTAAAGAGCGGCAAGGGGTCTTTCAGCAGGCTGCTGAACGAGGACGCCGTATATACGGATGTTGCAGCTTCAGCTTCAGATATTGCATCATCAGCTGAGGACCTGAAATTATTCTCAAACAGACTTCAAACGTCGAAAGGTTCGATGAACAAGTTTATTGAGGATGAAAGGCTTTACAATAATATCAATGATGTCTCAAATAAACTTAACACCCTTTTGGAAAAAGTGGACAGGGGAGAGGGGTTTGTAGGGGCACTCATGAATGATGAAGAAATCTCCGTAGAACTGAAAACAACTCTTAAGGAACTGAATGCACTTATAAAGGACGTAAAGGATAATCCGAAGAAGTATTTTAAATTCAGTGTCTTTTAGGATTTGTTTCTTATGTTGTAGAACGGGAATGTTGACAGAAAAAGAGCCCTGTTCTTAAACGATTACCTCTCTTGTGAATTTTTCCATTACCACAGGTAACTACTTCATTATCCCGGTATTTTTAAATTCTTACCAAATGAAAATAATAAGGGATTCCCCCTAAAGTTCTTAGGGAAATATCCGATAGAATTATTTGAGGGCAGGTTTACAATTACCAATAAATTATAGGGGACGCAAACAGTACATCCCTGAAACTGCTCAATATATATAAGGGCACCAAGCGACTTAGTTTAATTCTAAAGGGAGAAACTATGAGTCTGAAAAAAATTGTGAGCATATGTATAGCAGCTATCATATTCATAAGTTTAATTGTTATTACAAGCTTTGTTGTAATGTCTGGAAAACTCGAAGCTTTGGAAGAGAGAGAAACCAGTCTTATAGAAGTCAATTATCTTTGCTTTCTGGTCGGACTTCATTCTATGTGAAAATTATATCACGTTTGAGAAAGTTATATGTTCTATGCTATTTTATAATTTCTTCGTATAACGAATAACTTGTAGCATAGACATTATTTCAAGGAGACCTTTATGAAGTTGACCAGATCTGTTTTTGTGTTTTTATTAGTGAGCATGTTTGCTGTCTCTGCATATGCAGGACCGATGTCTAAAAAATTCTCGAACAAGGAGATTAAAAAAATGGCGGATACCCGTGCGGTTATTGAAACCAGCTTTGGCAATATTGAACTTAAATTTTTCCCCGACTCTGCACCTAATCATGTAAACAATTTTATAGAGCTTTCAAAGAAGGGTTTTTATGATGGTACACTTTTCCATCGTGTTATACCGGGCTTTATGATACAGGGCGGTGACCCGAACTCTAAGGGAGAGGACAGGTCAAGGCATGGAACGGGAAGTCCTGGTCATACTGTTAAAGCAGAATTTAATGACAGGCCGCACAAAAGAGGGATCCTTTCCATGGCAAGATCGGCCAGTCCTGACAGTGCAGGCTCCCAGTTTTTCATATGCGTAGCAGATGCCAATTTTCTTGATGGAAAATACACTGTTTTCGGTGCAGTGGTCTCGGGTATGGATGTGGCGGATAAAATCGTTGAGCAACCTAGAGACAGGCGTGATAATCCCGATAAACGTATTGAGATGAAAGTAAAGATTGTGGAGTAGATCAGGGCAAAAAAAATGCGGGCTCCAGCCCTGGGCAACCATGAGTTTTTTTCTAGGATGAGTGCTTCGACAGATGCTTTAGGCTTCCTCCCGCGATCCGGAGGCCTGCTCACCACATCCGGTACCTGCTCTCATGTAAATTAACTTGGTTCTCAGGTTGACCCAGACTGGTTAACCGCAAGTTATAATCTAACTAAATTTTAGTGCATTTCCGGGGTCCAGTCAAGATTTATTTAAACTTTTTATAAGTATTATAAGTATTACTTAGAGTGCAGCAGAGATAACCAGACTTAAACAATGGATTTTGCTCCGGACCGTCAATTTTTTCAAGAAAATGTAAATCTGTCAGATTTGCGTTATAAATACTTCTGGATCTCTGATACCAGCTTAGAATGCTCTGTCATTTTGGAAATATAAACATTTTTTCCGGAGTTGGCAGTATCCGAGTCATTCGGTGTAACCAGAGTAGTAAAAAAAATGACTTTAATATGGGCTGTTTTTGGTGACTCTTTAAGTTTTGCTGCTACTTCTCCACCATTCATCTCTGGCATATCAACATCGCTTATTACAAGGTCCGGCTGTTCATCTGTTGCAAGACGTATAGCTGCCCTCCAGTTATCCGTAGCAAAAACTACGTATCCTTCACGAGTTAGCAATTTTTCCATTGCTTTTAATATTGTTCGGTTGTCATCAATTATAAGAATTTTCTTTTGATTTTCCATATCCCCCATCCCTAATGTCCATGATGAGTATCCTGATATAGCTCCATATGGAGGAATACAGGAAACTGTATTTAATGAATTATCAATTCTTATATAATATATCGGAAAAACTATGGATTTTCTTAAGTATTTAGATGGAACAACTATTACAGGGGCTTTGCTCTTATGCCAGAGTTCCCTTTGCCTTCTTACTTGACATACCTATAATACCGGTTACATCACCAAAGGCTGTTTTGTCTTTTTTGAGAGCCGGGTTGCCGGGGCTTGCCTTTATGGTTGCCATGGTAGTGAGCACATTTAACAATGATTCCAAAAAAGGATTAATTAATTCAACATTCATTATGCCTCCGTTATTATCAATCTGCTTTTTTATTATCGGCTCATATTACATTCGACTGTAACCATTCAGACCATAAATTTATTTAATATGTTTGTCGGACACTTCGCCCCAATTCCGAATCCCGTATGATCTAAATCATTGTAATTCTCCGGGATCATGTATAAATTAATAACAATAATAGCTTGTTAGTTGTGCTCCCAATATTCACAGAACATGCATCGGTGATCCGGTAATGACAATGATTTCAATAAAAAACTGAAGGGGAGCAAAGTAAGGAGTATTTTGAATTTCATTCGGCTTTTACCTGTTTTTATAAGTATCCTTCTTCTTGCGGCCCATTTCTACCGTGCCGGCCTTATCGCATTAGTTTTTTTAGTTCTGGCAAGTCCTTTTATCCTGCTTACCCGTAAACCCTGGGCTGCCCGCATAATACAGATTGAACTTGTTCTGGGAGGAATGGAATGGATAAGGACAGCAATAAATTTTATACAGATCCGGCAGTCTTACAATATGCCGTGGACGCGTCTCGCAATTATTTTAGGAGCAGTTGCGATGTGTACGCTTGTTTCTGCGCTTGTATTCAGATCCCGTTTTCTGAAAGATCGTTACCGGATTGGAGAGAACATTTCTCTTACTGATTAATCTTTTGTAATAAAAATCTGTTGCGGAAACAGCTAATTGTTACGAATGTCATTCTGAACTCGTTTCAGAATCTCAGGATATCAAATGGTTATGAGACCCTGAAACGAGTTCAGGGTGACAAACCAGGCTTTCTGCAATAGTAACCAGTTATGAACAGCTGGCTGCCCGATACGGGCATTATTTCCCATGCTGAATAATCTTCCACCAGATCAGACAAAGTATGATCAGTAATAATATGAATGGCAAAATCCCCAGAAACAGCTGAATACTAATTACCCCTTCCCATTGCTGATGCAGAATCGGAAGGGCACATGCAACTGCAAGCGTAAACCATATTACCGTAACAATTACGTGTATCAGGAGACTGCCCTGTCCGGCTGATGGTTTAGCAGTTTTGCATTCACCTATGCGGCAGCCGGTGTTTACTCTGGATACTGCTTCATTTCTGAGATTTTCACGTGACTTTCCGAGTGCCCGTAACGAAGTGGTAATGGCAGTAATGCCGCTAATGACAGAAGCAATCAACGCAAAGTTTTTTAACATATTTTATTTAAACAGGTATCCCGGTTTTCATAGATTTTATCAATATGAATGAATAATTACCAATGAACATTACTTTACCGGGGCAACAAAAACCATTTCCTGATTGTTTTCCTGAATCCCCCATAGGGAAAATCCCCTAAGAAAATACGGGAAGCCCCCTATTTTGTAAACTCTTTTTTTTGCTGATAATAATTTTATAAAGAGAAAATTAAAATAATGGAAAAAAGAGACGCTGAAAGAATCCAGGCCAATCTGGAAGTGAATTATTACTGTGGCAATACGGTTTTCCGCGGGACTGTGACCAACATCTCTGAAAAAGGAATGTTTATTAATACAAAAATAGAATTTCCCTTTGACCTGAATTTTGAACTGAATATCCTGCTCGAAACGGAGACGCTTAAAGCCCCTGTAACGGTAAAAAGGATTGTAAGGACTGATAATTATTACGGCGGCATTGGAGTCGAGCTTTCGGACCCCTCCCGGAGTTTTATCGAATTCATAGAAAGACTTAAACTCGGAAAAGAGGAAAAATAAATGTCACTAATTCATGCCAGACATAAAACAGCAAATAGTATGTCCCGTTTTGGACAGATTGCACTTGATAAGGGATTTGTAACAGCGGACCATCTGAAAAAGGCACTGACAGAACAGGTCAATAAAGATTTTTCCGGTAAATCCATGCCCCATAGAAGGATAGGAGAAATCCTGTTTGAAAAAGGATGGATAAGAAATAAACATATTGATGTCATATTAAAAGAGCAGAAAAAAACCGCTATTAATGTCGAAGTTCTGGATGAAATCAATCCTGAAAGGAAAATGGAAATCGCCCGTTCCGCGGGTATAATTATTTCAGGTATGACAAAAAGGGAGGTGCGGGAAATACTTGGTCAGCTGCAGCCGAGAGTCTGGTATACTCTGCTAGATCAGGAAGTCTGGTATTTTAATGTTCCTCAGAAGCAGAATATCTATTTTGTTGACGACAAGGTCGAAAAGATCAAATACATTCAGTAGAACAATAATAAACGCTGCAATTAACGAGTACTTTGCAGCAAAGACCCCCGGGTTGTACCTAACTGCAACAATGGATTACAATTTATAGTATGAAAATTCCGGTAGTCAAAGAGTGGGGCTCATGGGTAGTATATATTTCTTCTTTGCTGGCAGCGTTTGCTGCAGGCTTATTGCACAGTCCCGGGCAAAATGGGAGAGGTCTTCCAGCTACTCTGATTCCAACAATACTTGGACTGACATTTATCATTAATTCAAAGAATCCGCTTTCTGCAACCATAAGGACAAAGGGACGGCAGCAAGAGCATATAAACTGGTTGCTTTTTTTCGGTATAACAGGACTGATTTTATTGCTCCCTTTCCTGCTTGAAGGGTTAAAGTTCTTTTGGTTTTTTTCTCTACTGGCGGTGAGTTATATTGTTTTGCTATTTTTTGGAAAAGAACACCATATTATGACAGAACTAAACGGTTTTGCACTTCTGACCCTTTCAGCCCCGGTGGTCTATTTTACAATTACCGGCGAGATGTCTATGAAGCTTTATCTGGCTGTGTTTCTTTTCTTTGCAGCCGGGGTCATGAAGGTCCGTGTAAGGCTGAAAAAGAGCCTTTTTTTCAGAGTTATGATGGTTCTGTATTGTGCAGCGGCTTTGGCTGTCTTTTACCTGTCAGATATATCGCTGCTGCTTCTCCTCCCCCTGATTGAAAATATCGTATCAGTGATCTTGATGAAAGAAGAAAAACTGAAGGTGACCGGTTATATTGAGTTGACAAAAGGGGTGGGTTTTATTGTCCTCATTGTATTTTTCTGGCGTTGATGTCATATGCCATTTCGTGCGGTTATTCTTTCCAGTACATAGTGTCTGTGTATAAACTACAGTTTTTTATTTTTGTCATGCCCGAAGTTAGTAATCGGGCATCCAGAACTTGCTGAAAAGACTGGATTCCCGATTAAGGACTTCGGGAATGACGGACAGAGACACTGAGTCTATACACAGACACTACATAGTATCGTATGTACTTATTAAGGACCGAATCTTAAAATTATAGATGTTTGTAAAAAAAAATCAAAACATGTATACTGGTAACCCGTTGATAAATAAGTGTATTGAAAAAAAATGTAATTTAATTTTCATGACTATTGACAAAAAAATGTAAGCTTGATAAACTCTCTAGGTTTCCCCATTGAGGGAGAAAACAAGGATAAAATTAACATATTAGATTATTAGTGGAGGAACGGTGCCAACAATAGCCCAGTTAGTAAGAAAAGGACGGAAACAGACAATCAACAAGACAAAGAGTCCTGCTCTTTCCGGGTGCCCTCAGAAAAGGGGGGTATGCACCAGGGTTTACACAACTACTCCAAAGAAACCGAATTCAGCTCTTAGAAAAGTAGCAAGAATAAGGTTGACAAATAAAATGGAAGTTACTGCTTATATCCCAGGTGTGGGCCATAACCTTCAGGAGCATTCAATTGTTCTTATAAGGGGCGGCAGAGTAAAGGACCTTCCAGGTGTCAGGTACCATATTGTCAGAGGTGCCCTCGATACCCTTGGTGTGTCAGACCGGCG
Source organism: Nitrospirota bacterium (assembly GCA_039715075.1). Classification (GTDB taxonomy): domain Bacteria; phylum Nitrospirota; class Thermodesulfovibrionia; order UBA6902; family UBA6902; genus JBDLIC01. The sequence continues at coordinate 23,485 of JBDLIC010000036.1, forward strand.
GCAGGGCAGGTCTAAATACGGCGCCAAGAAACCAAAATAATTCAAGGTAAAAAAATATGCCAAGAAGAAGAGTAGCAGCAAAAAGAGAAATATTGCCGGATCCACTTTACAACAGCAAGGTTGTGAGTAAGTTTATTAATTCGATCATGAGTGACGGTGAGAAAGCTGTTGCAGCAAGAATATGCTACGGTGCATTCGATATTATAAAAACGAAGACCGGTGGCGATCCTTTGAAGGTTTTTAAGACAGCCATCGAAAACGTTAAGCCTGCGCTCGAAGTAAAGTCGAGAAGGGTCGGCGGTGCTACCTATCAGGTGCCTGTTGATATCAGGCCTCAGAGAAGAGTTGCTCTTGCATTTCGGTGGATAATAGGATTTTCCAAAAAACGCGGAGAGCGTACAATGGGCGAGAAGCTGGCCGGTGAACTTATGGACGCAGCAAACAGCACCGGCTCATCAATAAAGAAAAGGGAAGATACACACAAGATGGCGGACGCCAACAAGGCCTTTGCCCATTATAGATGGTAAAAATGGAAGTTATGTCAGACATATCACTTAAGAACACAAGAAATATCGGGATAATGGCGCATATTGATGCGGGAAAGACCACGGTCACTGAACGCATCCTCTATTACACCGGCGTTACTTATAAAATTGGAGAGGTCCATGAGGGTACGGCCGTTATGGACTGGATGGTCCAGGAGCAGGAGAGAGGCATTACTATCACCTCTGCTGCGACCACATGTTTCTGGGATGACAACAAAATAAATATCATTGACACCCCCGGACACGTTGATTTTACTATCGAAGTCGAGCGGTCACTAAGGGTGCTTGATGGTGCGGTAGCTCTTTTTGACGCAGTAGCAGGTGTTGAGCCGCAGTCTGAGACGGTCTGGAGACAGGCGGATAAATACAATGTTCCGAGGATAGCATTTGTCAATAAGATGGACAGGATGGGCTCCGATTTTATTATGTGTGTTAACGCAATGGTAGAACGCCTCGGTGCGACCCCTGTACCGGTGCAGATTCCTGTCGGTGCGGAAGACGCTTACCTTGGCTCGGTTGACCTCGTCAGTATGAGGGCGTATATATATGATGATGAAACCCTCGGCGCAAAGTTTGTTGAATCAGACATTCCTGATGACCTTATTCCCCTGGCCAAAGAATACAGGGAGAAAATGCTGGAGGCCCTCTCCGATTATGACGATGAAATAATGGAAAAATATCTTGCCGGTGAGGAGATTGATGTTGATCTTATAAAGTCAGCATTGAGAAAGGGGACAGTTGAGCTGAAGATAACCCCCGTCCTCTGTGGTTCAGCATTTAAGAATAAGGGTGTTCAGCAGCTTCTTGATGCGATAATTGATTATTTGCCCTGTCCTACGGATGTTCCCCCGGTTCAGGGAGTGGATGGATCGGGAAATGAGGTCGAGAGGAAAGCTTCTGAGAAAGAGTCCTTCTCTGCAATAGCATTTAAAATAATGACTGACCCGTTTGTGGGGCAGCTCACATTCCTGAGGGTTTATTCTGGTTCTATAGCATCCGGTGCCTATGCATATAATTCAACGAAGGACATTAAGGAACGCATGGGCAGGCTCCTGCAGATGCATGCTAATAAGAGGGAAGAGATTAAGGAAATAAAGGCCGGTGATATCATTGCCGCGGTGGGATTGAAGAGCACGCTTACCGGTGATACGCTTTGTGCTCTTGATAATCCTGTAATACTTGAGTCTATGGAATTTCCGGAGCCGGTAATATCTGTTGCGATTGAGCCCAAGACAAAGGCTGACCAGGAGAAGCTTTCTATTGCGCTCGGAAAACTTGCCCAGGAAGACCCGTCGTTTAAGGTATCCTTTGACGATGAAACCGGCCAGACAATCATATCCGGCATGGGTGAGCTTCACCTTGATATTATTGTAGACAGACTTTTGAGGGAATTTAAGGTTGGCGCAAATGTTGGTAAGCCCCAGGTTGCGTACAGGGAAACAGTCAGGCAGGCAGTAAAGGCTGAAGGTAAATTTGTCAGGCAGTCTGGTGGACGTGGTCAGTACGGTCATGTCAGGATTGAGCTTGAACCTCTAAAGGCTCCCGGTGGTTTTGAATTTAACAACAAGATTGTCGGTGGATCCATACCGAGGGAATATATATCATCAGTTGAAAAGGGCGTAAGGGAATCGCTCGAAAACGGCGTGCTTGCCGGCTATCCGGTTGTTGACGTAAAAGTTACACTGTATGACGGATCGTATCATGAAGTGGATTCATCCGAGATGGCATTCAAGGTAGCCGGATCGATGGCGTTTAAAAGTGCTGCAAAAAAGGCAAACCCTGCTTTACTTGAGCCTATCATGGGTATTGAGGTGGTAACTCCTGAGGAGTATATGGGTGATGTTATAGGAGACCTTAACTCCAGAAGGGGCAAGATCCAGACCATGAACCAGAGGTCTAATGTGAGAGTGATTGCAGCACAGGTCCCTCTTTCTTCAATGTTCGGTTATGCCACTGACTTGAGGTCGAAAACTCAGGGTCGTGCAACATATACAATGCAGTTTTCGCATTATGAGGAAGTTCCGAAAAATATATCAGAAGATATTGTTACAAAAGTAAGGGGAGGATGAGGACATCCTTAGGGGATGTCTTGATGACACAGATAAAAAAATGATTGCACAGATAAGTTGAAAAAAAATCGGTGTAATCGTCTTTAAAAAATCGGTGTAATCAGTTTTAAAACAGGAGGCAAAGATGGCCAAAGCAAAATTTGAAAGAACAAAGCCGCATGTAAACATCGGCACAATCGGACACGTAGATCACGGGAAGACGACGCTGACGG
>JBDLIC010000037.1:0-25644 GCA_039715075.1 Nitrospirota bacterium
TGCTAAATATAGCACATTACCTTTTTTCTTAAAAAAGGTGAACTTTTTCATCCCCGTTTACAAAACGGGGTATTCAAAGTTCGATTTCCATAAAAAATGTATCAACAAAACCTTTAAATTGAGGTATACTTTTTCCTGTAATGCTAAAGTTAATTGTCCTGGGAAGCGGCACATGCGTGCCATCACTAACAAGAAATGCCCCCGGCTACTATATGGAGGCCGAAGATTACCAGTTACTTGTGGACTGCGGAAGCGGGACCCTCCTTCAACTTGAAAGGGCCGGCAAAAGCTACAGAGACATCGATGCGGTCTTTATCACCCACAGGCATCCGGACCACTTTGCTGACCTGATGCCTTTGATACATGCCCTTCTGGCCACACCCAAATTTAAGAGAGAGAAGGACCTTTTTATTTTCGGGCCGACTGAATTCATTACATATTACGATAAGTCTATAGCAACGGTTCTTGGAAAGCCAAAGGATTTCACCATACAATCACATACAATTGATGACAGACTGGAATTCGGTCCGTTTAATGTTTTCACAGAAAAAACTCTTCATTCTGCCAGCAGTATCGCATACAGGCTGGAATGCGGAGGAAAGACCGTTGTATTCACAGGAGATGCTGCTTATGATCAGGGCCTTATAGAGATCTCTATTGCTGCCGACCTTCTGGTAGCTGACTGCTCATTCCCCGATGCCGACAAGGTAAAGGGGCACCTGAGTGCAAAGGAGTGCGGTATTGTTGCAAAAAAGGCAGGCGTAAAAAAAATGCTCCTTTCTCATTTATACCCGGCTGACACACCCGATACAGAAAGAGTAAATGAAAGCAGGGAGGCCTTTGACGGTGAGGTCATTCTGGCAGAAGACCTTATGGAAATAGATATATAACTTACTAAAGGAGATATTGAAATGAAAATATTCTATTCACCTGAATGCCTCGGATACTCCCAGCCCGGTCATCCCGAATCCCCGGCACGCACGCAGCATTCGTACGAATACCTGGAAGAAAAGGGGGCTGAATTTATTGATCCCGAGCCATGCACGGATGAAGATATTCTGCTGGCACATACACAAGACCTCCTTGACAGCGTCAAAAATGGAAACTTTATGGACTTTGACACCCCGGCCTACCCCGGCATTTATGACATCGCAAAACTGTCTGCCGGCAGCGCGATCAATGCAGCTATGCATTGTATGAATACAGGAGAAAAGGCATTTGCACTTATGCGTCCTCCCGGTCACCACGCCACTAAAAACAGCCTCGGCGGCTTCTGCTATTTCAACAATATCGCAATTGCATCAATAAAGGCCGCGGAAGGTTCAAGGAAAGTAGCAATCGTGGACTTTGACTGCCATCACGGAAACGGCACGGAAGATATCGTGCTGGGCAGGGATAACTTTCTGTATCTTTCTCTCCATCAAAGTCCACTCTATCCGGGGACAGGTCTAAAGAGCAAGGGCAACTGTATTAATTATCCTCTTCCTGCCAATACAAGCCCGGAAGAATTTTTATCAGCCCTGTCCGAAGGCATTAAAAAAGTAGAAGAGTTCAACCCTGATCTGCTCGCGATTTCTGCAGGGTTCGATTCATATAAACTTGATCCCATTACCAATCTCTCACTGGAACTCGATACTTACCGGCAGACAGGAAGGATACTTGCCGGCCTTAAAAAACCGACCTTTGCCGTACTTGAAGGTGGTTACAGCAGGGACCTCCCGGAATGTGTTTACCAGTTCCTGGAAGGGTTAAAAGAGTGAAGCTCCCCGCCTACAAGGCGTGGCATCAAAAAAACACCATTATTAATGATAATGCAGTCTGTATTCCCCTCCCGAGTCGGGTCTCACGAGGGTCGATTCGACTTTGGCAAAGAGGGGCTAGGGGAGATTTTTTTAAAAATTATTCTTGAAATCCCCCTTAATCCCCCTTTTCCAAAGGGGGAAACTTGATTGAAACTGGTTTTTTATTGCTATGAAATACAACGAAAAAGAAATTCTGGTTTTTGATAACATCGAAAAGATCATAGACCATGCTGTTGAAAAATGGATCGAAGTCGCGGAACAATCGGTTAAGGAAAAAGAGATTTTTACTGCAGCATTATCGGGCGGAAGGACACCTGTTCTGCTCCATAAGGCACTGTCAGAAAAAAAAGGCCTGCCTTGGTACAGAACACATATATTCATCGTTGACGAACGCTTTGTCCCCTTTGACCATGAAGACAGCAACTTCTTAATGATCCAGAATACATTATTAAAACATGTCCTCATTCCTTCTGAGAACATCCATCCTGTTCAAACAGAAAACAGCACCCCTGTTCTCTCTGCAGAAAAGTATGAAAAAGAGATGCTCTCTTTCTTTAATATTTCAGAAAATGAATTTCCACGGTTTGATCTCATATTACTGGGGATCGGTGAAGACGGGCATACAGCATCACTTTTCCCGGGCACCCCTGTCCTTAATGAGACCAGACATCTTGCAGCAGCTGTTACTCAGTCAGTCAAACCCGGAAAAGAAAGGGTAACGCTTACATTCCCGGCAATTAATAATGCTAAAAATATTATCCTTATGGCCACGGGAGGCGATAAGGCTGCGGCAATCAGGGAAGTTATTGAGGAAGACAGTTCTTTGCCCGCCGCAATGGTCAGACCTGAAAGGGGGAAACTCCTTTTCCTGCTCGATAAAGATGCCGCCTCCCTTTTATCACGGTAGGATTGGCAGGCCTGTAATGCAGTACCGGGTCAATTCCTGATGTTTAATGGTATTACATGAAAAAGTCTGCAAAAATAGTATGTTATATTTTTATAAGTATGTTTCCATTGACTTTCAACTGATCATACGGTATGCTTAAAACCGAAAAATTCGAGGATATAAAGGATATATTGAGGATAAACTAACTATGTTAAAAAAATTCCTTCCACAACAAACAGATTTCTTCGTAATGTTTGAAAAAGCAGCCCTGAACCTCAATAAAGCTGCGGTCATGCTCGTTGAGATGATGGAAGACCTGAGTATAGCAAAGATCAAGTCAAAAGAAATATATGAGGCTGAGCAGGAAGGAGACATGATCACCCATGAGGTGATGAGAAGCCTAAATAAAACCTTTTTAACTCCTGTTGACAGGGAAGATATTCATGCACTCGTAAACGGTCTTGACGATATACTTGACCTGATCTGGGCCTCTTCAGACAGAGCAGTGTTGTTTAAGCTGGATGCTGCTCCATCAGAAGCCGTTGATCTCTCAAAAACTCTTCATGAAACCACTGAATATATAACAAAGGCCATAGGGGCCTTGAAAGATAAAAAATATTCATATATCCAGGAGTACTGCATTGAAATAAACAGGCTCGAAAACAGGGGAGACAGAATCTTCAGGGAAGCGCTTGTCAAGCTGTTTGACAATATAAAAGACCCCATAATGGTTATTAAATGGAAAGAAGTATATGAACACCTTGAAGAGGCAAACGATACCTGTGAAGATGTCGCAGATATTCTCGAAGGTATCGTCCTGAAGCATGCTTGAGATAATAGTACTTATCGTAGTTCTCGCCCTTCTTTTTGATATAAGCAACGGCTGGAATGATTCAGCTAACGCAATCGCAACAGTAGTCTCCACGAGAGTACTCACCCCGCTTCAGGCAGTTCTCATGGCTGCTACCATGAATATCCTGGGGGCGCTTGTTTCAACAGCTGTTGCAAAGACCATTGGCAAGGGGATAGTAGATCCTTCTATCCTAATGGGTCATCAGGGTGTGGTTGCCGCTGCCCTGGTTGCCGGTTTTCTATGGAACGGCCTCATGACTTTTTTCGGTCTGCCTGTCAGCGCTTCCCATGCTCTGATTGGCGGAGTAATGGGGGCAGGCATTGCCTATGGCGGCACGGCAGTCCTTAATGTGGCCGGACTTACCAAGATCTTTACTGCACTATTGACCTCACCTATTATTGGAATTTTCTTTGGCTTTATGTTTATGAAGATGCTTATCAGGTTTTTCTGTAATGTCTCTCCCGGGACTCTCAACAAACACTTCGGACGTCTGCAGATTGTCTCCTCAGCGTTTATGGCATTTACCCATGGTACGAATGACGCCCAGAAGGCAATGGGAGTAATTACCCTGGCACTCCTGATCGGCGGCTATATACCAACAGCTGAAGTTCCTTTATGGGTAATAGTCTCATGCGGCCTCGCAATGGGTCTCGGGACTGCCCTTGGAGGATGGCGGGTAATTAAAACTCTCGGGCATCAGATGCTGAAGCTCCAGCCGGTCCATGGATTTGCCGCTGAAACATCAGCAGTGGCAGTTATTGCCGGTGCCAGTGTATTTGGAATGCCGGTGAGTACAACACATGTCATTACAACATGCATTATGGGTGTTGGTGCAACAAAACGCCTTTCAGCCGTGAGGTGGGGAGTTGCCGGCAAGATACTCATGGCATGGATTTTTACTCTGCCGATGTGTATAGGTATAGCATGGCTGACTTACAAAGTTTTCTTATTGTTTGGAATCAGCTAGAAGTCTCAATTACTCTTCCTTCAGATCAATGCTGCCTTCTCTTAATACCTCGGGGGGAACAACCGTAATATCAACAATTGTTGAAGGTTTTCCACCGGGTGTTTTTCCGGCATCAATAATCAAATCTATTTTATCACCAAAATAAGCAACAATTATATCAGTTGATTCTGCCGGAGGCTTTGAAGAAGGATTAGCACTTGTGGCAGTGAGAGGTATTTTCAAGGCCTTTGCAAGGTCGAGAGCCGCACTCCTGCCTGGAATCCTGACTGCAACTTTGCCGGTTCCACCGGTTAATAGAGCGGGAATACTGTCCAGGCCTTCAAAGATCAGGGTTAATGGACCGGGCCAGTATCTCTCCATTAAACTCTCTGCCTGTTCCGGAATACTTTTCACAATAGCCCCAAGTGTTTCCGTATCACCGACAATTATCGGCAAAGGCTTTTCCACAGGTCTTTTTTTCAGCTCGAAAAGCCTTCTAACTGCATCACCGTCTGTTGCATTAACTCCCAAAGCATAAAAGCTTTCTGTCGGATAAGCCACAATACCTCCGCTTTTAAGAACCCTTAAAGCTTCCGCAAAAACTTCGCTGTGATTATTCTCTTTTAATGGCAGGGTCAACATTTTCTAATTTTAGCATAGAAAGCGGGAAAGGCAAGAAAGGCGGGAAAAGGGAAAAGAAGTGAGTCCGCTTTCGTATCTTACATCCTTTCTCGCCTTTCCCGCTTTTCTCGCTTACTAATCAGTCTCCTTCAAATTCTGTCAGGCAGAAAATATTATATCCCTTATCTTTCAGTCTTTTCTCTCCGCCGACCTCCGGGAGGTTTACGATAAAGGCCATTTCAACCACCTTGCCGCCGAGTTTTTCAATCAGCGTGGCAGCCGCCTCAGCTGTTCCGCCTGTGGCAAGGAGGTCATCTATTATAAGTACCCTTGCGCCTTCCACAATGGCATCTTTATGAATTTCAACAGTATCAGTGCCATATTCAAGCTGGTATTCATGCCTTTCCACTTCTCCGGGCAGCTTACCTATTTTTCTTATAGGGATAAAGCCTCTTCCCAGGGTATATGAAAGTGCCCCACCGATAATAAATCCGCGTGCTTCAATTCCGACAATAAGATCATAAGTCATATCGCCTGTTAAATACCTCTGGGTAAGGTTATCAATGACCAGCCTGAAACCTACAGGGTCTTTGATAAGAGTGGTTATGTCCCTGAACATTATTCCTTTCTTGGGATGATCGGGTATTGTTCTGATTTTTGATTTGATCGGCATAATATTTGGCCTCCTTTACCTTTTATGAAATTTACTATATTTTTCCATGCTAAAGTTTAAATTTAGTTTATGAAAGGGTTCAAGGATTCGAGGGTTCGAGTGAGAATAAATATAATAAAATTCCATCACTTGAATCCTTGAACCCTCGACCCCTTGAACCCTTCCTTAATTATTGTTTACAAATATCCTCATACTCTTTAATCTTCGGTATAACATTCAAAAACAGATTTACAACATTATGTGCATTCTTCCCCATCGTTGCCTTTATCATCTCCCATGTCACCGGCTCTTCTTCTTCGTGCCAGCAGTCGTAATCCGTTGACATTGCTATTGCGGCATAATGTATTTTTTTCTCTCTTGCAAGACAGACCTCCGGAACAGTACTCATATTTATAATGTCCGCGTTCCAGCTTCTGAACATATGGCTTTCTGCTTTTGTAGAAAAACGGGGGCCTTCAATTGTAATTACCGTCTTGTCCCTGTGACCGGCCAGGCCCATTTCCTTTGCTGATGATGAGAGAAGATCAATAAGATTAGGGCAGAACGGGTCTGCCATTGATGTATGCATAACAACGTCTTCATCAAAAAAGGTCACTTCTCTTTTACGTGTATGGTCAATAAATTGTATTGGGAACACAAGGTGCCCGGGCGCAATTTCTTCACGCAGCGAACCTACTGCAGTTGCAGCGAGAATATGTGTGCAGCCCTGCTCCTTAAGCGCATGAATATTGGCCCTGAAATTCACCTTTGAAGGATAAATTGAATGGTCTTTGCCATGCCTTGCTATTATTGCCACATCAATGCCCTCTATTGCTCCGCATGTAAGAGGGGATGTAGGCTTGCCGTAAGGTGTCTCAACTGTAACTTCTTTTGCGTCCTTTAAAATGTCCGGGTCATCAAGCCCGGAACCTCCGATAATTCCGATTTTCACCATAATTTTCTCCTGATAGTATTTATTATTGAGTTGGGAACAATTTGCACTCTGTGAACAAGATCTAACTATTATAGAATATTCTCTATGAAGACCTCAAAATTTCCAGATGAACAGAGATTTAAAATAAACTGGTTAGTCCCTAAAATTTCCAGATGAACAGAGATTTAAAATAAACTGGTTAGTCCCTGATAATTGTTAAGAATGTCATTCTGAACTCGTTTCAGAATCTCAGGATATCAAATAGTTAGGAGACCCTGAAACAAGTTCAGGGTGACAAATAAGGCTTTCCGAAACAGGAACTAGTTATCAGGCAACTCCTGCTAAAGTGATTTTATAGCTGCAGCAATATCACGACTGAGCCTCTCAAGTATCCGACTCTCTGCAGCCACCAATGCATTATACCCCTGTCCATTTATCTGCTCGCTATAACTTGATGACTCTGTTAAAAGTGCTTTTTTTCCAGTTTCTCCCAATATGCTCCAATTTGCCTTAAATAAAACGTCCCCCCCGGGTGTTCCATCAAAACCGGTTACATCGACAATAATCTGATATTTGACGGGAATATAGCTTTTCCAGGGATAAACATAAACATTATTTATTGAGAGAAGTGCTGACAGGTTTTTTGCAAGAACACGGGAGATATCACCCTTTAAAGAACCGGCCCACCTGTTAAAGTCGGAAATTTTGAGCTCATTCCGGCTGGTTCGGGTTACGATCTGCGACCGGTCCAGATAGTCAGGTATTTCAACCGGACCGATCCCAATGGCAATAGAGTTGTCAGCTAACGATATTTTCTCTTTTATGTCAGCACTGCTAATGGAATTCAGGGTGTAGAATCTGGCAGGTCCGGTGCTGGCGCATCCTGACAGAATAATCAGAAAAATGCCGGACAAATATGCTGTGAATCGTATAGAAAAACAATTATTCATTTCATTCTCCTTTAGAACTACCTTTGCCTCTGACAATAGATTCCGGATGTCGTTCGAGATAATCTGCCAGAAAACGGATTGAACGGGCTGCACCAGATAGCTCATGAAGTGTATTGTTTAATTTATATACAAGATCAGAATCATTTGCTACAACTTCCTGAACTGATGACAATGTATGCCTGGACTGTTTCAGGGCATCGCTTGCAGACGTTAATGTCTCTTTGATCCCCGATGCCAGCTCGCCAGGGACCCCTTCCTCAAAAGCGAAAGTCTTCTCCGCCTGTTCAAAGGCGCTGCGGGCCGCATCGGAAGTATCCTTGATATTCAACACAAGGGGGGCAACCTGGCTGTCAACATTTTTCACTAACTTATGTATCTCCTTCAGTGCTTTTTCCGCAGCTTTTGCGCTGCCGATCAATTCAGGAGAATTCATAACCCTCTCCAGTCCCCCAACCGCACTGGTTAATTTATTCATAAGTTCATCAAAGGGGATATTTTCAATGGTCCTGGACAGCTTTTCCATGTCAGAGGGGATCGTCGGCAGTTCCACGTACTTACTGCTTATCCCTGTCAGATTTGCAGGTTCGTCAGGTTGAAAATCAAAATTTATCATCAACTGGCCTGTAACCATACTCTGCAGCTCTAGCTGGGCCCTCAACCCTTTATCTATAAGCAATTTCACATTATACTGCGAATTCCTGTCATTGCTCTCTTTTCTGAACCTGTCCGGTTCAACCTCTATTACCACAGGAATATATACGGTCAAATCCTCAGGATCAAATTGCAGTCGGATGTCTGTTACCGAACCAACCTTGACACCCCTGAACAGAACAGGAGAGCCGATATTCAGGCCTTTTACAGATCCCTCAAAGTACAGTACATAGGAGTCCCTTGCTTTCAGGAACTTGCCTGATCCGAAAATCAGCACTCCAGCGACGACCAGGGCTATGGCGCCAATAACAAAAGCGCCAATGACTGTTTTATTTGCCTGTTTGCTCATTACTTTTCTCCATTCTTGATATTAATGCTGTTGAAAACCAACATAGTTTCTCTAACGACGAATATCGAACATCGAACAAGGAATGTCGAATGTCGAAGGATAAAGAACTTCTACATACGTTATTCTTCATTTTATAATTAAAATTCTTCTTCAATACTTCGACATTCATTATTTATCATTCGATATTCGATATTCGTTTTTTCCATTTGCTTCTCCCCGTGTTAAAAAATTACGGATCTTCGGGTCCTGAGACCCGGCAAGCAGTTTTTTCGGGTCTCCAGCCGCAATCATTCTCTTTGTTTCCGTATCAAGAAAAACGGAATTATTTCCAATTGCAAAGATACTCGCCAGTTCATGGGTTACTATTACAACTGTAGCACCGAGACTGTCCCTCAGTTCGAGAATCAACTCATCTAGCAGATGAGCACTTATCGGATCCAGCCCTGCTGAAGGTTCATCAAAAAACAGTATATCAGGATCAAGCGCCATGGCCCGTGCAAGGCCCGCACGCTTTTTCATCCCTCCGCTGATCTCGGAAGGATAGTATTCCTCGAAACCTGCCAGGCCGACAAGCGAAAGCTTAAGCGAAACCAGCTCACGAATCTGATCACGTGTCAGATCAGTATACTCTTCAAGCGGGAGGGACACGTTTTCTGCAAGGGTCATGGAACTCCAGAGGGCGCCGCTCTGGTACAGTATCCCGAAGTGCCTTTTCAAACCCTCCTGCTCCTCCGGTCCTGCGTCCCAGAAACTCCTGCCTTCATAAAGCACCCGGCCTTGTGCCGGTATCTGGAGTCCGACCATGTGCCTGAGAAGGGTGCTCTTTCCACATCCGCTGCCGCCCATGATGATGAAAATATCACCCCTGTTGATCGTAAATGTCAGGTCCCTCTGGACCACAAAAGTCCCGAACGCCATGGTAAGATTCTGAACTGCAATATGAGGTTTCTCCTGATTCATATTTTCTCTTTATCTAAATGCCTAATACCTCGCATAAGAAAGTTATTATTCCGGTTGCTACTACTATGCTGACAATACCCGTAACTACAGCGGAAGTGGCTGCTTCTCCGACCGCTGAAGCACTGCGTCCGCACTGGATACCCCGAAGACATCCTGCAAGGGCCACGAGCACCCCGAAGACAACACTGTGGAAAAGCCCTATCCATAAATATGTGAGAGTAACTGCGCTCCTGGTCTCCACATAGTATTCCATTATGTTTACGTCCAGCATGGATACTGCAACCAGCAGGCCTCCCAAAATTCCCATCAGGTCTGCATAAAGACAGAGAAGAGGCATCATCAGCATGAGTGCAAGCATACGGGGGAGAACCAGGAATTCCATCGGTGAAATACCCATCGTCTTAAGAGCATCTATCTCTTCATTGACCTGCATTGTACCCAGTTGAGCGGCAAATGCAGCCCCGGTACGTCCGGCCATAATAATTCCGGTCATAACGGCACCCATAACACGTACCATGGCTATTCCCACCAGGTCTGCTACATAAATCTGGGCACCGAACATCTTTAACTGGATTGCACCAACAAAGGCAAAGATCAGTCCTACTAACACGCTGATAAGAGACACAATGGGAAATGCCCGTGCCCCGCACTCCTGAATAATCAAAAAAAATTCAGAACGCCGAAATTGGGCCTTGCCGAGTAATAATCTGATAAAGGCTGTGAAGGCATCCCCTATAAAGTCCAGCATTTCGAGTGTTGAACGCCAGAAATCAAGTGCAGCCTGACCTGTATGTTCCAGAAAAGGAGTGCGTACATATTCCCTCCGGGCCCCTATTCTCTCCGGAACGGCATAGGCGAGCGCCAGCAGCCTCTGCACACCTTGAGGCAGTCCTTCTTTTTCAGCCTGGATTTTACTCTGTGTGCACTGGTCGATAATTTTAATCAGATAAGTTAACAATACGCTGTCCCAGCCGGTGAGTCCCTTTGTATCAAAGGTTATGCATTTGATCCCGGCGCCGGGTTTAATCTCTTTTGCCAGCTTGCTGAGAGACGGCAGACAACTCCCAATTTTCCAGTTTCCCGCAAGCCGGACAAGCATCGTATCGTCAGTTTCCCGACTAAAACTCATCTCGCATTGTGCTGACATTCTTTCCATTATACACTATAGGATACAAACAGACGCTCGATGTTACAGTTTCGCGTTTTACATTCGTCACTCGTTATTCGAAATTCGATATTCTCTTTTTCTTAATGCCCCAAACTGAAAGACGATTGACGAAGTAGGGGCTTATTGCAATAAGCCCCTACAGCTCACCATATATCGTTATATAAGGCTGTGTCTCGCCGTCCTCTGTGAGTCCTTGTGCAATGCCGATTGCCGGAGTGATCTTCAGCTTGTACCCGAGTACAAGGTCAAGCCTCACCTCAAGTCCAACGCTGACCAAAGTGTCGTTGAGATCGAACTCGTCTTTTGTGGAGCCCCAGACATTCCCCGCATCTGAATACACAGCCAGATGCAGTCTGTCGAGGAAAAAGGGCTTGGTGTTTCTGCCCTTGAAGATATACATGATGGGAAACCTGTACTCAAGGGTGCTTTTGACTATATGCCTGCCTGTTTCAAAGCCAGAGGAAAATCCCCTTACGGAATATGGATTTCCAAACGCCGGGATTCCCCCGACCTGATAGGCCTGCTGGGCAATCAGGTCTCCATCTGATGTGGCGCCTTTGAGGTTAAAATATATGGCATGGTTCTTCGGCAGCCCGATAAATTCATCATAGTCCAGAGTGTATTCTCTCTGGTTGAGGTCGTTTTCCCCAACGTCAAGGTAATGCCTGTACATTAATGTAATGTTTCTCCCATCCTCACGACTAATCGAATATGGATATTTCAGTGCCCCTGAATATCTGAACCCTGCGAACGCGCTGTCTCTTCTGCCTTCGTAGACCTCAAGCCCGTCAACTCTCCTGTTCTCGATGTCAGTTAACTCTTCCACTTTTGCATAGTTATAGCCGGCAAAGAGGTTGTATCTTGATTCAAGTGTGCCCAGACCCAGATGAACGTTTATGCTTGCCGTAATACCGCTTCGCCTTTCATAATAATCATCGTCATCGTTAAATAATTCCGAATAAAAAAACGGTTTGGAATAGGCATTGAGGAAAAAAGACGGGTTCCATCTATTATAAAGATAGCTGACATTATAATACTCCTCACCGCTGACCCCATATTCCCCCTGGAGCAGGTAGGAGTGGTATCCCAGTACATCCTGCCCAGCGGTAAATGCTCCGAATACACCGCCGTCATGATCAAAATTGAGAGTCGGCAGCCAGAACCTCGGCAGTATTGTTTTTGACGGGCGGTACTTCTTCTCCTCAAGTACAGCTGCAGATTCAGGGGAATCTTCTTTTTGAGAAGCCTGCCCGTTACCGGTAGTTTCATTCCACGTTGTCTTTATCTCAGGCCCTGTCCCTGCTGACCAGGCCGAGGAGTCATAAGGAGTTTCAGCAATAAAAAATCCCTTTGAATTGTACCCTGAGAAAACCACCTTTCCGTTTTTCCCAGACATTTCCGGCTGGAATGCCCCTCCGAGTAGATGGGTCACCTGAAAAAGTTTTTTCTCAGAAGGGGAATACGCAAACAGGTTATAAATCCCTGTCCTGTCAGACGAAAAGATAATATGGTTTCCATCAGGCGACCACGCGGGATCAATATTGTAATTATCATCCCTGATTAATGTCTCGACAGAACCGGTTTCAACATTCAGGATTTCGAGGGATGTCTGCCCTGAATCATTTTTTGAATATACTATGGACCGCCCGTCAGGGGACCACTTCGGGCCGGATAATGCTGAACCTTCATCTCCGGTGATCACCCTTTCACTCCTGTCACCAATTGAGAGAACAGCAATGTCCTGGCGTCCTGATTTTACTTTCACAAAGACAATACTTTTTCCATCAGGCGACACATCGATCTCCTTTGCCCTCGCATCCTTCGTAAGTCTCGAAACAGAACCGGACGCAAGGTCATACCGGAATATGTCCTGATAAAGGTTGTAGCTGCCTTTTGCATCTGCCTGGGTAAAGTAGAGTGTCTGACTGTCAGGGGACCACGACATTTTGTGGTCTGAAGGGAACCTCCTGATGGTATCGATCTCACGTGAAGCTGATTTATCAAAGATGACAATTTCCTCATGCTGGTGAGGGTCCCTTCTGTTAAACGCCAGATAGCGTCCGTCCGGCGAAACCCTTGGGTTGGTTAATACTTCTCCGCTGAGAGGCATTCTATCAAACAAGGTCAGTGGTTGTGACTTCAGATGCTCAACTTTTTTTCTCTGCTCTGATTTAAGGCCATTGACCATTTCATGGTAAAGGCCAACATAATTAAGGCCCGTGAGCCTCCGGGGCGGCTCATTAATGAAAAACGGGAACCGTCCCGCATGAATCATATTCAGTTCTCCTGTAGTCTCATTCCCCTTCTTTTCGGCAATATGTTTGTTCAGCAGCATCCCGTATAAATAGGAGATCCGCCCTGACGGCCAGTAAGGGACGTCCCCGTTCAGGCGGTCAATCCGGGGGATGGCGTCTTCAAGCACCGACATCCTGAAGATCATCTCTACAAAAGAGCTTCTTCCCCTTCCTGCAGAAGTAAATTCTGTCTCTGCCCAGGTCGCAATGCCTTCAAGCCACCAGTCCGGCATCAGGACGTTCGGCGGGGAAGTAAAGAGAAAAAGGAATACTGACAAAGGATCAAACCCGGGCAGGGGCTTACCGAATATTTTTCTTGATGCAGAAGAAAAACCTCTTACCGGATCCATTGTAACTATATGCGCGTACTCATGGGTTATTACGAGTTCCAGCCAGTCATCATACTCTCCCAGTGTTGTTCCGGCAAGCGGGGGAACAACAAAAATGTATATGGCGTTATAGGGAAGAACTGTAGCATATCCGTTGGCAAAATCAGTGTTATCCAGCAGAACGATCTGTGTCTTTCCCTCAGGAGACCACTTGAAGCTGGATGTCAGTTTCTCATGAACATCTTCAGAGATCAGGGCCGCCCTTCCGGCAATTTCCCTGAGGCCCTGATGATAATGTATATCAAAATGTTCTGTCTCGATTGTTGTGAACCGGAAAGACGGATCAATGTTCGCTGCCCGGAGCAGCTGCGGTTTTGATATTGAGAATAATGATACTGATAAAAGCAGTGTAAGGATAATAAACAGTTTCTTTTTCATAGGCCCCCTGCACGAATTCATAAAGTTATAGATAGGAAATACTTATTGATAAATGATCATTCTAATATATAATACCTGCTCGAAAATGTTAAGCATAAATGATTACATCTCATTTACTAGAGAGACAATAGTGTGGGCAGAAGCTCATCATGATGCGACAGGATTCTTTTGAACATCTCGACAATCCCCCTTGCGAGTACATAGATGGAATGGGCATCAAGATAGGAATCAGCGGAGCTGTCCAGCAATACCTTGAGCTTGGCCCCGAAGTGTCCCTCCGGCTTCCAGTAAAGGATAAGGAAAGGAACTTTTGGAAGCGGATGGATAATCCGGGCATAATCGGAAGAGAACCCCTCGGCCTCCCTTCCGCCAAAGATTTTGATCAGGTCAAAGAATATGTCTGTATGGGATTCAGCCAGTTCCTGTAGCGGCCCCTCGCACCTTCGGTGAAAGTACTGAGCCATTGTGGCCCCCTTATTTAACTCTTCAAAGGAGATCCATTTGCCTAAAAGCTTTCTGTTCCCGCCTGTTTTAATATATTTAAGCAATGGCATCATTATCCATGTGTTGATGTGTATTGCAGATTCCAGATTCCCCTCCTGGTCAACAAAGAAGTCCTTGCCGAGACAGTTGATCCTAAGTCTGTCTCCGGCAGGTTCTGCCCCCAAACCATTTGCCACTTCACCGAAGTCAACATCTGACAATGCTTTTTTCAGGGGCCCTATTGTTTCCTCAAAGTCCCGGTCCCTTACG
This sequence comes from Nitrospirota bacterium, assembly GCA_039715075.1. Classification (GTDB taxonomy): domain Bacteria; phylum Nitrospirota; class Thermodesulfovibrionia; order UBA6902; family UBA6902; genus JBDLIC01. Next base: position 14,587 of record JBDLIC010000037.1, read on the forward strand.
ACTATCTTCCCTGCAAGCGCTCTTATGGCTTCCTTATCAATATGCGGACAATCCTCAATTTTCTTATCGCCATTTATGACTGCCAGTGCAAAAGCCATACATGTCTGCAGCCCGCAGTCACGGCAATTTGATTTGTTAAGGCGTTTGTAGATATCGAGATGGTTTATTTTTGTCATATTTAATCTTTAAACGTTCAAACGTTCAATTGTCTGATCATGTGAACGCTTAAATACCATTTAGCCAATTCCGATCCGATCAGGTGAGGATTGTCTTCCTGAAGGTAATGGATCCCTTTTCCGATATCCACAGTAGTAAGGTTTTTCATGTTCTGCCTGCACCATTCAACTACTTGCGGAGTTATAATCCCTCCGGGGGCCGCATGAAAAAGGAGCTTAGGAATTTCTGATTCCTGCAGTTTTCTGTTAAAGCTCTGAACAATCTCTGTAACATCCGCCGGTTTCCCGTCGATAGGGATCTCACACGGCCAGCGACGGACAGGCTTTCGGTCTTTAATCTTCCTGAACGGCTCCCGATAATGATTTTGCTCCTCCTCAGTCAATTCACGGACAATTGCCTTTGGAAGGACCTGCTCTACAAATACGTTCATTCCCGAAATCATGAGCCAGCCGATATCTCTTTTGTTTCCATTTGCTCTCCTTATTAATGTTCAAGCGTTCAAATGTTCAAACGATTAAACGCTTGAACGTTTAAACATTTGATCGGTTTTTTAAGAATGCTGCTCCGGCGTAAATCCTTTTCTCATGGTATTCTCGCTGATGCTTTTTGGGTTCATGAACTGGAGAAGGTAATCCGGCCCCCCTGCCTTGGATCCAACACCGGACATGCCGAAGCCGCCGAAGGGCTGTCTCCCTACCATAGCGCCGGTGATCTTTCTGTTTATATACATGTTGCCGGCCCTCAACTCATTTCTTACCTTTTGGATATTGGACGGGCTCCTTGAATACAGGCCGCCGGTCAATGCATAGACCGTATTATTTGCAACCGCTATTGCCTCATCAATATCGTTTACGTTCATTACGGCCAGTACCGGACCGAATATCTCATCCCGTGCGATTTTAGAATCAGGCGCAACATCAGTAAATATGGCAGGCCCGCAAAAATAACCCTCATTCTCAACCTGCCTTATTAATAATGTCTTTTCCTCTTTACTGCCAAGCTCCACATATTTGTTAACTTTCTCCTGTGCGGCACTGTCAACAACCGGCCCCATAAATGCGGCAGGGTCTTCAGGCGGCCCAATCTTTATACTTTCCATTGCCTCCTTCAGCCTTTCACAGAAGGTCCGGTACATCCCGCCGACAACGATCACCCGTGAACAGGCCGAACACTTCTGGCCCTGAAAGCCGAGCGCGGATCCGAGAACTCCCTTAACAGATTCATCAATGTCCGCAGTCTCATCAATGATGATCGCGTTCTTGCCTCCCATTTCAGCAATTACCTTCTTCACATTTCTCTGCACAGAATGTATTTCACCTGCGATCTTCACGATCCTCAGTCCCACATCTTTTGAGCCGGTAAATGCGATAAAGTCGATCTCCGGATGATGGACAAGATATTCACCCACCTCATCACCCGGGCCGGGCAGGAACTGCAAAACACCCTCCGGCAGACCCGCGCTTCTGAACACATCCATAATCTGCCACCCCGAAACAGGGGAAAGTCCGGACGGTTTAAATATTACGCAATTGCCCGTAACAATTCCCGCGGCTATCATGCCCGTTGGAATCGCAACAGGAAAGTTCCATGGTGAGATAACGACCCCGATGCCTTTTGCTTCATAACTGTACTCATTGTATTCACCCGGATACGGCCCGAATTGAATCGGCTTCCCGAGTCTGATCATCTCCTGGCCGTAGTATTCGAGAAAGTCAATCGCCTCGGCAATGTCAGCGTCAGCCTCTTTCCATGTCTTTCCAACTTCAAACACCTCGAGGGCCGCAAGCTCGAACTTCCTTCTCCTCATCTCCTCAGCTGCCCTGAAAAGGTATCCGGCCCTTTCCTCAGGCGGGATCTTCTTCCATCCGTCCCATGCCCGGGCTGCTTCTTCAATGGACTGTTCCGCGATCTCTTTTGATGCTGATGATACTGTCCCTATTATTTCACCAGGTCTCGCCGGATTAATTGAAGTTATAGAACGCTCTGTCCGGAGTTCCTCTTTTCCTATATAAAGCGGATAGGATCCGCCAAAGCCATTTTTAACATCCTTAAGTGCTGCCTGCATTTTGTGCCTGTTTTCCTGTTTTGAAAAATCTGTAAAAGGTTCATTCTTAAAGGCCGTGTTTTCCGTTTCTTCATACTCTTTCCCGGTCACTGCCTGAGGGGCCTGAATGAGTTCATCAATAGTTTTGTTTTCTACAAAGGATTTCCGAAGAAAGGACTCATTAGAAATATTCTCAAGAAGTCTCCTCACAAGATACGCCATGCCCGGAATCAGTTCTCCAGCAGCTGTATAGACCCGTACACGGTGGTCCATTTTACGGAGGGCAGATCGCACTGGCTCTGCCATGCCGTAAAGCACCTGGAACTCATAGGCATTCTTAGGCAGGCCGAGGGAATCAGCCACTGCAATCGCATTGCTGATGCTCCTTATATTATGAGACGCAAATTTGGGGCGGACATATTTCGTGTTTTCCAGGAGGATCCTCGCGAGCTCTTCGTAACTCCGGTCTGTTTCATATTTGTTCAGGAAAACCGGGACAGGCCATCCCCTCTCATTGTTGACTACTATTTCATAGTCCCAGTAGGCACCCTTGACCAGGCGTACTGAAACAGGAGTGCCGAGGTTTTTTGCCCATTCAATGAGATCGATTACATCCTGCTTTGTCTCTTTCAGATATGTCTGGATTGCGATGCCTGCAAAGGGGAAATCACTGAACTCCTCAACAATACTTTTAAATATGGCGATGGTAAGGTCTTTGATATGATAGTGCTCCATATCTATTGTAACGGACGCGTTGATCGCCCGTGCCTTTTCAAAAACCGGCCTTATCCCCTCTTTGGCCTTTTCTATTGAGCCCGCCCAATCGATCGGGTCGAGCTGCGAACAAAAGGATGATATTTTCAATGAAATGTTCAGTTTTGGAATCGGACCGAAATGATCACTATCGAGGACCGGGACTTCCTTCCATCCGGAGACTTCGGGGTGAAGAAAATCCAGAAGCGTTAAATATCTCTCCGAGTATTCGGCTGCCTCCCTGTCACTGACCACTACCTCTCCAAGGAGATCAACGGTAAATACAAACCCGTCTTTTCTCAGGGCCTGCAGGACAGCAAGCGCTTCTTCCGGCCCACGCCCTGCAATAAACTGCCTTGCCATGGTTTCCACATTTGAACGTATCGCCTTGCCCGCTATCTTCGGCAGGAGGCCCTTCTCCGATAGACCCTTCATTCCCCACTTCATAATCATCGGGGTAAGTTCTTTATCGGCAAAGTATTCCTTGAGCAGTCTGACCACAAGGGCATCTGTCTTCAGTGAAGGAAGGAGATCAATGAACCGCAGGAGCTGGACCTTGAAATCGTCATCCTTCATGGCCCACTCCATGAGCCCTCCGGTCCACCGTTTAGTGTCAAAGACAGACGGGACTTCCCCTTCCATTAATGAAAAGATTTCTGTCCCTGTGCTTTTGATTTTCTCTTCGAGATTCTGGTCTCTTTTCATATAAAAAAGTATATCAATTGATTATGGAAAAGTGGGATTAATTTTCAGCAGGTCAAGTCATAACTTCTTGTTTCAACGATAAAACTATATTCTTTATGTAGTAATTCAGCTATTAAGATGAAATACTGCATACTTGATGTACTACTTAAATTAAAGTGGGAAACTGAGGAACAATAGCTCTGAGGTTATAAAAATCAGAGAATTGATGATTGGTTGTAGTCATTATTTTTAATACCCAGATTAAAGCAAGCTCTCATGCCGTTTCCTGTTTCTTAATATCTTATAGCATAAACTGATGGTAGGAGACTAAAGTGCACACTTCTCTATTTGTTTTTATGAGTGAAGATTTAAAACGGTTATCATTGGATTATGCTCCTGTCAGACTTGAAGTTTCTACCTGCTTGTCAATAATATTGGGATTGCTCAAACAATATTGAACCATCATGATATCTGCAGAATCGATGAAGGTTGCAGATTGACGAGTTCATCTATGAGTCAATGACCGTAATTAGCAATAAATTCATTTATTACGGCATGAAATAAATAATTATACGGGATGTGTTTTAAGACTGAGAACTACCGTTGAGCTTAATTAATAATTCTAAATATTTTTTTTGTTGGTTCAAAATCATGACGCCCATTCCCTCATAAAAGTTACCTGATTTTACTATTCTTACAATCTTAACAGGGACCTTCAATATCTCGTCCTTCAATTGAACAAGTACTGCAAATCTTGATTTAATAGGAAAGGACATTTCTGCCTTAATATACATACCATTTGCTGAAAGATTTGTCAGAGTTCCTGAATTAAACGTGTTACTAGAGGGGAATCTTAATATTAAATTTGCAGGTATTCTCTTAAAGTCTCTTTTTTCCATCTTATTTCCTATTTAAAAGGATCAATTGGAGAAAATCGATTGAGTAATGTACCTTCGCTGGGCTGGTTGTCTTTAGTTCCTGCAGTTAATTCTTCCGGAGAACATGTATTTATTTTTGGTTGAACATAATACGTATAATATTCCCTTAAATAGGACTTCAGCTCAGGAGTGGTTTTTATTCCCAACTTCTTTAATTCAGCATATATTTCTTTTCTGGTAAGCGGTATCATCTCTTCTAACCTGTTCATTTCTTAGCATATTCCTTGCCATATATATAACTATCTGATTTTTAAAGAATAATGATTTTTACCATTTCATGGGATGTAAAGAGATGAGACACTTTGAAAAGAATATCGACAAAAGTGTAACTTTTCCCGACATATTTAGGGAATTTCGTATAGAAGCGTAAAGAATAAGAGTGTAAAAAAATTAATATCTTCTTTTACCACAGATTCATTATAAATAGAGCTGTTCTTTACATCAAGTTACAGACGAATCAGTTCTATCTCAGGCATCCTCTCATTAAAAGCTACTCCTACACAGTCGAGTTCACATTCAGCACAAGATCCAATACAACGTATTACCACCTTTTTACCTTCTATTTTCACGAACTCTACATAGCTGTTATGGGATTCCAGTAACCAGTTTAAATTATGTAATACTTCTGTAACCCGTCTTTCGATTTTGTCCATACTGGATTGAGTTTAAAGTTAATCAAAAAATGGTTTCAGTATCAATCTTTAAAGTGCAGAATCTTGTTTGTAGTCCCTGAACGCTTAAGATTCTTAATAATAAGATTTGCTTGACCCTCGTCATCCTCAGCTAAAATAATAATTGTTTCTTCTTTCATTTTTTATACTTTCGGCAGTGATACATAAATTTGTTTCCTTTGTTGATCTTTGCCTTCACTATACTTACTGTTTTTACGTTTTGTTTATGCCTAAACAATCACCAATGAATCGTCACATCCATAAGGATTGGGAACATATTTATCGGCACACCAATCATTTTCCCAACGCTTACCATCAATAAGATATCTGAATCTATATTCTTTATCACGGTGTAACTTTAATGTTAACTTGAAATCCCCACTTTTAAGTTTTTTCATCAGTGTTTCTGTTGAATCCCAGTTATTAAAATCTCCTGCTATTGCCACATTTTGAGCATCTGGTGCAGCCTCTTTTGGCAATCTAAAAGAAACATTGCATGAACCATTGGACTGCAGATACTGTTTTTTGATACCCAAAACTTCATTCTTTTTAACTGGATTTTTTCCATTTGTTTTTTTAGGACTCAGTTTAATACTATTAAATTTCTGTTTCTTGATACCAGAGGTTTCTGTTCTTTTCCTGGAAATCAGTTCTTTTGAAGACTTCTTCTCAGATATTTTTTTCATTTACGTCTCCTCTCTTATAAGTATTCTCTTATGAACTCGTTTTTCCATAAAATATAAGTCCCTTAAGTCGCCGTATAGATAAAGGTCTAAAAGAGTAAAATTATGGACTTCAATAATTAATCAACAACAAACGACTCGTTATATTTGTATTCGTGAAATTGACAGTATACGTTATAAAATTGTTGTTGATTTAAACCTGTGGTAGTTCCCTCATGGATTATTTCAACGACTTCAGGGTCCATTCTCTTTAATAATTCATCATAAGCAATAATCTTACCATCATCCGTTTTAATAGTCATAATATACTCCCCTCCCTGCAACAAGATAAAAAGTTTTTATATTTACCCTTTCCTCTAAATAATGTCTTAAAATTAAAAATTATCCTATCCCCTGATATGGGTATTTTTAGCCGAATAAATCTTTAATTCTGGAACAATAAATTAATTTATCTATAGATATTTCCGGAAATTTATAAAGGATTCATAATAATGATTTATGATTTAGAATACTTCTAATTAACGGGTGATTGCTATGATATAAATCATATATTGTAATGTAATGTTATCTTTTCTTAGGATTTTTATTTATTTGCATATGTAATCCTGCACAGCGAGAGAATTTTAAAATCATTTGTTTCTGTAAGCAGTCAACGGAATCCAGACTGAATCAATTTTATTGATAACTTCAACTTATGAATCTTCCGGAAACCTGTCAGAGTTACGTTTTAACTGCTCATTGAGCCTTTTGGTCGTAACTCCATAAAGATCTGAGAGGTCACTATCAAGCATCACTTTCTGCCCCGGTCAACAACCAGTTCCGGTTCAACCGGGGCATCTTACTTGAAGAGTGTTAGCGTCAGTCGGCTTTATTAAATATGTCAGCATCCTGTGCCATTTTCAGGATATCGATCGCCTCACCAAAGGCCTTGCCTGCTTCTTCTGTCTTTCCTTCTTTGAGTTGGCTCTTCCCCTGGGTAATGAATTTGTCGATGCCTTCCGTCTGCTCTGGTGATATGGGAAAACCCGCGGTAAGGAGTTCATCTATCTCCTTCATCTGGTCCTGCGGTGTGCTCGCACTGCATGCGACTAAGATCATTAATACTGATACTGCCAATACGAAAACCTTTATATACTTTTTCACTCTGTTTATCCTCCTGGATGTAATTTATATTAACTGACAATCTGGTTTTGCTCTGATATAACGGCAAAAATAAAAAAGTGCATTATTATAAAACATGGCACTGTTAAAGTGCTAACTTAATAGTGAGAGAATTATCACAGAACAGTATAAGAGTTAAGATACGGGAAGCTCTATAGTGATTATCAGTCCGCCCTCGAGTGCGTTTTCAGCCCGGGCCTCTCCGCTGTGCAGCCTGACCGCACGGTCTGTGATGGCAAGGCCTATGCCCATTCCGCCTGAACCGCGGTCTCGGGACTCTGCAACACGGTAAAAAGGATTGAACAGTTCCGCAAGCGCCTCTTCAGGTACTCCCGGACCATGGTCACGCACCCTTAATACAGCAAACTCTTTCTCTTTTAATTGCTTTCGCTGTAGAGATATCTCCACCTCTGTACCTTCTTCGGTATAGCGGAGAGCATTGCGCACAACATTTTCTATAGCCCTGCGCAGCAGCTCTTCAGAACCCTCAACCATGATACCTTCAGCCAGCTCTGCCTTAACAGAACGATGTTTGTTATTGGCCTCAAAATCAGCGTCTTCAGAAATTGCCCTGACAAGGCCGGAGAGGTCAAGGACTTTTTTGTCCGTAATCTCTGTACTGCTTTCGAGCAGTGTAAGGGTACGCAATTGGCCTATGAGATTGTTCAGCCTCCCGGACTCACGTTCAATCCGGTCAAGTGATCCCTCTGCTTCCTTCCCCGAGCGCTGGCGGGCAAGTTCAAGCGCAACATTCAAACGGGCCAGTGGTGAACGCAGCTCATGTGAGATATCTCTCAAGAGCCTGTTCTGGGATGTGATCAAGGCCTCGATCTGTTCGGCCATCAGGTCAAAATCCTTTCCCAGGTCAGCCAGTTCGTCCTTCCTTCCGCCAAGGCTCTGCCCGACCCGGGTCTTCAGGTCGCCTGACGCAAACTTCCATGTTGCTGTTCTCAATTTCCTTGCCGGTGAAGTCAGATACCAGGCAAGCCAGGAACAGAAGATGCTGGCAACGATAAATATAGCGAGGAGACGCACGCTCATGAACCGGGAACTGAGGATACGGTTCAGCGGCAGACGGTGCGGGCGGCTCGCCAGTTCACCCACCATTATATAATAGTTGTCCGTCCCGTAAATCGTCTGGGCCAGCAGGAGATTCTTTTCAAGGCGCTTAAATTCCGTTGCCCCGCTATCTCTGGCCCGTACTGCAAGCTTCCTGACATCCGCGGAAGGACGCTTACCAGCCACAGACTCCAGATTTTTATCAAAAAGAAAAAAGTGCCTGCCGCGCCTCTTTTCCCTGCGCTGAATAAAGTCCTTCAGAGCAGCATGGCCTTCATCTTCCAATATGCTGACTGCAGTCCTTCCAATGTTCGCCATCCTCCTGATACGGCGTCCGTCTTCCCGGAGAGGTGCAAACGGTTCAAGCAGCGAGAAGAGCACGAACGTAGATACAATGATCATTATTGAGGCCAGCCAGAACCAGAGGAATATTTTCACAAAAAGACTTCGCATATTTAATTTTCCTGCTTTATGCAGCAGGCCCTCCCTTTTTGGGCTGGGCATATAAATATCCTATCCCCCGTATCGTCTTGATCCGTTCCATACTCTTCACTTTATGTCCCAGTTTTTTCCTTAAACTGCTGATATGAACATCAATGCTCCTGTCAAAAGGGTCGAGACCCCGTCCCAATACTTTGCTGACCAGGTCCTTTCGCGGTACGACATGACCGGCAGACCTCAGCAGCATATCGAGCAGGTCAAACTCAGCAGCTGTCATCTCCACCGCCCTGCCTGACTTCCTCACCATCCTCGTACCTGCATCAAGCTCAACATCTCCGACAGTAATCTGTTCGGTAATTACCGCCTCCTGTTCTGTTTCCCTCTTAGTCTCGCCCCTTCTCTGGATTGCCCGGATGCGTGCAACGAGTTCTCTCGGATTAAATGGCTTGGGAAGGTAGTCGTCGGCACCCATTTCGAGCCCCACGATCCTGTCCACGTCCTCACCCCGTGCTGTCAGCATGAGTACGGGGACGTTTGAAGTCCGGCGCAGAGTGCGGAGTACCTCAAATCCGCTAACACCAGGCAGCATGACATCAAGGACTATAAAGTTATGCTCTCCCGAAAGAGCCCTTTCAATCCCCTTGTCCGAATCGTGGACCGATTCAACTTCAAAGCCCTCAGGGACCAGGTAATCGGTCAGCAGTTCACAAAGCTCTCTGTCATCGTCAATGACCAGGATACGGTTCATCTTGAATTAACTCCTTTTTATGTTTCTCGAATGTATTATATCCGAAACTCCTCTTTTATAAACGTAAAAATTTATTAAGGGCGCTTAATAAATCTTTACAAAACTTTTCCTTTCTTGACTGACACTTAACCCACACTTAAAGAAAAATTATTTACGATATAACCATGAAGAAAACATCAATGAGAAAGGAGAACGCCATGAACAGGAACAATCAGATAAAAGAAACCGCACAGGATGAAAACAATTTAAAAAAGGAGGCTATGATGAAAACATCAATAACCATAAGAAAGCGGTCAGACAGGAGTCTGCTCTTCATGACTCTGGCTGCCGGATTATTCATTATTACAATCGGGCTCTTAACGCAGCCCTTTTCAGCAGAGGCAAGAGGCCGGTTCGGTACGCCCAAGTCACCCGGGCTGATAATGGAGCGCCTCACCGAGCGCCTTGACCTGACGGATGAGCAGGTGGAAGCGGTCCGACCGATCATCGAAGAGAAGATCGAGAAGATGACTGCAATAAGGGAAAAAAGAGGGACAGACAGACGGGCCGCCCGCACTGAAATGCAGAAACTGAAATGGGACACTGAAGTCAGACTGAATGAGATCCTGAATGAGGACCAGATAGAGAAGTATCTCGAATTAAGACAGGATATGCGCACTAAACGCCACAGGGGTAAATTCCGCGGTGACGGAATGGGAAAAGGTTTTAACAGGACCCCGGAACAGGTCATTGAACGTCTGACAGACCGCCTTGACCTGAACGAAGAGCAGGCAGCAGCGATTGAACCTGTTATTAAGGAAAGCATCGAGAAGAAGCGCGGGATCTTTGACAAATACGGAGAGAAACGGAGTGAAGTCAGAGACGCAATGAGAAGTGAATTGCGTGCTGAAGGCGATGAAACCGAAGCAGAGCTTTCGACCATACTTACGGATGAACAGATGGAAGACCTCCGGACATTCAAAGAACAGAAACGTGCGCGGATGGACAAGCGGATGAACCGTCCCGGACCGATGGGGTTTTAAATATAATGTAGGGGCAGGCCTTGCGCCTGCCCTGATTTTGCCGGATTATGATTGAAAGGAGGAACATTAAAATGAAGACAAATTCAATAATAAATTTGGCAGTCACATTTTTCAGCCTCATTATCCTGACAATAATGTTCACAGCTGATGATTCATTTGCGCGGAGTAGGGACAGACAGTATAGCGGCCCCCGTCATTCGCATAACGAGAGGGTCATTGTTAAAAAGCATGACAGGCACAGATCCGAATGGAAGGCCAAAAGAAAGTTTTTCAATAAGAGCTGGAGGTATGAGCGCCCATATAAACGCTGGAAATATGACCGCCCTTACAGGAGGGGTTACTATTATCCGAGGGAACGTTACGTCCGCAGACTTCCTTTCGGCTACAGGACTGTCTGGTACGGAGGCGACCCGTTCTTTGTTTTCAACAGTGTATATTACCGGAACACACCGTCCGGATATGTGGTCGTACAGTCACCGCCGGAAACAGTGGTAGTCCGGGAGGCACCGAAACCGGTTAAACCGTTCGAATCAGCATCAGGCAATGTACTGGTTACAATATCAACGCTGAATGTCCGTACCGGCCCGGGACTTGACTATTCGCTAGTGAGCCAGGTTGAGGAAGGGAGTATTCTGGAAGTGCGCGGAAAGACAGACGGGTGGTTATATGTCCACTTG
>JBDLIC010000038.1:0-25630 GCA_039715075.1 Nitrospirota bacterium
TCTCATATTTATTCTACCTATCTGCTTCTGTTTGTTCCTTCTTAAAAACTAAAAACACATTAAGGAACTGCGGCAGAGACCGCAGGGTGTTAAATTTATCAATTATATTTTCACTATTAACTAAAGCAATAACTTTTGCTCTTCTTAAAGTACTTGTATATGTTTTGAATTGAGCCGGCGTAATTCTTATCTTTTCAGATTCTTCTTTTAATCCATTATTTTCCAGGAATTGATACGCTGTTAAAAGTGAAAAGTTTCTGTTGTACTGTATTTCTTTATCCATTATTTTTCACCTCTAATGTCTGGCACAACGGCAGTTTTGGAACGACGAAGCAGAGAAAAAACTGTCCTACTGCTGCCGCTTGTTATGTACTTTCCTGGTCATTATGAATATTAGTCAGACTCTATAGCTGCAATAGTTTCAACATGACTAGCTAAAGAAGCTAAAAACGCCTTTATGCTTGTATCCCGTGATACGTTGCTATACGCCCCATCATTTATGGCTGACCTTGGTGACTGAACGACAGAGGCAGCGGTATAAAGGTTTTTTTGCATTAAACGCCTGCAAAGTATGTCGAAGCGATCCATATATGAAACTCCATCAATCGCAGGAAATAAATCGTTTTTGCCTTTCACATACACTTCATCACGGGTTTCGGGGACCGCCATAAACTCCTTCATTGCGCGGAAGTGCTTCATTTGTATTTGGACATTTGTAAGTGTTTCGGGGCAATCTTCTACTAAGATCAAGTATCCGGTGAATAACCTTGTAAGACCTTCAAAGGCATCTTCTTCAAAGGCTTCTTTAATATCAATCCCGCTGCCAAGGGCTTCTTCATTACGGTTGTTGGCGTTTTTGCCAAATGAATCAGCAATGGATTTCAGTTCAATCGCGGCAATCAACGTACCGTGATTTATTATTACAATGTCCCAGGACTTAGTTGGTCTGAAGAAGCCGGGAAGCTGTGCTTGCTGACCTGTAATAACTATAGCATCAGGAAGACCATTATTGTGAACAACCCAGGTTAATAATTCAACGAATGCATCAAGCGTTTTGCCACTTCTTACTCCATAAGTTTTACGCATATTCCAGAAACTTTTTACCGCTTCAGAAACCCGTGCTTCATACCCTTCAAGGTTAAGTGCCATTTAATCCCCTACAATTGATTTTTCTTTTTTGTTCAAGCCATACATTTCACATGTAAGCTCTGTAAAACTGGATGTATCATTAGATACACCAGCTTCGATCATTCTTGCTTTAAGCTTATTGTCAATGCTACCCCAAACAGGAAGCCGAAGTTTCCTTAAATGTTGTGCCTGGAAGCGTAAGTATCCCTTGGCAATCTTAGTGCTATAGGTAGAAATAAATATTTTTGTCACATTTGACAGCAAAACAACCCGCAAGGCATGAAGGTTCCAATCATTCGAACAGATATAGTAAATCGAATTATTTGGGTGATAATTTCCTTCATCATAAATTACAACCGGATCACTACTAATGTCCGGAATTAACAGTTTTTTCAGCTTTGAACGTTCTTCATAAATACGGTCGATGGTCTTGAACCACTTCGCTGAATCTTTCTTTGCAACATGCCGTTTGCACAATTCGTCTTTGTGGTTATTTAGATAGCTTGCTAACTTAGGATAATCGTCAAGACTAACAACACCGTTTTCATCATAGGTGTTCACAAGGTATTTGCCGCGCCATTGAATACTTCCGGCTTTTAATTCGTTTGCTGTGATCACGGGAAGTAAACGGGATTCTTCAACATCAACGTTTTCTTTATCAACAATATAAACTTTGTTTGACCCGGTGGCGGCACCGATAAAGACTTTGCACCCTGTTTCTTCAAGGGTGGGATATTGGCGTTCCAGCTTGTAAATAAGCGCGATTTGATCCGATGAACCCAGCAGCCATGGTTTGGAACCGTTGACAATGCCTTTCCAAACCTGAACACTTGAAGTTTTGCCGCTGATCGCTTTTAGTACTTCATCCGCTTCTTCAAATGTGAATGATGTTTCATGCATTATTGCGGTTTGATTACCTTTGACTTTTGTTATTTGGGTGATAGCCGGATACGTCATCACATCCTGTTCAAATGCATTAATACCATACAGATCAATAAACAGTTCAAGTGAATAGTTATCACTGATTAATTGCCGCAGCGATTTCCCATAGGTGTTCTTTGTCCATCTATCGGTACAGATAAACGACAGTTTGCCGCCTTCAACAAGCAATGAAAGTGATTTTTCAAAAAAAGAAACGTACAAATCAGCGCGATCAGTCATTGTTGAAAATCTTCTACGATATTCATCAAGAAGCCATTTAGGAATATTTTCAACACGGACATAAGGCGGATTACCAATTACATGTGTGAAGTTGGGGACAATATTTTCAAGAAGAAAATCAGTTGTTAAAAACCAATCTTCCAATAGTTTTTCGATATCTTTTGCCTGGTAACCATTATTGACTAATAGTTCGCGGACCTTTGACTTTGCAATTTCCAGGCTGGCACCAACCAGATCAACAGCTAATATCTTGCCTATCAGCTGGTTAATAATGGGTTTACGCTTAGGGCGCTTGATAAGGCGTTCAGCAATGGCAACGACAAATTCCCCTTCACCGCATGACGGTTCCAAAATTCGAACATTCTTCAGGTCTTCACCATCGTTCAGGCCAATCGCTGTAAGCATGAAATCTACAACTTCAGGGCGCGTATAGATTTGCCCCTTATTTGCTTCGGAATGTTCCCAGCGGGAAACTTCTTCCATCAGCTGGTCTTCTTTAAACTTGAAAGCGTGTTGCATATTAAATGGTTACCATCATAATTTGTCGCTTGTTCTGCACATAACAAGTTATTCCATAGTTTCTGTATATCTCCAAAAATATACCCGATATCTCAGGCAATTGACAAGCTTTTTATAGTTTTTGAGTAATCTGCTAATTATATATTATGAATATTATAAGGCAACTCGCACACGAGATTCACGACCCTCTATTGAGCGACAATAATAATTACCGACCGGCGACAATTAAAATTCCCGAAATTTAGTACAGGGAACAAACTATTTACGTCTTAGCAAAGAAGGCGTAGATGATAACAGATCAACAGGTAAGGAGATTATTTATGCTCAACGAAAAGGAGAAGAGTAGAACCATAGTAGCAGCGAATAATTTTTCCGTGCAGAGCGTTTTGTTGGGCGATTTGATAACTAAACTCTAACAAGTTTCATCAATGGTTCAAAAGAGTATAATGCTGGTCTTCTGCCCGATGCTTCTTCTAATGTAGCGATCAGATTTTTTTCCAAAAGGATCCTCGTGAACCTTGCAGCACTCGCAGTAGGTATACCACTGTTTGTTGTAAATTTGTTGTTTCTAAACACTGGAGTTGTGAACACAAAATCCAATGCGTTGACACTCCACTTAGAAGACAGTGCATCTGAAAATACTATTTTCATCTCTTCGTATAATGTACTTATATTCTCTGCAATAGTAAGATTTCTAATAGCCTGCTGCTCAATAGCTTCCAGAAAAAAAATGCACCAGCTTTCCCAATCACCATGTTCGGACACATTTCTCATTGTATCTATATAAAGATCTTTATTGTCTTCCAGGTACCCACTTATGTAAAAATGAGGCGCGGATATAGTTCCTGAAGCCCATAGCATCAATGTAATTAACATACGTCCAATACGTCCATTGCCATCTTTAAATGGATGCAATGCTTCAAATTCAATATGGGTGATCCCTGTTTTGATCAACGATGTATGCGTGCTTTGTTCTATATATTGAAATAGCTTATCCAATCCCTCCTGTAGTTTTTCAGGACTGATTGGAATGAATAATATATTTTTCTTCAACTTATCAGCAAGGTAGTTTTGTTCATTTTTAAACTCCCCTGGCGATTTTGAAGCACCACGCCCAAGAGACAGCAACCGCTGATGGATCCCCTTAATCAGCGATTGGGATATTGGATAACCCTCTTCCATTGCTCGTTGCGTTGCTCTCAACGCCCTCTGATAAAGGATAGTTTCGATAACTTCTGATCTTACGTTTGTAGCGTTTCCCGCTTCAACGTCATGATCCGCCTCATACTTAAGAATTTCATCCATGGTACTCACCGTACCTTCCATTCTCGAGGATATAACAGCCTCCTGGTTGCGTAGAGGAGCCAGCAGTATTTCGCTGTTGTGCATTTTTTTTAACATTTGGTCGTAGCGAGCCACAGCATCAGTTGCTTTTACTAAAGGTTCAACAAATCGCCCATAATCAAGACTACCTGGTGGAAATTTATCGTAATGATAGTTGACAGCATTTTCTAAATTGATATCCATAGCCTAATCCTCAGCAGTTAGATGTTAATATATAGATATATATTAACACCAAGATGGTTAGCTGTCAAGATTATTATTTTTTTGAGAGACAAATAAGGTAGATCTTAAATGATTCACCTCAAAGATGCTTGTTTCTCATATTTGGTTCTTTTTGAGAGACAAATAAGGTAGACCTTAAATGATTCACCTCAAAGATGCTTGTTTCTCATATTTGGTTCTTTTTGAGAGACAATAGGCGTAGAGCCTCTAAAGTGGAGTAACAATTGTTTTTCTGTTAAATTAATATATGGGCAAAATAACTGGACCAACTCCTGTGAAACTTTTTGTCGGAATGCTTTCTCAGGAAAAATCTCTTTTTTATGATCTGGCTCAAAAACTTTCAGATATTTACGGTAAAATCGATTTCAAAAGCCCTGCCTGGCCATGGGACCACTCTGAATATTACGAGGAAGAAATGGGTCTCGGTCTTATGAGACAATTTATCTTTTTTGATAAATTAATAAGTCCCGGAGACATTGCGGAAGTAAAGATAAAGACAGACGATCTTGAAAAACTGTATCTTAATGATAATTCCGGACGAAGGATAAATCTTGATCCGGGTTACCTTGATTCGGCTAAACTGGTTCTGGCAACAACAAAGAATTTCTCCCACAGGATCTATTTAAACAGCGGCATATACGGAGAGGTCACTCTCATCTATTCCGGCGGTGACTTCCGGTCGCTGCCGTACACATTTCCTGATTATAGAACGGAAACATATCTTGAGGTTTTCAGAAAAGCGAGAGGGATATTCAAGGGGCAGATCTGAATCCTAAGATTCCCGGGGGTCCTGTTTCCAGATACTGGACTGCCTGTAAAAGAAAGGCTTCAGAACAGTCTGGCTGAGTGTATAACCGAAGGGTTTAAATATCCATCCTGTAAACGTCTTGCTGCCAAGACATTTTTTGCAGTACGGGTGAACGATGCGGTTTTTTTTGAAGCCCTCAATAATGTCTTTCAATTCAGGAGTCGAGAGTATTTCCTCGAGAGACTGATCATTTAAATTACCAATGCTGGTCTTGCCGTTAAAATCCATGCAGCAGAGGACAACATCCCCATTATAAAGAATGCCGAAATGGTCCCTCATGCCAAAGCAGTGCCCTGACCAGGCATCCCGGATATCACTATTGGCAGAAGCATCTTCCCAGCTCGTGAGAATGTATGTCTCAAAGAAGACATTATCATGCACCTGCACAACATTCCATCTGTAGGACGCCAGTTTCCCTATCTTCTCCAGCGCCCTCTCCCGCTCTGTACCGTTAACTCCCAGCAGATCATAAATCCTTTCAGCCCAGTGACGAAACGTTTTCTGCAGGTCCCGGTTTGTTGAGTTGATGTTCTGTGAGTCCATTTTCTTGAGCATATCGCTTCCGCAGAATCTAGTGTTCAAAAACCGGAATTTGAAGGTCGTTTTTTTCTCCCTGATATTATAGGCGGACAAAAAACCGAGTACCCCCTCAACATAATCATCAAAAGAAATATTCCCCGCCTTCCGCAGCTGAAAAGATTTTTCATCAGGTGTCTGGAGCGACACATCTATCTGATGAAGGTCGTAATCAATAAGACGCTTGCCGGCCTTGCCGGTGAGTCCGGTCCCGTTTGTAGTGAGGCCGACATTAACGTCCTGCATCCGGGTATAATCAAGGATCTCGAAAAATTTCGGATGCAGCGTCGGCTCCCCCATGACATGAAAAGTGATCTTCTCACAAATATCATTGGTCTTCACAGTGTCAATGATTCTCTTTGCAAGGTCAACATCCATAAACCCGGGCGGCCGTTTCATCTCATCCTTGGGGCAGAACACGCAGTCAAAATTACATATATTTGTAAGTTCAATATGAATGCGCTTCAGAGGGACCTCAATGTGACCGAAAAGCTTTTTATTATTTGGCTGATTCATTTTCAGATAATTTGAGCAAGTCTAAAATTTCTAATAGTTTATATTACGTGTTTTTACAGTTTAAAATGATAGTGTTATAAATGCAATAAATAGTCAATTCCTGTTAATTAACTCAAAGAGGAGTTTATCCATTTCATCCAATAATTCCTTAAACAATCCCCCATGGCTCTTGGAGTTGGAAAAAAGTTCAAACCTTATTTCCTGTATCTCCGTATCATCACACTTTTCATATGTAATATGCCCCCTCTGCATGGCATGCCGTTCCAAAACCAGAAGCCTTTTTGCTTTCCCGGCAAACGGGACCAGTAAATCCTTAATCTTTTCTAATCTTCCATTCATGTTCTGCCTGGCCCGTTGCGAAGCTTTTCGGGGTGCCCTTTGCTCTTCGTCGCCGTCCCCAATGATCTCCGCAATTTCCTTCATCATAATATATAAGGTGTTATACTCCAGCCCCCTCACCCCCCGCCTCCACTGAAACAGCATGGAGTTTCTTCTGAACCAGAGAAAGTTCCGTTCGCCAAGAGAAATGAGTCCAGTGCAAAGGCTGTAAAGATCGGAGCTTAAGCTTTCACCCCCACCCCAGCCCTCCCCCGTCAAGGGGGAGGGAGCAGGTGTTCTGACCTCTCTCACCTGATCCCTGGCCCCTGACCTTTCGTTCGCAAGATACTCCCATAAATTCAGAAGCACCTGCTGCCCATTCAAGTCATCCGGCGTATCAAAATGCACAAGCGACAAAACCACTTTCCCCTTGCCGTACGTGCCCTCTATAACAGACGGCTCATTTAACAATCTTTCAGGATCAAGGTTTATCTTATATATATTTTCGAGAGCAGCCCAGTCACCATTTAACTCAACATCTCCGACATTCAGGTCCGAACTGAACGAGTCAGACAGGGCATTGCCATACGTTGCAAGGACCTCGACATCATTGTCTTCAACGATAAGCTGTGAAGGCCACCATGCATGAAAGACCGTCGACCGTCGTCCGTCGTCCGTCGTCCGTTGATTGTGATTCTCCCCTGCAGTTTTCCAGATTGGATGGGACTTAAGATTTAATTCTATTTCTCCGCTAAAACTCGGGACCCTCTCTTTTGTGGGCCTGCGCTTTACATTCAAAAGTCCGATGCCGCCTTTGGTTTTTGTAGCCAGCCCTGCTCCTCCGCAAAAGCCAAGGTAACTGCCGCCCTTTGCCACAAAGTCCCGGATTACTGCCAGCCCGGTCTCCTCGAGCGCCCTGCTCTTATTGGATGCCCAGCCGCCGGGAACAAATAACATTTTATATCTGTCGAGCTTCCCTGCCTTTATATCTTCAGCCCTGATCAGTTCAAATGGCAGGCCCTGCCCCTTCAATGCCTTAAAGGCCATAAGGCCCCAGAGAAATGACTCATCCCAAAGAAAGGCAGCGCCTTGTGGTTTTGTTATTTTCATTTGTTTTTATAGAAGGAGAAATGGAGTGATTGAGAACTGGAGTAATGGAGAAATATCGACTCCAATTCTCCTTTACTCCAGTTTATACTTTTCCTGATATCCTCTCGGGGTAATCATCCGGCCTTCCCATGTGAATGTTTGAGAATTGCCTATTATGACCGTACTCTGCATATCAATCTCATTTTCGAGCATCCTGTTCAGATCAGTTATAACTATTTTTTCATCATCCCTTGTCGCAGCCCTCACAATTCCGACAGGAGTATCAGGTGACCTGAATTTCAGGATAATATCTCTCGCCTTGCCTATATGCTCCTGCCTCCCCTTGCTTTTTGGATTGTAAATGGCAATCACAAAATCAGCAGAAGCCGCGGCCTCAAGCCGTTTTTCTATTAACTCCCACGGGGTCAAGAGATCACTCATGCTGATGGAAGCAAAGTCATGCATAAGAGGGGCACCAAGCCTCGCAGCAGATGCATTCAGTGCCGAAACCCCGGGAATGACTTCGATTGGAAGAAGTTTGTCCTGTCCCTCTGCGCTTTGCCCTTTGCCCTTTGCGATTTCCAATACCAGCCCGGCCATCGCATAAATACCGGGGTCACCGCTGCAGATAACAGCAACCTTATTACCCTCCAGTGCAAGGTCAACAGCTTTATCGCATCTGTCCACTTCCCGGCGCATACCAGAAGAGAGCACCTCCGCGTCCTCGATTAAATCATGGACAAATTCGAGATAGGTCTTGTAGCCGATTACTATCTCCGAATCCTCAATCGCATCTTTTGCTGCCGGGGTCAGGTAGTCCAGGTTTCCAGGCCCTATTCCTACAATAGATATTCTGCCTTTGCTATCGCTAATGTTACGTTCCCCCTTTTTTCCTTTGGAGTAATAATTACGCAGTTGCCGAATGACCTTTGTGCAGACAGAAGCGCCGCCGGTTCTGCTACTGCACCAGCTCCGGTTGCAGTTTTAACTATATCAGACACTTTAATATTATGCGTTAATGCCGTATTATTCAAGTCATCTTTTGAAAAGAAATCAATATTCATCTCATTACTGCCGGCAAAATCGATCAATCCCTGTTCATCCCTCTTTATGTCAATTGTTGCAAGACTGCCTATGGAGCTAAAGGAGAGTTTTTCCTCTTCCAGAATGGACCTTGTTACCTCTTCTATTTCATTCACAGAGGTCCCGCGGTTGCAGCCAATTCCGACAAAGAGGTTCCCGGGTCTCAGAAAAAGAGCTTTTGAATCAAAGAGACAGTGGGAAATTATTATGTCCGGCTTATCATTTGGCTCGACCATAATAAATTCTTCAGGCATCTGTTTTTCGTTAAAGGAATATCCTGAATGCACCTTTATTTTCTTACCGTTAACAATCTTTGCACTGAGTCTCTTGAGCTTTTCATGGTCTTCCACAAAAAGGTTCCGCTCTGCTGCCCAGAGGTCCAGTGCAACTTTCCCCTGTACGTCCGAGGCGGTGGTAATGACAGCATAGCCTCCTATGTAATCGGCAATCCTCTTGGCAAGTGCATTCGCGCCCCCGATATGCCCGCTCAAGAGACTGACCGCATATTTACCCTTTTCATCAAGCACAACAACAGCAGGATCGTTCTTCTTATC
Organism: Nitrospirota bacterium; assembly: GCA_039715075.1. Lineage (GTDB taxonomy): Bacteria > Nitrospirota > Thermodesulfovibrionia > UBA6902 > UBA6902 > JBDLIC01. Next base: position 9,319 of record JBDLIC010000038.1, read on the forward strand.
TTCGAGCAAAAATGCCATTGTCCGAACAACAATCCCGGTCGCCATAATACAGATAATTTTTCCGGCTTTTCGCCATTTAGAAGCAAATAATACAGTATTAAATTTCAACAGGTCCGCATCAGGATAGAGCCCGGCAATTTTTTTCGCAAGCTCATGCCCACCCCTGGTAATATAAAATATTACCGGTCTGTGTTCTATGCTCCCTGTTCTGCCTGCCCCGCTGCGAAGCTTATCGGGGTGCTCTGTCTTATTGTCTGTATCCATGTTTAAAATCTTTGTGATAAAGTTTCGACTCCCTGTTCAGTTTTCCCTCTGATGCCTTAAGCGCCTCACCAACATATATCAGTGCCGTTTTCGTTATGCCTGATTCCTTTATCTTTTCCGCAATATCCGTTAGCGTCCCACGCACAATCCGCTCTTCGGGCCACGATACCTTTTCTATTACAACGACCGGGGTATCCTCCGGGTAGGCTGTCAACAGTTCATCCCTGACTTTCTCAATCATTCCAACGCTCAGAAAAATCACCATCGATGCATTGTGCCCTGCGAGGGAAGCGAGGTTCTCCTTTTCAGGGACCGGGGTCCGCCCTTCTATACGCGTAAAAATAACGGTCTGGCTGATCTCCGGGATGGTAAGCTCCTGGCCCAGTGCAGCCGCCCCTGCCATGGCCGAAGAGACTCCGGGAACGACTTCGTAGGCAATGCACAGATCACGGAGCCTCTCTATCTGCTCTGATATCGCGCCATAAAAAGCAGGGTCACCGGTATGGAGCCGGACAACAGACTTACCCTTTTCAAGGGAGTCCCTGATAATACCTATTATCTCATCAAGCGCCATTCCGGCAGAGTCATGAATCTCAGCCTTGATCCCGTCAAGCAGTGCCGGGTTAACAAGACTTCCGGCAAAGATGACAACATCCGCATTATCGAGCAGCCTCCTGCCTTTAACCGTAATCAGTTCAGGGTCACCGGCACCGGCGCCCACAAAATACACCTTGTTCCTGTCAATCATTTCCAAGCCTTTCTGCAATATACTCTCTAACACTCTTTACCGCCGCTGAAACCTCATCTGTGCGGGGCAGTTTATTAATTATCCTGTCCAGATAATCCCTGTTCAGGAGCATCCGGACAGACTCATCAAAATGCATATCATAAATCCAGGACAGTTTCATCAATCTGAAATCATTTTCACTCTGGATATCTGTATAAGACGCAATCTGCTTATTCAGGAGACGAGAAAGCATGGCCTGTGAACACTCAGGAGTATCCGGCACCCCAAAGGCCGTTGCAGATGCCCTCTCTTCCCCGGGGCTCTCATAGTATTCAATGAAGACGCGATAAATATCCACCTTGTCCGCATCACGGATTAATTTCAGGAACAGGAGCGTCTTTCCGTTCATAGAGCCGGGTATTGAAAAGGCGCCATGGAACCTGACCGCCTGAATGATTATCTGCTGCTCTTCATCCGGAAGCCGGTCAAGCACTTTTTCATTCATCAGTGTCTGTGAACCAAGGAGACCATGATTTACTGAGTCCGCGTCCCTGAACGTCTTATATCTGGCGTATTGAGGGAATCGTCCTATGTCATGAAAAAGGGCAACACCCTCCGCAATCCTTGTATCATTTTCACTGATAGCTGACTCCTTTGCAATCTCAAGGATATTCCTGCATACATTTTCCGTGTGGTCCACTTTCACCATAATATTCTTCTGGTCTTCCGTGTCGGTTGAATAAAAGGACTTTGTATAATCCGAAAACCAGCCCTTTAAATATGCCAGATCACTGTCCGTCATTTTCTAACTATCACCATCGAAAAGTAGTTTAATTTTTTCTGGTCTATATCTCTGATATCCCTGAATATCTGTTCATCATCCATGCCCGCCCTCGAAACACATACCGCATTTTCAATCAGGCCCATCTCCGAAAGCAGGTCCGTAATTTCATTCAGTACTTTGTTGACCTTCATCAGCACAACCGTATCAAAGACTTCCAGCGTTCCTTTCAGGTTACCGAGGTAATTGGCAGGCAGCACCGCTATCTTTTCATTGCCAAGACCAAGTGAAATATTAGCCCGTGCCGCCGAAGCATTAATCGACGATACCCCCGGGACAATCTCAATATTCAGTCCGGGGCAGAGCTCAAGCAGTTTATCGTACAGATAAAAAAAAGTACTGTATATAACCGGGTCTCCCAGAGTAAGAAAGGCAACGTCTTTCCCTTTCTCCAGCTGCGCAAGAATTGCCTCCACAGTCTCATTCCACTTTGCGTCCAATAAGGGCACGGCACGCCGTGCCCCTACATCTGCACTGTTCATCGTTTTCTTCATTGGAAAATGCCCCTCAATAATTTCCTTACCATTGAGGCTGACTGCCTTTTCAACAATAGAAAGAGCGAGGCTACGTCCCTCCTCCCTGCCCTTTGGGACACAGAGCACCCCGGTTTCTTTGATAATCCTTACCCCTTTCAGCGTAAGCAGCTCAGGATCACCTGGGCCGATTCCAATAACATAAAGAGCTCCTGTCATTCAGTTCTTTTCTCCCGCAACTATAAATATAGGATTCAGTGCGCTCATATGCCGTTTATCCTTAATCTTTTTTGACCTCGAAATTGATACCTCACTGACACTGACCTCAAATCCATACTTCTCCAGACTCTGCACAGCCTCATTCAGCGTTTCAATGGTAGTGGCATTAACAACAATAATCCCCGCTCCCATTTTCCCGGCAGCAGCCTTCACGATCGCATCAAGCTTACCGGCACTCCCGCCTATGAACACCCTGTCCGGGGCCGGAAAGTCATCAAGCCAGTCCGGGGCCTCGCCTCTTACCGGTTCGAGGTTCATAACTTTAAACTTCTCCTTATTCGTCTTTATATGTTCTATTTGCTCACTGTTCTTTTCTATCGCTATAACCTTAAGAAAAGGACACAGCCTTGCTGCTTCAATTGAGACAGAACCTGAACCAGCCCCGATGTCCCAGAAGACACCTTCCTGAGGGAGCCGCAATTTATGAAGTGTAACAGCCCTGACTTCATCCTTTGTAATAAGCCCCTTTGAATGTGCAATCTCCGTTTCCTTGAGTCCAAATTTATTTCCTGCCCCCTGCCCCCTGCCCCCTGCCCCCTTTATTATTACAATATTCGGATGCTCAAACGTTTTATTCAAAATCTCCTCGGGCGTCCCGCTGGTAATTCTTTCATCATCATACCCAAGCTTTTCACAGACATATATTTTTACAGCTGACAGCTGAGAGCTTACCGCTGACCGCCTGAAAATTGTCTCCGCAATTTTTTCAGGACTGTTTACCTTATCAGTAAGAATGGCAATCTTCCCGTACATTTCAAGAAGGCCGGGCACTTCGCTGATTTCGTGTTCCATCTTCCTTCGCTTCTCAGGATCGGGCCCTCCGTGAAGGCTCATCAACAGCGCGTTATTTGAAGTTTCCCTGACTCTGGAAAAAGCGACCTGCATACTCGAAAGATCAGGACACACCTCGACCGCATCCTGTCCGAATCTTTCAATCGCAAGACGGCCTATACCAAAGAACATGGGGTCCCCTGCAGCCAGCAGGGCAATTTTTTTCTTTTTATAGTTTTCGCGGATATAGTCCATCACTTCATACACACTGCCGTGGACGATAATCCGGTCTTTGACACTTTCGTATTCATCATAGTTTTTAAAGACATCCAGAAGCCTGCTGTTCGCAAGGACGTCATCCGACGCAAGCAAACGCTTCTTCGCCCTGTTATCAAGCGGCCTGAAACCTATTCCTATGACATGGATCTTATTCATTTTGCGGAACTGATATTATATCAAAGATATACCTCAAGTATCTGCAGGTGCACCTTTTAAAGGGGATTTCATAAAAAATATAATTAAAAAATCTCCCCTGACCCCTCCCGAGTCGGGTCTCACAAGGGTCGATTCGACTTTACCAAAGAGGGGAATTAAAAAAATACATTGTTATTCCGGTAGTCCTTGAGCCAGAACCCCGCATATTCCGCTTGCCAAATGTTATATACTGCGTTATATATATTAAATAGTGTCTATGTATAAACTCGGCTTCTCTGTCTGTCATTCCCGAAGTCCTTAATCGGGAATCAAGTCTTTGCAATGCTTTCTGGATGCCGGATCAAGTCCGGCATGACAACCGAACAGCATTTAAGCACAGACACTAAATATGGAACAAAGAAATCAGCAGCTCAGCCATAAATGTTCTTTCATGGTTAAAGCATTAATGACCAAAATTAATTTTAAATGCGCAATATTCATATAAAAATCACGAAGGGGCTGGACCTCCCTGTTTCGGGCGCCCCTGATCAGACAACAGGCAGCACAAACAAACCGGGACAGGTTGCCCTGCTCGGAAGTGACTATTCAGGGATGAAACCTCACTTTACCGTTGCTGTGGGAGATTACGTAAAACAGGGGCAGCCCCTGTTTGTTGACAGAAAAAGACCTTCAATCCAGTTCACCTCCCCCGGGTCCGGAACAGTTATGGCAATAAACCGGGGAGAAAAGAGGGCCCTGCTTTCGATCGTTCTTCGGATTGAGGGAAATGATGAGATTACATTTAATTCCTATCCTGAAAAAGATCTGCCGTCTATTGACAGGAATCGTATCACAGGACTGCTTCTCACATCAGGATTATGGACCTCGATACGGTCCCGCCCTTTCAGTAAAATAGCAGACCCTGAAAACGTTCCCCATTCTCTGCTTATAACTGCAATGGACACAAACCCGCTTGCCCCCTCAATACCGGAGATCATTGCAGGGAAAGAGAGAGACTTCATTAACGGTCTGACCGTCCTGTCCGCCTTGACAGATGGCAATGTATTTCTCTGCAAAGCGCCGGGGGACAACATACCTTATCCGGAAATGGAATCACTTTCAATCGCGGAATTTAACGGGCCCCATCCTGCCGGTAATGCAGGGACCCATATCCATTTTCTCGATCCGGTAAGCAGGAACAGGCAGGCATGGTACATCAACGTTCAGGATGTAATTGCCACAGGTGTCCTTTTTACCACCGGCAGACTTAATGTTGAGAGGGTCATATCTCTCGCCGGGCCGTCTGTAAAAAAACCGCGTTTGATAAAGACCAGGATCGGGGCTTCTCTGGATGATATTACAAAAGGTGAATTGATAGATGAAAAATGCAGGACTATTTCCGGCCCGGTACTGTCCGGCCATACAGCCAGTGAAGAAACTGCTTATCTCGGCAGATACCATCAGCAGGTCTCTGTTATTCCTGAGGAGAAAAAGCGGTCATTTCTGGGATGGCTGAGCCCGGGAGCAGATCTATATTCAGCAAAAAACATCGTACTCTCCCGCTTCCTTCCGGGGAATAAATATCATTTCACAACATCGGCCCACGGTAACAGACGTGCGATTATTCCTGTTGAGGCATATGAAAAGGTCATGCCGCTTGATATTATGCCGACGCATCTGCTGAAGGCCCTGGCAGTCGATGACATTGAGGAGGCTGAAAACCTCGGGTGCCTGGAACTCGATGAGGAGGACCTTGCACTCTGTACGTTTGTCTGCCCTTCGAAAATAGATCACGGTGCGGAATTGCGGAGGAACCTCACCTTAATGGAAAAGGAAGGATAATGGGCTTACGGTCTTTTCTTGATAAACAGGAGAAACATTTTACAAGAGGCGGTAAACTTGAAAGGTTCTACCCGCTTTTTGAGGCAGCCGATACATTCCTGTATACATCCGGCAGGGCAACGGAGAAGGCGTCCCATGTACGGGATGCAATGGACTTAAAGCGGGTAATGGTGTGTGTGGTATTTGCCCTGATACCATGCGTTTTAATGGCACTTTATAACACAGGGCTCCAGGCGAATATTGCTCTCGCAAAAGCAGGACTAACATCCATTGAGGACTGGCGCGGCACTGTGCTGACTGCAGCCGGCATCGGTTTCAACCCGGATAATGTAATTGACAGCATGGCCCACGGTGCGCTCTATTTTTTTCCGGTATATTTTGTTACGCTTGCAGCCGGCGGCATCTGGGAGGCACTGTTTGCTTCGATGAGAAGACAGGAGATCAGCGAAGGTTTTCTCGTGACAAGTCTGCTATTCCCCCTGATTCTTCCCCCTGATATACCGCTGTGGCAGACTGCCCTCGGTATCTCATTCGGAGTTGTCTTCGGCAAAGAAATTTTCGGAGGCACCGGAAGAAACATATTCAACCCCGCACTGACCGGCCGTGTCTTTCTCTTCTTTGCCTATCCTGCACAAATCAGCGGAGATGCTGTCTGGGTGGCTGTTGACGGCGTGACCAGGGCCACCCCTCTGGCAGAGGCCGCGGACCCGTCGCTGGTTTTGTCGGTATCGTGGATGGACGCATTTATAGGTACGATACCGGGGTCAATGGGAGAAACCTCTGTACTGGCCTGCCTTATCGGCGCTACCATGCTGATCATCAGCGGAGTAGCGTCATGGAGGATCATGCTCTCGACCGTGGCCGGGATGCTCTGCGTCTCGACCCTGTTCCATGTTATCGGGAGCACGACAAATCCCATGCTCAGCTTATCACCGGCATGGCACCTGGTCCTGGGCGGGTTTGCGTTTGGCACCGTGTTTATGACAACCGATCCCGTAACCGGGGCTATGACGGGCAAGGGCAAATATGTCTACGGGGCTCTTATCGGCATTTTGACGGTCCTTATCAGGGCGGTCAATCCTGCTTTCCCTGAGGGGATCATGCTCGCAATACTGTTTGCCAATATGTTTGCCCCGATAATAGACAGGATCTTTATCAGCGCCAATATACAAAGGAGGCTTTCCAGACGTGCCGAATGAGAACCCAACAAAGACAATAATAGTCGCGCTGTCTGTCTGTATTGTCTGCTCTATTCTTGTATCTGCCGCAGCAGTCTCCCTGCAGGGCAGACAGGAGGAGAACAAGGCACTGGATCGGATACGGAATATTCTCCTTGCAGCCGGATTGCCTGTTAGCGATGACAATATTAAAAACCTGTATCAGGATAACGTCAGTCCTGTGATGATTAATTTAAATACCGGAGTTCCTGTCCGAAGTAAGGATTTGGACGGAATACTAAGCATTGAAGGTTTCGATATCCGGACAGCCGCGTCAGACCAGGTATACGGCAGGAAGATCCCGGCTGATGAGGACATGGCAGGGATCAGGAGAATGCCGAAATACATGGTCGTGTACTTTATCAGGGTAAACGGAAAAACAGAAAAGATCGTCCTGCCGATATACGGGAAAGGGTTGTGGTCAACCATGTACGGATTTATGGCTCTGGGCAGAGACCTGAAGACCGTAAAGGGGGTTACCTTTTATGAGCATGCGGAAACCCCGGGGCTCGGTGGAGAAATAGATAATCCCTCCTGGAAAAAATCCTGGGAAGGAAAACAGGTTTTTGATATGGACGGGAAAGTTACAGTCAGAGTGATTAAGGGAAAAGCAGACCTGTCCCTCCCTGAATCAATATATCAGATAGATGGTATTTCGGGCGCAACTCTTACCTCCCGCGGTGTAAATAACCTGGTCAGGTTCTGGCTCGGTCCAAACGGGTACGGTCCCCTTCTAAAGAAACTTGGGGAGGAGTTTCATGGGTAAATATAAAAAAGCATTAACCGGTCCCTTATTTGATAACAATCCTGTTGCAATACAGATACTGGGCATCTGTTCCGCCCTTGCGGTAACCACAAAGATGGAGACCTCCCTGGTCATGTGCTCGGCGGTTATAATGGTAACCGCTTTTTCGAGCCTGTTTATCAGCACCATGCGGAACCAGATCCCCGGCAGTATCCGTATTATCGTGGAAATGGCGGTCATTGCATCCCTGGTAATCATTGTCGACCAGTTTCTGAAGGCCTATGCATATCAGACGAGCAAGCAGCTTTCAATCTTTGTCGGGCTGATAATTACAAACTGTATAGTGCTCGGAAGGGCAGAGGTGGTTGCGCTGAAACAGCCGCCGGGGATCAGTTTTCTTGACGGCATCGGCAATGGACTGGGTTACAGCCTGATGCTGATTTTCGTGGCGTTTTTCAGGGAACTGCTGGGATCCGGAAAGTTAATGGGGATGACCGTCCTGAAGCTGCAGACAGAGGGCGGCTGGTACCTGCCGAACGGCCTTTTTCTTCTCGCACCAAGCGGCTTCATAATTGTAGGACTGCTGATCTGGGCACTTAAAACCTGGAAAAAAGAACTCACTGAAGAGGAATAAATATGCTGGAACAGTACCTGAACATATTCGTTAAATCAGTATTTATTGAAAACCTGGCGCTCGCCTTTTTTCTCGGGATGTGCACATTCCTCTCTGTCTCGAAAAAACTCGAAACAGCGGTTGGGCTCGGGATTACCGTGATCGCAGTAATGACCATAACGATACCGGTCAATAATCTTATTTACACTCACATATTAAAAAAAGGCGCCCTTGGATGGGCCGGAATCCCCGGCACTGATCTCACATTCCTCGGGCTGGTCATCTATGTCTGTGTGATCGCCGCCATGGTACAGATACTCGAGATGGCCCTGGACAGATATGTGCCCTTCCTTTATACGGCACTTGGCATCTTCCTCCCGCTTATCACCGTCAACTGCGCAATACTCGGGGGGTCGCTTTTCATGGTGGAACGCAATTATACATTTACAGAAAGTGTCGTGTACGGGTTCGGGGCCGGGACCGGATGGGCGCTCGCGGTTATTGCCATGGCAGGAATAAGGGAGAAGATGAAATACAGTGATGTCCCGGAGGGGCTCAGGGGTGCAGGGATCACCTTTATTGTAGCAGGGTTAATGGCAATGGCCTTTATGCTGTTTTCCGGCATTCAATTATAAAAGGGAGCGTTAATGACCGGACTTAATCTCATACTGCTCGGGGTGCTGATATTCACACTGATCATCTTGGTGCTTGTGCTGATTATACTCTTTGCCAGGTCAAAACTGGTTGTGAGCGGTTACGCAAAAGTGGGTATTAACGATGATCCGCAGCATTCCTTCTCAGTGCCGGTGGGAGGTAAACTACTCAATGTGCTCGCAGACAGGAAAATCTATCTTGCATCCGCGTGCGGGGGCAGCGGCACATGCGGACAGTGCAAAGTAGTAATTACAGAGGGCGGAGGAAGTGTACTTCCTACGGAGAAGTCACACATCACGAGACGTCAGGTCCGTGACAAGTACCGCCTTTCCTGTCAAGTGCCGGTTAAAGGCGACATGAAACTCGCAATTCCCCCGGAAGCAATGGAGACAAAAAAATGGGAGTGCATTGTACGTTCAAACCGCAACGTGGCTTCCTTTATCAAAGAACTGGTACTCGAACTGCCTGAAGGTAAATCCCTTGATTTTCGTGCAGGCGGATACATACAGATTGAGGCAGGACCGCATGTTGTCCGCTATAAAGACTTTAACATCGAAGATGAGTATAAACCGGAATGGGACAAGTACGGTCTCTGGGAATATGTATCAGTTGTCGAAGAGCCGATCTTTCGTGCCTATTCCATGGCAAATCCCCCCGCTGAAAATAAAGTTATTATACTGAATATAAGGATAGCGCCCCCGCCCCCCTATGACCCGGATGCCACTCCGGGAATGATGTCTTCCTACCTGTTCAGTTTAAAGCAGGGGGACAGGATAACCGTATCAGGCCCCTACGGAGATTTTTTTGCGCGAGAGACCGGAAATGAAATGATATTTGTAGGCGGTGGGGCAGGAATGGCTCCGCTGCGCTCCATCATATTTGACCAGCTGCGGAGCGTAAAAACAAAGCGGAAGATATCATACTGGTACGGCGCAAGGAGCCTGAGGGAAGCGTTTTATATAGAGGATTTCAACAGGCTTGCAGAGGATTATGACAACTTCGATTTCCATGCAGCACTGTCACGGCCTCATTTGATGAAAAAATGGACCGGATATACAGGCTATGTACACCACTGCCTGAATGACCTTTACTTAAAGGACCATCCCGCACCGGAGGATTGTGAATATTACATATGCGGACCGCCGGCACTTAATGCATCTGTAATTCAGTACCTGGACAGCATGGGAGTCGAACCTGAAAATATTTTTTATGATGATTTTGGAGGATAAAAACAGAATGAAATAAAAGATTCTAAATCTCAAATATATAAAACTCCGGGTTCCAAAAACCGGAAGCCGGCCACAGGAGATTATTATGGAAAATATAACCGCAGAAGAAATAGTAAAAGACATAGGGGAGGAGCCGCTCTCTGTTTCCCGCGATACAACCGTCTATGACGCAGTAAAATGCATGCTTGAAAGGGAGAGCCACGCTGTGCTGATCAGGGAAGAGGGGGAGTACACCGGGATATGGACAGAACGGGACCTTATGAAAAACACTGTTCTTGAAGGGTATGACCCAAAGACCACAAAAGTGGGCGACCACATGTCATTCCCTTTGAAAAGTGCTCCACATTCCGACAACATATTTCAGCTCATAGACAAGTTCCTCGGCTACAAAACCCGTCATTTGCTGATTGAAAAAGAAGGCAAATACATCGGTCTTCTCTATGCCAGGGACGTCACCAGGTCGGGCTTTACCGAGAGGACGAGGCAGTTAAGGGAGCTCGACGAAATGGTAAGCCTCGAGTTTTATGAGGACTGGAAGTGGAGAAAGAAGAATAAATAACTGTTTCAGCGGTTCCAACGGTTGGGACCTGACTGTTTCCGGGTTAAAATTCATGATATTATTTTAATAGCTCATATCAATTAACTATGCAGTAATATATAGAGGTACAGAATGAACGGCAATATACTATTTCCCGAAACAGGGCCTTACAGCACCGGATACCTGAAAGTTTCGGATATCCATTCCATGCATTTTGAAGAAGCAGGGAACCCCCAGGGACGACCTGCACTATTTCTCCATGGCGGGCCGGGGGTAGGGACCCTGCCGGCATACCGCCGTTTCTTTGATCCGGATTACTATCAGCTCGTCCTTCCGGACCAGAGGGGTGCGGGACGCAGTCTTCCTCATGCTGAATTACAGCAGAACACGACACAAAACCTCGTAGAAGACCTCGAAAAGCTGCGCTTCCATCTCGGGATCGATGACTGGATCGTTATGGGGGGAAGCTGGGGTAGCACTCTGGCGTTAAGTTATGCAATCGCGTATCCGGAGAGCGTAGCAGGGCTTATATTAAGGGGGATCTTTCTTGCCCGTCCCCATGAAACTGTATGGCTGCATCAGCAAGGAGGGGCTTCTCAGATTTTCCCGGATGAGTGGGAAAGCTATCTCGCTCCTATCGCAGGGCATGCGGACAATACAGTTGCGGAATATTATAAGATCTTCACCTCGGGCAATGAGTCTGAACAGCTTGCCGCCGCAAAAGCATGGGCACGCTGGGAAGCAGCTACCATGACCCTGGTCCCGGACCCTGAAGCGCTGGATGAAATGTCTGACGGTAAAACCGCTCTTTCGATCGGACGGATCGAGTGTCATTATACGTACAATAATTTTTTTATGAAGACTGACAATTATCTGCTCGAAAACATTGACCGGATCAGCCACATTCCCTGCCGCATTGTTCAGGGGAGGCATGACATCATCTGCCCAATGATCTCTGCCTGGGAGTTGCATAAGGCATTGCCGCAATCGGAGCTTAGAATTGTCCCTGACGGCGCCCACTCTCCGATGGACCCGGGAATGATTAGCGAGCTTGTTCAGTCAGCAGAAGATTTCAGAAAACTATAGCAAAGTGCGGAAGCGTGAAAGCTCGGAAGTTAAAGAAAGGCACTGCAGTGCCTTATTCCGGATTTTCTTTGACAGCAACCGAAAGCAAGTATTGTTTAATCTTTTGATAAAATATACCTGTTAACGAAAAACATTTTTTATGAATAAAAAAACTATTAAACGGTCCCTCTGTCATACTTCACCTGTATCCATGATCAAAGTATTCCTTCGGGCAATGACCTGCATACTGTTAACATCCATGCCCCTTATTTTATCATCAGCAGTCAGCGCCGCTGATATTCCAAAAAAGAAAGTTCTCGTGCTGAATTCCTACCACAAAGGGCTGAGCTGGACTGACAGCATTGTAAACGGCATAGAATCCGTACTCATGGCAGGCGAAAAAGAGATTGTGCTTTATTTTGAGTATATGGACACCAAAAGGCATTATGACAGGAAACATCTTGATGGCCTGAATCAGTACTTTAAGTATAAGTTTAGAGACACAGATTTCGATGTTGTAATAGTCAGTGATAATAATGCACTGCATTTCACGCTCGACCACCACAAGGAGCTCTTCCCGGGCACCCCGGTAGTATTTTGTGGCATAAATAATTTCAAGAATTCAATGGTTGCCGAACACAGATTATTTACAGGAGTGGTTGAGGAAATCGACATCAAGGGCACTGTAGAACTTGCCCTCACTCTGCATCCCGATGCCACAAGTATCGTGTCTATTAATGATAATACCACCACAGGAACCGCGATAAAGAACGAGGTGCTCGATATTGCTCCATTGTTTAAGGGCCGGGCTGACTTTGAATTTATTGAGAATTTTAATATCGCCGAACTCAAGGAACGCGTCTGGAAACTGCCGCGCAGCAGCATTATTCTTTTATCTGTGGTAAACAGGGACAGGTCCGGTTATTTCTTTGCGCATGAAGAGAGCCTGGCCCATATTTACAGTGAATCCAGCGTTCCTATATACAGCTTCTGGAACACCTATCTCGGAAAGGGAATCGTCGGAGGAAAGCTTACGAACGGCTTTCATCAAGGCAAAGCTGCAGCACAGATGGCGCTGCAGATCCTGGATGGTAAAAGAGTTGAATCCCTGCCAGTGGTCAGAGACAGTCCGAATAAATACATGTTTGATTATCAGCAGCTAAAACTGTTCAACATCTCCGAGTCGGAACTGCCTGAAGACAATATCATTATTAACAGGCCTGACACCCTCTATTCCAGAAACAAGACCTTATTTCTGAGCGGCCTGTTTACCATAACGTCTCTTATCATGATTATAGTTGTCCTGCTCACAATCATTTCGTATCGCAGGAAAATGGAAAAGATGCTCCGTGATTCTGAAGAGAGGTACCGCGACCTGTACGAGAACGCACCGGACATGTATCATTCGGTCAATAGCGAGGGCATTGTCATTGACTGTAATGAGACCGAGGCGATGATGCTCGGTTATAAAAAGGAGGAAATAATCGGCAGGCCTATTTCTGATTTTTTTTCGAAAAGAACAAGGGAGATCTATGAAAAAGAATTGCCGGATCTGAAGCACAGAAGGGTCCATCCGGAAGTGGAACGGGAATTTGTCAGAAGGGACGGCTCGAACTTTACAGCCAGTTTAAACATATCAACTGAAATCGATGAAAAAGGCAATCTGATAAAAACCAAGGCAATCGCCCGGGATTTAACAGAGCGCAGAAGGGTCGAGGAGCTAAAGAAGTCACAGGAACAGCTGCGCAGCCTGTCGGCCCACCTGGAGTCCGCAAGAGAAAAAGAGAAAAAAAGGATAGCACGGCAGATACATGATGAACTCGGTCATGCGTTGACTACGTTAAGCCTGGACCTTTCATGGCTGAAAAAGAAATTGTCCCATGAAAGCAACCCGGTAGATACACATCCGCTCGTGCTCAGGACAGAGGCAATGTCTGAATTGCTGGATTCAACAATACAGACCGTTCAGAGGATATCATCCGAACTGATCCCCGGGGTACTTGACCATCTCGGCCTTTCCGAAGCCATCAAGTGGCAGGTGGACGAAATCCGGAAGCGTACAGAAATCAGGTACGATATCATTATTGATCCGGAAAATATTATACTTGACCGAAACAGTGCGATCACAGTATTCCGCATCTTCCAGGAAGCGCTCACTAATATCGTCAGGCACGCTGAAGCAACAGAAGTAACGATTATACTGAAAGAGGAGGATAATCTGCTGACACTTGAAGTTAATGATAACGGGCAAGGCATCCCTGATGGTCAGATCTCAAGCCCCAAATCTGTCGGGCTGATCGGTATAAGGGAACGTGCCCGCATATTAGGCGGCAGAGGACATATCACGGGCTCCCCGGGCATGGGGACAACAGTAGAGGTCGTTATTCCACTTCCTGAAAAGGAGGAAAGTTAATGATTCGGATCCTTATTGCCGATGACCATGAAATGTTCCGCGAAGGGATAAAGCGGATCTGCGAGGATGATCCTGACATAGTAATTGCAGGCGAAGCAAGCAGCGGCCATGAAGTGCTGAATCTTGTATCAAAGCAGGAGTTTGATCTGCTGCTGCTTGATATTGCCATGCCTGGACTGAACGGCCTTGATACACTCAAACAGCTTAAGACAATAAAACCAAAACTCCGGGTACTTGTATTAAGCATGTACCCTGAAGACGAGTATGCGGTACGCGCAATCAAGGCAGGTGCAGCAGGGTACCTGACAAAAGCAAGGGCCTCACATGAATTGATGGTGGCAATAAGAAAAATAGCCTCCGGGAAAAATTATATCAACGCATCTGTTGCTGAAAAACTGATTTTCGATATGACTCCGGGTCATGCGGGCCTTCCTCATGAGTCACTTTCCGACAGGGAATACCAGATATTCTCAATGATCGTCAATGGGAAAAAAGTGGGTGAAATCGCTGATGAACTGTACATAAGTGTAAAAACCGTAAGTACTCACAGGATCAGGATTTTAAGTAAAATGGAGATGAAAAGCACTGCCGAGCTGGTAAAGTACGCTGTGGAGCATAAGCTGATTGTCTAGACTGACCTTGACATTTTAGAGCATTCTTTCAAGAGAGCTTTTGATAATCCCCAATAATTAATGACCTTAATCTGCTGCCGAAAAAAAAAAAGCTGCCCTGCAGCACTAAATGATTTGAATTTCTCCTTTTATCCAATAGTACAAACGTAAATCATCCGATAAGTTTCAAATACAAAAGAAAAATATCATCAATATGCTTTCTTGTGCAGACCAGTTTTTTACTATTCCTGAATTTTGATATAATTATACTTAATAAAGATAATAACAGCCCTTTTATGATAGCTATTTATAAAGACTGTTGGAAGAGAAGATGTTTTCTGAAAAGAGATTATTAATTGATATTATAATGGGAACAAATGTTGCACAGAAACTGATCGAAGCCCATCTCCTGAGCGGTGAGATGATAGCGGGCAATGAGATATCTCTCAGGATAGACCAGACGCTTGCACAGGACGCCACAGGCACACTGGTGATGCTTGAGTTCGAGGCGATGAAGCTTCCGAGTGTGAGGACCGAACTCTCTGCTCAATATGTTGATCATAATCTCCTCCAGATGGACTATAAGAATCCTGACGACCACCTCTTTCTGAGAAGTGCCTGCAGGAAGTTCGGGGTCTGGTACAGCAGACCGGGGAATGGTGTCAGCCACCCTGTCCATATGGAGCACTTCGGTGTACCGGGAAAGACACTCCTGGGTTCTGACAGCCACACCTGTTCAGCAGGGTCACTCGGAATGCTCGCAATGGGCGCCGGTGGACTTGAGGTGGCCATGGCCATGGCGGGTGAACCTTTTTATGTAAGGATGCCGGAGGTCATGGGTGTGAAACTTATCGGGGCTCTGCCTGACTGGGTAAGTGCAAAGGACGTGATACTCGAGATGCTCCGCCGCCATGGTGTTTCAGGCGGTGTTGGAAAGATAATTGAATACTATGGAACGGGCCTCGAAAAACTCACTGCTATGGACAGACATGTTATCGCAAACATGGGCGCAGAGCTCGGGGCCACAACAACTGTATTCCCTTCGGATGGTGCCGTAGAAGCATTTTTAAAGACTGTTGGAAGAGAAGATGTTTTTGAGGAGATCACAGCTGATGCCGATGCGGTCTACGACTTGCATGAAGAGATAAACCTTTCAGAGCTTGGACCCCTCATAGCCCTGCCCGGGAGTCCGGGTAATGTCATGCCAGTGAGCGAAGTATCAGGCAAAGAAATATATCAGTCATATGTCGGATCATCTGCAAACCCCGGTCTGCGTGACTTTGCAATTACCGCGCTTATTGTTGAAGGCAGGCAGGTGCATGACCGGGTTTCGCTTGATATCAATCCATCGTCAAGGCAGGTACTTGAAAATCTCACATCAACGGGACTACTCCAGAAACTGATCCACTCAGGGGCACGGATACACCAGGCCGGCTGCAACGGATGCATTGGCATGGGACAGGCACCGGCAACAGGAAAGATCAGTCTCCGCACAGTGCCGAGGAACTTTCCCGGGAGGTCAGGGACTAAAGAAGACAGCGTCTATCTATGCAGCCCGGAGACAGCGGCCGCTTCCGCATTGACAGGGGTCATAACCGATCCGCGTACCCTCGGGA
>JBDLIC010000039.1:0-25596 GCA_039715075.1 Nitrospirota bacterium
GCAAAGGGGGATTAAGGGGGATTTTTAAATAATATATTCATTAATAAAATCTCCCCTAACCCCTCTTTGCTAAAGAGGGGAATAAAGCTGAGTAGTTACTATTTATAAATTCGTAATTGTTTTTCCTACCCTCCTCCAACAAAATTTACGATCTCAATTAAATCACCATCTCTCAGCATATGGTCCTGAAAGTGGTCTTTCTTTATAATTTTAAGATTCACCTCAACTGCCACCCTGCCAGGCTCAATATCAAGCTCCCTCAAAAGCCCTTCAACAGAAAGGCCATCACCATGCTCAGTCTGATTCCCGTTAACAGTAAGTTTCATTTCGTAATTCGTAATTCGTAATTCGTGATTCGTCACTCGCAGTTTGTAGTTTAAATATGTACATCTCTCTTCCCCGCCTCAATCTCCCTTATTCTATCAATCAGCCCGTTCGAGCTTCCTGCAATCTCTTTTTCCAGAAGTCCCTTCAATTGTTTTTTTAAATGATCAGGAGCGCTGTCTTCGATATACTCTTTAAGCGAGAGAAGAGCATTTTCATGACAGATCTTCTGCATCGCCTCATTCTGCGCAAGGTCTTTAAATGTTTCACCGCTCCGGCCTTCCCGGTAGCAGGCAGTGCACAAACTCGGCATAAGGCCGAGGTCCGCTATCTTCCCGATCACCTCTTCAAGACTTCTGGTATCTCCGACTTCAAACTGTTCAGTATCCCCATCCCTGATATATCCAAAGGGACTTGTCTTTGAACCTGCCGATATCTGTGAAGCACCGATTGTAAGTAATTCATCCCTTAGTCCTGACGGCTCTCTTGTAGAAATTACTACCCCCACGTGAGGAAGGGCCAGCCTGTAAATGGCGACTATCTTTTTCAGGTCGTCATCCGAGACCCTGCTTTTCTGACTGTCCAGCTTTGAACCCTGGGCCGGCTGCAGTCTGGGAACAGAAAACGTATGCGGCCCAAAACCATATTTATTAAGAAGTCTCCGGCTGTGCGCTATTGAAGCTGCAACTTCCCAGCGCCAGTCATAAAGACCGAGCAGAACACCCATTCCAATGTCCTCAAAACCTGCTTCAACTGCCCTGTCCATCACGCCAAGACGCCAGGCATAGTCTGCCTTTGAACCGCTCGGGTGCAGATACCGGTATGACGGAATATGGTAGGTTTCCTGGAAACATTGATATACACCGATCCCGCAGGCCTTCAGTCTCTTAAAATCATCCACACTCATAGGGGCTGCATTCATATGCAGAATACGGATATCAGTCTCTGAATAAATTGCATTGGCCATTTTTTCAAAGTAATCGATACCGGTTAACCTTGAATGTTCACTCGCAACAAGGAGAAGCCTCTTATACCCTTTTCCTGAGAGCAGCTTTGCCTCTTCAACCGCTTCATCAACTGTAAGGGTCTTTCTGACCGCGTCTTTATTACCCACCCTGAAACCGCAATACAGGCAGTCATTTGTACATTCATTCGAAAGGTAGAGAGGTGCAAAGAGTACTATCCTTTTTCCGAAAACCTTTTCCTTTACTTTTCCTGCAGTCTCAAAGACTTCTGACCAGATGTCCCGGTCCCTGATGTCCAGAAGTGCCGTGATCTCCGGAAGGTTCAGCACCTGTAAATCCAGCGACTTGACGAGGATCTCCTTTATATAGGCAGCATCGTGATTAAATTTTTCGATATCCATTTTCAGACCAGACAAAAAAACCGCATTCCCAAGGTGCATGTCTGCGGGAATACGGCAACGTACTTTGTATTTCCTTTCCTGCGCTGGAATTACCCAGTTCAGGTTCAGAGGGTCTTTCCGAAATCCCGGAAACTCTCAGGCTATGCCTCCCCTAGGGTTCTTACAGTATACTGATTTGAAATGTATAGAGTCAAGAGACAAAAACAGGCAACCGTTTACAGGGGGCAGTTGTCAGGGCACAGAACCCTACAACTGCCCCCTGCACCCTGTGAACGGTAAAGAATAGACCACACCCATATTTATAAAACATGTTCAAATAATTTATCATTAATATGTGCATATAATTACCGTATTATTATTCATACTGTTAATCATAACATCAAACACCAATGCCTCCGGCGTCTTCCCTCTTGATGACCCGGCCCGGATAATAGTCGGCGCCAATAAAATTCATATCATAAAAGATAAAGAATCTCTCGTTGAGCTCGCCAGGGAATATGGTGTCGGATATAACGAACTCATTGCTGCCAACAGGGATGTTGATCCATGGGTGCCCGAAGAAGGGACGAAAATAGTGATACCGACTTCATGGCTCCTTCCGGAGATAAATGATAAGAGGATTGTTGCCAGCTCCCGGAAGTTAAAAGGGTATAATCTTTCAGGCATGCTTTTTCCGGAAACACGTGATAACGGGATAGTAATCAACCTTGCAGAGTTGAGATTGTATTACTTTTTTAACATCGGAAATAAAGGATACGTCCGGACATTTCCTTTAGGCATCGGGAGGGCGGGATGGAACACGCCTTCCGGAGTATACAGGATCACCGCAAAAGTCAAAGACCCTGTCTGGAAAGTCCCTGACAGCATTAAAGAAGAAAAACCGGAACTGCCGGACTTTGTCCTCCAGGGACCGGAAAACCCTCTCGGCAGCTATTGGCTTCAGCTTTCTGCAAAGGGGTATGGAATTCACGGGACAAACAGGCCTTATGGAATCGGCAGGAGAGTAAGCCATGGGTGCATAAGACTTTATCCTGAAGATATAAAGGCGCTTTTTAATCTTGTAAAGGTAAGAACAAAGGTAAGGATAATCAACGAACCTGTGAAAACAGGGATCTTCAATCGAAAGGTTTTTTTGGAAGTCCACCGTTCCGAAGAGAACAGTACAGAACTGGTTTCTCATATAATGAAAAAACTGGACAGGAAGCACATGCTGAATAATATAGATAAAGACTCTCTTGTGCAAGCAATTAAAAATTCAACAGGGCTTCCTGTCCTGATCTCAAAATAACTATTTCCTCTGTTTTATCTCAAACGCCTTCACAGATTTTTCTGCTGCCTTTTCAGCGGTTTCAGCCGCTCTTTCAGCTCTGTTAGCAGCTGTTTCAGCTCTGTTAGCAGCTGTTTCAGCCCTGTCTGCCGCGCTCTCAGCTCTATCAGCCGCCTGTTCTGCCCTGTCTACTCCCACCGTTACTTTATTCGCGTATGAGGCTGCAGATGCAGAAGAAGACTTTGCTTCATTTGCAGAACTGATCGCATTTTCAAGAAGCAACTTGTCTTCCGGCGTAAAAGTATACCTTGTTGTACATCCGATCATTGCCATTGCAATTACCAGCATCATGATAACTGTTAATCTCATTCACTCCTCCTTTCAGTTAATTGTGTGTGTTTTTTGTCTTTATCAAAAATATATTATTTCGTTTTGTTTTTCAAGCTTTTTTTTCTGGCACCCGAATTAAGCAATCCTGTTTTGTGAAATCATTCACTTAAGGCAGTGACTGAAAACAGATAAATGGAACCATGCCTATTTTTTTCCCTTTATATAATTCAGCAGCCCACCTGCCAGAATCACGTCCCTCTGTCTCCGGGTCAGACCATGTTCCGCAGTATATTTATTCCCTTTCTTTACATCTAACAATGTAATCACCGATGACTCATTGACTTCCTTTGCCAGTTCAGGAAATTCAACCTCGGTATTCTGATCAAACAGGTCATACACATCAGCATCAACAGTGATCGGCAATATCCCGAAGTTTACCAGGTTGTCTTTGTGTATTCTGGCAAATGACTTTGCCAGAACAGCTTTGATTCCAAGATACATAGGTGCAAGGGCTGCATGCTCCCTGCTCGACCCCTGTCCGTAATTATTTCCTCCCAGAACAATTCCACTGCCCGATGATTTGGCCCTTCCCGGAAATTCAGGGTCTACTTTCGAAAAAACATACTCGGATATGGCCGGAATATTTGACCTCAGGGGAAGGATCTTTGCTCCAGCCGGCATAATATCATCCGTTGTTATATTATCTCCCACTTTTAATACAACCTTTGTTCTCAGCGTCTCCTCAAGTTCACCTTTGACCGGAAAGGGTTTTATGTTCGGACCTCTTTCGATCTGGATCTTTTGCGTTTCATCTGAAGGCGGTACAATCAGTGAATCATCTACAAGGTATCTTTCAGGCAAAGCGCTTTCTATCGTCTTCTTTACTAACTCACGCGGATCCGTTATCCTGCCGGTAATTGCAGAAACCGCCGCAGTCATGGGACTGCACAGATAAGACCGGTCATTAATCGTCCCGCTTCTGCCCGGAAAATTCCGGTTAAAGGTACGGAGTGTTATTGATCCGGTCGGAGGTGCCTGTCCCATCCCGATACAGGGGCCGCAGGAACATTCAAGCACCCTTGCTCCGGCTGATATCAGGTCTGCAAGCACCCCGTTTTCCGCTATCATCTGAAAGGCCTGCCGCGAGCCCGGACTTATGGTAAGGCTTACATCAGGATGGATCTTTTTATCCTTAAGAATCCTTGCGGCAATCGTGAGATCGGCAAAGGAAGAATTAACACAACTGCCTATACAGACCTGTTTGATAGGCAGGCCCCCTACATCTTTAACCGCTTCCACATTATCAGGGCTGGACGGCGTTGCTATCAACGGCTCCAGATTATCGAGGTCAATAACTAGCTCCTCATCATATTCAGCACCAGTATCCGGTTTTAGCTCTTCCCAGTCACTTTCGCGTCCCTGCGCCTTAAAAAATGCCAGCGTCTGTTCATCAGAAGGAAACACTGAAGTTGTTGCCCCCAGTTCCGCGCCCATGTTTGTTATCGTTGCCCTTTCCGGCAGAGTCAGGTTCTTTACTGCTTCGCCGCCGTATTCAAATACCTTGCCCACACCGCCTTTGACAGTCTGAAGCCTTAGGACCTCCAGAATTATGTCCTTCGCGCTAACTCCTGCACGGCATTTCCCCTTTAAATTAACACGGACCACTTTCGGCATCACAAGCCAGAAAGGCTCACCCGCCATCGCAAGCGCCACGCTTAAACCTCCCGCGCCAATGGCAAGCATTCCTGAAGCCCCGGCATTAGGTGTATGGCTGTCCGACCCCAGGAGGGTCTGTCCAGGCCTCGAAAATCTCTCAAGGTGCACCTGGTGGCATATTCCGTTGCCTGGTCTTGAAAAATAAACCCCGTATTTGCCCGCAATCGTCTGCAGAAACCTGTGGTCATCAGCATTCTCAAAGCCGCTCTGGAGTGTATTGTGGTCTACATAGCTGACAGAGAGTTTTGTCTTCACTTTTGGAAGTCCCATGGCCTCAAACTCAAGATACGCCATAGTACCTGTCGCATCCTGCGTCAGAGTCTGGTCAATTAATATCGCTATCTCATTTCCGGCCTTCATTTCACCGGATACCAGATGCGATGATATTAATTTCCGGGTAACGTTCATTAAGGATCTCCTTTTTATTGACTAATCATTCTAATGTAAATACTGGACCAACAAATTACAAGACCCAAGTCTGGAATTTATTTCTTCCCGGGGCCTGGAAATTGAAATTCAAGAATATATCAAACTGAAATCAACCGGTCAGCCGGCTCTTATTAACTTATTGGGTCCCCGACTCCAGTATCCTGCCAATCATCACACCGGCCTTCCGCATGATCTCCTTTTCACTCCTGTAAGACAGCTTTTCAAGGGCCTCTTCTATCGGGATCCAGCGTGCCTCGTCTACTTCATTGTCATGATCATCGGTGTTTCCTTCCAGATATTTCAAAAGATAGAAATGGACAGTTTTGTGGACCCTGATCATCTCTTCCCTTATAAAATACCAGTAGGAAACCTGTCCTATTTTTTCGAGTATATCACCGGTGAGCCCTGTTTCCTCTCTTACCTCTCTCTGAGCTGTTACAGGGGGGCTTTCACCAGCGTCTATTATGCCTTTCGGCAGACACCATGCCCTGCTGCCCCGTACTGCAACAATTACCACTTCTGTCCGGCCTTCCCGGATACGGTACACAATACCTCCGGATGATATTCTTTTCTTTATTTCCGGAGGCCTTGCCATTGTGCTCTAATTGGATATCAGGCTCTTCTGAACCCAGGGGACAACAATTCTCATTGTGTCATTATAAAATACAAACAGTATCAGCATCAGCAGCAGGGTCATGCCGATCTTGTTTGCCACTCCCATTATCTTATCACTTAATGGCTTTCTCCTCAGTGCTTCGACGGAAAGGAACATGATATGTCCGCCGTCAAGTACAGGTACAGGGAGCAGATTAAGAATGGCAAGATTAATGCTGATTATGGCTATAAAATTAAAATATGTGAATAATCCTATAGAAGCAGCCTTTGCAGCAGCATCAACAATAAGTATCGGCCCACCCACCTGCTTGGCGGACAACGAACCCGTAAACAGTTTCACTACTACCTTCAACGTAAGAACACACCATTCATAAACCGCCTGGACCCCCTTAAATGGCGCTTCAAATATACTGTCACTCTGTATGATTGTTGCATTAAGTTTTTTTGAAACACCTATCCGGCCGATGAGGACCTCTTTGCCATTCTCATCCTTGATCTTTGTAGGCTCCGGAACAACGACAAGATTTAGAACCTCCTCACCTCTCCTGACTTGAAGCATTAAATCCTTACCAGGATGTTTTGACAGGATATCAGCCATCTCGTTCCAGTCCATAACGGATTTCCCGTTAATCGCAACAATCTTGTCATCCATCTTAATCCCCGCTTTTTCTGCCGGGGAATCCTCGGAAACACTCTCTATTGTGGTCGTTATGCTGTCCAGGTCAGGTATTGCAATAGGCTGGCTGAAACCGAGAAAAAAAGTGAAAATCAGATATGCGAGCACAAGGTTAAAAACAGGCCCGGCAACAACAATCGCCATCCTTTTCCATACCGTCTGAAAATTAAATGCCCTCATCCTGTCTTCTTCGCTGATCTCCTCACCTATTTCCTCCCCAAGAGGTTTAACATAACCTCCAAGAGGTATGGCAGAAATCAGGTACTCGGTATCTCCAATCTTCTTGCTAATAAGTTTAGGGCCGAAACCAAGAGAGAATTTCAGTACCTTAACGCCCACAAGTTTTGCCAGGACAAAGTGGCCAAGCTCATGGAAAAATATCAATAATCCAAAAAGAATAACAGCCCACAAAAATGTCATATTTTCTTATCTCCGTTTTTAAATAATTATTTTTTATTAAGCATCTCGATTATATCGAGTGTCTTCTGTCTCGCCCAGTTTGATACACCGATAATCTCTTCAATGGTCTCAGCCTTTAAAACATCATGTTCTGCCATTGTATCAGAAACCACACGTGAAATTCCTGTAAAGGGAATCTTTTCTTCAAGAAACGCATCAACAGCAACCTCGTTTGCAGCGTTCAATACACAGGGCATTGTGCCCCCTGCGCTCAGCGCATCATATGTAAGTGAAAGAGCGGGATATTTTTTTGTATCCGGCTCCTCAAATGTCAATGTTTTTATCTCTGCCAGATCGAGGGAAGGCAGGACATCTCCAAAACGGGCAGGATAAGAAAGGGCATAACTTATCGGGCCCTTCATGTCCGGCACCGACATTTGCGCAATAACACTGCCGTCGATAAACTTGACCATAGAATGTATGATACTCTGCGGATGGATGATTACATCAATCTGCTCAAGTGATACATCAAAAAGCCAGAAAGCCTCTATTACCTCCAGGCCCTTGTTCATTAATGTAGCCGAGTCAATCGTTATTTTCCTCCCCATGTCCCAGTTTGGATGTTTCAGTGCCGCAGACGGGGTAACCGAATCCAGTTCAGAGACGCTCTTCTGCCGGAAGGCGCCGCCTGAAGCAGTCAAAATAATTTTCTCTACTTCTTTCATCTCCCTGCGGTCCAGACACTGAAAAACAGCACTGTGTTCGCTGTCAACGGGGATAATACTTACACCTCTCTTCGATGCCTCGGACATTACCAGTTTGCCGGCCATCACAAGGGCTTCCTTTGTAGCCAGCGCTATGTCCTTCCCTGCCTTTATCGCTTCATAAGTTGGTACAAGCCCCGGAGAACCTACAATTGCGGATACCACCATGTCAACACCCGAAAGGGTCGCAACCTCCTTCATGCCCTCTTCTCCGGAAAGTATTTCAACAGACAGGCCCCTCTTCCTCAGGTCTTCTGCTGCAGCCTCATCAAAAACAGCTACAACTTCCGGTCTACATATTCCGATCTGGGATTCAAGCAGGTCAATATTGCTTCCTGAGGCAAGTGCAGCAACCTCAAACTTCTCAGGATTTTTCGCAATTACCTCAAGTGTATTTTTGCCGATAGAACCTGTTGAACCCAGAATTGAAAGTTTTTTCATCTATAAATACCTTACGATCAAATAAAGGACCGGCCCTGAAACAAGCATTCCGTCAATTTTATCAAGTATCCCCCCGTGGCCGGGGATAATCGTACTGGAGTCTTTAATCCCTGCGTCCCGTTTAAACATGGATTCGATCAAATCACCTGTCATTGCCGTTATTCCCAAAATCACACCGACCACCGCAATGCCTGCAATTGAAAGGGGTATCCCAAAAATAAACTTCGAAATAACAGCACCCAGAGCCCCCCCCAGTATGCTTCCAAAGGCCCCTTCAACAGTCTTATTCGGACTTATGGTTGGACAAAGTTTGTTCTTTCCCATGTACGTACCTATATAATATGCCCCGCTGTCCGAAAACCAGACCGAGATATACAAAAGAAAAACATATCCAAGGCCAAGATCGGTTTTCCTCAGAAACCATTGAAAACTCATAAGTCCTGCAATATATAAAAAACCTGTGCCCAGCGGACCCAGTTCCCGCATGGATCCTGATGGTGCTGCAGCAGAAAAAAGTCTGAGCAGGATCATAATAAACATGCTGATTACAAAACTATAAAGAAAATACTCAGGATAGATACAGGACATATAAAGCATCAGAGCACCTGCGATAACTCCCGGAATATACATTTTAACCGGCACTTTGTACATGACAAAAAATTCCCACATTGCGGTCGTGCCAACAACAATCAAAAATGCAAGGAAGTACGGAAATGGAGGCAGAAGGTAAAGGTATGCCACAAAAAAAGGCAGAATGACGGCTGCAGCAACATGTCTCTTTACATTAAAACCACTTTTTTTCTGCATTGAATGTTTGTCCTTATATGCCGTGTAGGGGCGAACAGCCGTTCGCCCCTACAACCAAATTATAATTAATATAAGTTCCTGCCTGTTGAAATTAACGGACAGCCTTTTCAGCCTTCCCGGACAATGCCCCGAATCTCCGGTCCCTGTTCTTGTATTCACGAATCGCAGATATGAAGTCGTCTCTTCCAAAGTCAGGCCAGAGTGTATCAGTAAAGAAAAACTCTGAATACGCAGACTGCCAGAGGAGAAAGTTGCTGAGTCTCATCTCTCCACTTGTACGTATTATTAAATCAGGATCGGGTATTCCCCTGGTAAAAAGATAGGATGCCATCATTTTCTCATCAACATCCTCAGGCTTTATACCCGCCTTTATTATCCCCTTTACCGCATTTACTATCTCATCCCTTCCACCGTAACTGAGCGCGCTTGATACAATAAGTCCGGTATTGTCCTTTGTGAGGTTCTCGAATTTCATCAACAACTTCTGTACGCCTGACGGAAGCTTCTCAATGTTCCCGACCGCCCTGAAAATAATATTCTGTCTGTGCAGCCGGTCCATTTCCTTCTTAATATAAGAAGAAAGGAGGCGCATCAGTGCATTCACTTCTGCGGCAGGCCTTTGCCAGTTTTCCATTGAAAACGTATAAAAGGTAACTGCCTTCAATTTCTGGTCAAGGGCCGCGTCTATTATCTCATTCACCCTCTTCACACCGTTCCTGTGACCTTCAATCCGCGAAAGTCCCCTAAGTTTTGCCCAGCGCCCGTTTCCGTCCATTATTAATGCAACATGCCTTATTTTCATTACTCTCCAAGATTATAATAATAAAGGATACTGCCCCTTGAAAGTTTTCCTTCTGCCGCATTTTCCACAACTGAAAAAAGTCCGCCCCGTGCAAGAAGAAAGAGCCTCTTCCCTTCTATCCAGTAATCCATGATGCTTCCGGATACCTCTTCCATAATCAGTTTCTCTTCCATTTCTCCGTCATTCCACCATAAAGAATAAACCTCCGCCGCCTTCACTCCAAATCCGGGCACACGTTCTACAACAGGGATCTCTTTTACTGCAATCACTTCCTGTCCCCGGTCCGTTTTAATAGATATCAGCCTGCCCCTTATTGCCCTTTTGGCATCGGACTGATCAACTGAATAAGATTTTCCTTTTATAGAAAGTGAAAACCTTCCATATTTTTCATCGCTGCTCCAAATACGTGATCCGCTTTCATCAAAAAGATCCAGATATCCATTATCATCAAAGGACATTACATATGCCTGCCCCCTGTCTTGCCAGTCAACATAAGTAAACCCATAAATGTTTACCCTGTCAGGAAGCTTGAGGGCCCTGTCCGTCTGGTATCTGCCTTCCTGCCATTTCCCCTCATATACAGGTCCGCTGAAAATACCTTTAGCAGCAAACCTCTGCATCAGAAGTTTTTTCCCTGCAATCCGCATAAAGTATGGCAGGTTGTCCTCTATGACCATGTACTTCTTTGACGGGCCGTATTCGATAACAAAGGATTTCATTTTGCTGCGCGCAGAAAATGCTTTGTCAACATCAGTAGTAATATCACTCTTGTCAATAAGGGACGTAACAAATATCTCGGCCCTCCCGTTATTATTCAGGTCGAGAACATCAACAGACAGATGTTTCCCCTCGAAAGAACCTTTCAGAGACCATATTTCGCGAATCTCCTTTGCCAGGTCATAAATTGTTATTCTGCTGCCGTTGCTGATGACAAGCTCATTTTCTCCGTTTCCATCGACATCACCTATTGCCATTAAACGACCACCCGAAAGATTGTAACTTCCCCAAGGCTCTGTATCAGTAAACGCTTCGGAAATAAAGGCCTCTTCAGGCGTAAACATATCAGTAACAATCTGTCCTGAGGCTTGCTGTATTTCCCTGAACATCTTTGCATCCTCAGCCCAGAAAAGTTTCACATTCATCAGTTTGCTGTCATCTTTCTTGCCGGTTGAAAACATGAGCACCGCTTCCGCATCAAGCTTTCTGGCCAGTTCAGACAGGTCTTCAGGTGTGTATGAAGGAGTATATGACTCCAGAATTTCAAAACGCCCTGATTCCATTAATGACCCATGCAATACCTCGGACAGATTCCAGTCAGCCTTTTTGTCCTGGAAAAATGCAAGCTTCACTTTTGAAGATGTAATTCTTGCTGTATCACCGGCCCTGATATCTCCATTTATAATAGAACAGATGTAAAGCCCCCCGGATGGTTTATGGTCCTTCACTTCAATCCTCCCGACATAGGCTTCACTCTTGCCGATAGATTCATTTGTTACGGGGTGATATATATGTTCCCCTTCTCTGAAGACAGAAAATCTCATACCTTTTCTGACGCTGTTTTCACCCTCGGGCCTGATCTTCACGGATCCTTCACTGACATCCTCCACTACGCCGTTTAGCGGGGCAAAATAATCCAGTATCTGGTCCTTAATCCTGGTTACTCCTCCGGTTAAGTCAGACGGTGATGTTTCGATTTCAGGAGAAAGAGGCTCCTTTATAGTCAGGCCCGACTCTGCATTCCCGTAAGACTGCAGGCCTGAGATAAAAATCGATATTACGAAAACTATTAAATATTTTCTCATTATCTATTCAATGGCAAGATCTCTGTTTCTTAGATATTACGACCAACATTATAACTCATTTCACCAAGTTTAGTAACTACTCGATGGCAATTCGTGAATTACCCCTACAATTGCAATTTCAGGTATAGACCATGACAATTTGGCTCGGCTGCCCGGGATGAGGGGGACATAAACGACATTGACCTCTTTATACTAAAAAGGGATGTTCCTTACTACGGGGCCGACCGATTATTCAAATATAAAAGGTTAAAAAATTGGCTAAAGTCATCTGGACAGAACCAGCCTTAAATGATCTTCACGTCAAAGTCTTCCGGATATATTGTTGCCACACTTTCATTGTTACGCTACCTCTGCAAACTCTACCATCTCAATCTGAAGTTTATTTTTCTTAGCCATGACTACCATTTTTTCAAGTTTCTTGGCGGTAACGGCATCAATCCATTCTTCACCGCATTGAGAACAAACCATAGCCGGCACATTTCTGACAACAACAACGCCGAAGCCAAGGTCTACACTATAGATTGTCTTTCCGATCGTCTTATCGGCGCCGCAAAGGGGGCATTTATTTTCTGACGTCATTATTTCCTCCTCGTTTTAAAATCAGGTTCAAATTTATCACGGGAAGGCTCATATGCTGTAATAATATAAGCCTGAGTACTTTTGATATCTAAAGCAGCTACTACATGATAAGGCTTCCCTGAAACCATGCCCAACATAAGACAACTTGGAAACGGTTTATTATCCGGATAATCCTCAATAACCTCACCATTAAGAATCACCTTCAGGATGTCTTCCTGTGAAATATTTCTTTCATCCAAGCGAATAAGGGTATGTTTCCGCCACTCATATTTCTCCTCTTATGCATTTCCTGAGATTCTGTACATCCATGATAATCAATTATACAATTTTCACTCGTAGATAGCAGATTTTATTTATTATGATCATCCTGTTAATCCTGTCAAAAAACAGGGTAATTCACGAATTGCCCCATTGGGCATGGACAGGAAATATTGAAACACAACTGTTTCCAACAAGAAAAACAACCTTAGAAAAGAAGAAAAATGGCAGGAGAACTATTACGGAAGCGAAATACTCGGGGACTTCCCAAAGAGATACTTGAAATCCTTGTCCTCAAACTTTAGTCCGCCGCCGACATAGATCCCGCGCCGGCTTTCATTTAAGAGATTGTCAATTCCGCCGCTCACAAAGAGATACTTGAAAATTTTATAGTCTACACCAATTCTTGCATGCAGGTTGTCCGCATCTACTTCATCGGTGCCAAAGTCCCACATGTCAACCTCCAGTTTTCCTTGATCATCATTAAAGAAATAGTCTGCCCCGAAGCCAAAGCTGTTTTCCATTAACCCAATCCTCAAGGCAAAATCCTGAAATCTTTTTACAAATTGTGCGGTAAATTCAATGCTGCTCTTCACCTCTTCCTCGGTCGTCGTTACACCATTAACGGTCGTTTCGGTTGTTTCAACAGAACCCCTTGGATCAGAAACAATACCAAGAATGTAATAATTATATTTATCAGGCATTAATGTCAGGTCAAAACGGCCCTTTAATTCAGCCTCCTCAGTATTATATTCAGTATCGAAATTCATGATAGTTTTTAACTTGCCGACAACATCAAGCGCCTTGCCGATTTCATCAGAGACATTGGTAACAGAATCATAAAGCCTGTTATCATGCACAAGTTTCCCTACTGTACCTTCTCCTGCTTCTACTTTTCTGCTGATGTTACTTACCGATTCCGAAGCCGCTGCAAAATTTTTCATACCCGTTTTCAATGTGCCTCTGTTTTCCTCCATAATTTCCCTGAGTTCTTTCGCAGCTTTGCTAAGATCATCTACAAGTCCCGGGCCCTTTTCACCAACATTCTTCGCCATCACTTCAAAGTTATCCAGTATGCCGGGGCCCCGGCTGTTTAACGTTCCGGTAAATTCTTCCAGCTGTGCAATTATCGTATTAATCGGCACCCTGTTCTCCTCTGACATCTCTCTGAGATTTTTTGAAAATGTCCTCAGGTTGAAAATGGACTCCCTGATAGCATTCCTTTCCGGGTCGCCTAAAATATTATTTATGTTTTTCATCAGGTCACTTATGTAAATTGCTGCGTGTGTCAGGTTGTTGGCAAGCATATCAATATTCGCTGCAGGCATGGTCCGCTTTATCATGCCGCCTGATTCAAGAAGCGGGGCATCAACAGTCCCGGTATCCAGCGCAATATACTTATCACCCAGAAGACCGGTCATTCTTAAATATGCGATAGCGTTTCCGTGCACCTTTACATCAGGGTTCAACAGAAGGGTGAGCCTGGCCTTTCCGCCTTCAAGCTGTATCCTGTCAACTATTCCTGCTTCAACACCGGCAATCTTTATACGGGACTTTTCATCCAGACCGCTTATATCGTCAAATTCAGCGTAAAGCCTGTAACCCTTCTCCCAGAGAAGGGGAAGACTGCCGACCTTGAATGTCATATAAGAAAGGACCATGATGACAATAATTGCAAAAATCCCGACCTTCAGTTCAGTAGAAGACTCTCTCATCTGGTTATTCCCTCTAATGTTATAGGTCCCTTTGCACGTCCCTCGACAAACTGACGGACTACAGGATCCGGTGTATTCTTTATTTCTTCGGGTGAGCCGCTGGCAACAATTACACCATTATAAAGCATGGCAATGGTATCTGCAATCCTGTAAGCGCTTTTCATATCATGTGTAATTGTAACAGAGGTTACTTTCAGCGTCTCTCTCATTTTGATAATCAGTTCATTGATCGCATCAGCCATTATCGGGTCAAGCCCGGTTGTGGGCTCATCATATAACATTATGTCCGGCTTCATGGCTATCGCTCTCGCAAGGCCTACTCTCTTCCTCATACCCCCCGAAAGTTCTGACGGCATTACATCCTCAACACCTACAAGACCGACCATTTTAAGCTTATCTATTGCAACTTCCTTTATATCGGCCTCAGACATACGTGTATGACGCTTCAGTCCGAATCCGACATTCTCCCATACTCTCATTGAGTCAAACAATGCTGATGACTGGAATAGCATTCCGAACCTCTTCCTGAGAAAATTTAATCCGTCTTCATCTAGTTCTGACAGGTCTGTTGAGCTTACAATTACCGAACCCTTATCCGGTTCCAGGAGCCCAATGATATGCTTGAGGAGTACGCTTTTACCTGATCCGCTCCCGCCGATAATAACAAGGCTTTCCCCTTTTTTCGCTTCAAGGTTGACACCCAGCAAAACCTGTTTAGCGCCAAAAGATTTATGTATGTTCTTTAACGTTATCATTAAAACAGCCATGCAGACATAAAATAATCGGATATCAATATTATCATTGATGAAATGACAACTGCGCCGGTCGTTGCTTTCCCGACACCTTCAGCTCCTCCTTCAGTATAAAAACCTTTATAGCAGCTTATCAGTGTAAATGCCGCGCCGAAAAAACACGCCTTGATAAGGCCAATGTAGATGTCCTCCATCTGGAGGAAGTCCCAGGTCGTCCTCAGGTACGATTTCGAGCTTGCGCCGAGCAGCACCACGGTAACAAAATAACCTCCAATAATACCTATGATGTCAGTGACTACGGTCAGCGCCGGAAGCATAATCATGCCTGACAAAAACCTTGGAATTACAAGATACTTGACAGGGTTCGTGGCAAGTGTTTCGAGTGCGTCTATCTGCTCCGTGACCCTCATAGTTCCCAGCTCAGCGGCCATTGCTGCACCTGCACGGCCGGTCACTATCAGAGCCGTCAATACCGGGCCGAGTTCTCTGGTCATCGAAAGCGCAACAACTGAACCGACCAGTTTTTCAGCGCCGAACCTCTTGAATCCCGTATAGCTCTGGAGAGCCAGGACCATACCTGTAAACACTGCTGTTATCAGGACGACCGGCAGTGAGTTCACACCGACTTCCAGCATTTGTCTTATGATGTTCCTGATTTCAAAAGGGGGTTTTGCAATTCTTTTCAGAATAGAATAAAAGAGGAGAACAATCCTGCCGATTTCTATTGCAGGTCTTTCTATCAGTTCACCTATGAATTCAATAAATCTTACAATCATTTTTTTTAAGGGTTCGAGGAGTCAAGGATTCTAGGGTTCAAGGGTAAAAAACCGTCTTTTTATATTCTCCTGTTCCTCCCGATAACTCATTATAAAAAAGCAACAATCTTAATGTGAAAATTAATTATACGATATTTCATGTTAATGGGTCGAGAGGAATATAAATCCGTTTTTCTGTCTTTTACCCTTGAACCCTTGACCCCTCGAACCCTGTCTTTAATAGTACAACGCAAACCTGCGCATCCTGACATTTTCGAGTATGCTGAGAGCGAGAAAGTTCGACAGCAGTGCGGTCCCGCCGTAACTCATTAAGGGCAGCGGCACCCCCACAACCGGCATAATCCCGAGTGTCATCCCGACATTAATGAAAAAATAAAAAGAAAACATAAACGTTACACCAAGGGCAAGAAAACACCCTTCCATATCCCGCGCTTTCTTTGCAGTATCAAAGCCCCTCCAGATTATAAAGAAATACAGAAAAAACAAAATAACGCTCCCCAGGAATCCCCTCTCTTCTGCAAAGATCGAAAAAATAAAATCAGTATGTTTTTCAGGAAGAAATCTGTATGGGCCCTGTGTCCCCTTCATATATCCCTTCCCCAAGAAACCACCTGAACCAATAGAGACCTTTGATTGAGTTATATGGTAGCCAATGCCGTGAGGGTCGGCCTGTGGGTCAATAAATGCTATTATTCGCTTTTTCTGATAGTCCTTCATACCCTTCCACATAATTTTCCCTGTTATGGGGAGAGACACAAGCATTGTGACAATCGTTATCAGGATGATCTTTCTCCGAATTCCTGCAACTAAAACCATCGTGGTAAATATAAACAGCAGTATCAGGGTCGTACCAAGATCGGGCTGTCTAAGGATAAGTACGGCAGGGACCGCAACAAATACTGCCGTGATTCTGGCAAGTTCCGCAAAACCCAGTCTTGTCTCCTGACCCATTCCGGAGAGATAACGTGAGAGAGCGATAATAAAAAAAAGCTTAAAAAACTCCGAAGGCTGAAAAGATAAAAATCCGAGGTTGATCCACCTTTGGGCTCCCATGCCTTTTCTCCCGAAAAGCAGGACAATCACAAGCAGAATAATCCCGAATATAAATATCAGATATGCAAATCTGATCAACTGTTTATAGTCAACGCTTACCACAACAAAAAAGGCGATAAGGCTCAAAATGATCCAGTAAAACTGCCTGAGAAAAAATGACTGCTGTTCCACATTCAATACGGGCCTTGTTGCACTGTAAATTGTCATTACCCCTATCAATGACAATATAAGAGGTACAATTAAAATGCTCCAGTCAAAGCTGTTGATGAGTCTCCTGTCAATCATTTTCGTTATTTCGTTATTTCGTCAATCGTCATTCGTCAATTGTTTTCATTCTACCCTTCACCCTGGACTGACTCTATCTTCTGAAGATTCCTGTAATAAGCCTCTATTATTCTCTTCGCTATGGGCGCGGCACTTGAACTTCCATGTCCTCCGTGCTCCACAAATACTGCAACAGCTATCTGCGGGGCCTTTTCCGGTGCAAATGCTACAAACCATGCATGGTCTTTATATTTGTCAGGTATTTTATCGCCTTTCACAACACCTCCAATCACCTGTGTTGTGCCGGTTTTGCCGCCTACACGTACCATGTCTGTTTTCGCCAGTTTGCCGGTCCCGTCTTTTTCTTCGACAACAGCGATGAGGGCCTTTCTGATTATTTCTGTAGTTTCAGGCCGGATCTCTACTATACCCTCTGCCTCTCTATTGACATCCCCGTCTTTTAACAAATATGGTTTATATAACATTCCCCCGTTAACTACCGCAGCCATGAGTCTGGCCATCTGTATCGGTGTAGCAGACAGATAACCCTGGCCGATTATTGTATTAAGGGTTTCGCCTGTATACCACCGCTCATTCTTCCTGTCAAGTTTCCAGCCGCTGGTAGGGACAAGCCCCCGGACCTCTCCTTCAAGCTCTATGCCTGTGGCCCTGCCCAGACCAAAGCCGAATGCATATTGCGCCAGCATGTCTACATGTAATTTTTTAGCAACCTCATAAAAATATACATCGCATGACTCCCTGATCGCTTTATGCAGATTGACACTGCCGTGACCAGCAGCCTTCCAGCACCTGAAGACCCTGCCGAAATATATTGATCCCTTGCACTCGAAAGTGGTGTCGTCAGTTACAGTGCCTTCCTCAAGGGCGGCAATGGCTGAAATTATTTTAAACGTTGACCCCGGAGGATACTGGCTCTGGATTGCCCTGTTCAATAAAGGCTTGCTGGGATCTTTCACAAGTTTTTTCCAGTCCTTATACTTGATTCCCCGCACAAAAAGATTAGGGTCAAACGATGGCGCACTGGCAAGGGCCAGGACCTCACCTGTATCCGGTTTTAAAGCAACGATTGCACCTGCTTTTCCTTTCAGACTCTTTTCAGCCTCTACCTGAAGATCAATGTCAATAGTCAGGTCCGCGTCCTCCCCCTTCACCGGTCTCTGTATGCGTACGACTTTAATAATACTGCCGAGTGCATCGACCTCAAGTATCTTCTTGCCGCCGGCACCTCTCAGTGACGGGTCAAACACCTTTTCAGCACCGAACTGGCCTATGAATGATTCAGGGGGGACATCACTGTATTTAGGATCACTAAGTTGTGCAAGGCTGAGACGTCCCAGGTACCCTATGACATGGCTGGCAGAGTGTCCGTAAATATATTCTCTTCCCCCTACCACCTCCACATGAAGTCCGGGGAAATCGACTTTTCTTGCCTCCACTTTAGCAACCTGCTTAAAGGAGACATTCTGCTTGAGCTTAACCGGCTTAAACCTTTTAACAGAACTTTTTTCGAGTCTGTTCCTGATGTCATCGTGGGTAATCCCGAGCAGCCTTCCAAGTGCCTTTAATGTCTCCGGGTCCCTCGGTATGTCCTCCTTGAAAACAGATATATCAAATGAAGGAACGTTCTTCACCAGCACCTTGCCGTTCCTGTCATGGATAATTCCCCTGGGAGCGGGGATATCTATAACTCTTAACCGGTTCTTTTCATCAATCTTTTTGTATTCATTGCCCTTTATGATCTGGAGGTCCCAGAGTCTGAACAGGAATATGCCAAAAGCAAAGATGATGATATATACAGCTATGTTTATTCTTTGTTCCATATTAAGAATGCCTGCTGCCCTTATTTAAGGCAATATCAGGCTGTCATTTCCGGATCAATCCTGAAACAGCATATCCCTGACCTTACCCGGCTTTAAAAACTTATATGCTGCCACTGAAGCCACAACTGTATATATTACCTGCATCACAAAAATCTTTATCGGCATATTATCAAGAGGCACCCCTGAAAAAACCTCAAGGCAGATGTAAACAACGAAAATATCAACGATTGACAGAATGGCAATTAAAACTGTGTTAATAAAGATGTTCCACTGGAACATCTTTTCCCTGACCGCCCATATCAGAAAGGCTGCAAGAGATTTACTTACAATATGGGGGCCGAGTATAACTCCCCCTGCTGTATCAATAAGCAGACCGGTCAGAGCCCCATATGCTATTCCTCGCAAATCTCCGTGTCTGAGTGAATAAAAACATACAAGCACAAGTACAAAATCAGGCTTGCTTCCTTTAAAGAAGATTGCCTGCACTGTAAGTGCAAGATATGCCATAATCAGATATAGCAGAAATTTCTTCATCTCTTAAGGACCGCAACCTCTTCAAGGGTGCTGAGGCTCTGGGCAGGAGCAACTTCTATCAACTGAAAGATTTCTTCCCCCTCGCTCTTCACGTCCGTCACATACCCTATCAGCATACCTCTGGGATATATCCCCTCAAGTCCGGACGTGATGATCAACTCACCGGGCTTAACCTTGACGTCCTTTGAAACATATTTCATGTAGCACCTGTCATCTCCCCTCCCCTCCAGGATACCTTCAATTCTTGATGACTGCAGCCTGACAGCAACAGAGGAGTTCACATCCGTAATGAGCATTACGTTTGCCCCTTGTTTCATGACTCTGTGGATTCTCCCTACGGGCCCGAGTGATGTTACCACAACCATGTCTCTCTCAACACCGTCGTCCGTCCCCTTGTTTATCCACAACTTCTGAAACCAGCTCGAAGGGTCCCGGGCAAAGACCTCTGCAGATGTAACATAATCATGCCTTCTGGACTTCAACTGCAGGATCTTTCTCAACCGTTCATTTTCAAGTCCGGTTTCGAGATATCTGTTCTCTGCTTCTTTGAATTCATTCAGCTCATCAGCAAGCCTTCTGTTTTCTTCTTCCTTTCCGACAATCATGATATAGGAATTAAAGGTATTTTTTACGCTGTTGATAACAGCGGTACCGCCCTGTTCAAGTAGCTTAAGAGGGTAGAGAGGAAAGTCTATAAAACGGCTTTTACCCTTAATGCCCTGGAGTGTGAGCAGCGCGAATAAAAGGATAATAAAGAATACAAAAAGGAAGAATTTTTTTCTTAGCATCCGGGATTATTTATCATAGTGAAACCCTGCCCAGAATATCCAGGTCATCCAGCACCTTGCCGACACCGTTAACAACTGCAAGGAGCGGTTCTTCAGCAACAATTACAGGAAGGGCGGTTTCATGTTTAATCAGTGAATCCAGTCCTCTCAAAAGCGCACCGCCTCCGGCAAGAACGATCCCCCTGTCTACTATGTCGGACGCGAGCTCCGGAGGAGTGTTTTCAAGGGCCACCTTTATTGCATTAATGATTACAGTAATGGTCTCGGTAATCGCCTCTCTTATCTCATCCTCAAATATCGTAATAGTCTTCGGGATGCCCGAAACAAGGTCCCTGCCCTTTACATCCATTGACCTGTTCTCGTCATCTATCTTAAACGCTGAACCGATCTGTCTCTTGATAGATTCGGCAGACCTCTCACCGATCAGGATCCGGCCCTTGCTTTTTATGTGGTTAACAATGTCCTCGTCCATCTTGTCACCGCCCATCCTGACGGCCTTGCTGTAAACAACACCGTGAAGGGAAATGACCGCGACATCAGTAGTTCCGCCGCCAATATCGACTATCATATTTCCGGAGGGCTCACCAATAGGCAGTCCAACACCAAGGGCCGCTGCCATGGGCTCCTCGATAAGATATATTTCTCTTGCACCGGATGCCTGCGCTGAATCTTTGACCGCCCTCTGCTCGACCTGTGTTATCCCGGAGGGCACACCAATGGCTATTCTGGGAGAAATAAAGCTCTTACGGTTATGGACCTTCCGTATAAAGTACTTGAGCATTTCCCCGGTCTTGTCAAAGTCGGCGATTACCCCCTCTTTCAGGGGCCTCATTGCAGTTATATTCGCGGGGGTCCTTCCCAGCATCTTCCGTGCCTCGGTACCGACCGCGATTACCTTGTCTTTCTGTATTGCCACAACCGAAGGCTCGTTACACACAATGCCCTTTCCCTTTGCAAAAACCAGAGTATTGGCAGTGCCAAGATCTATGGCAAGATCATTTGAAAACCATCCCAGAATTTTATTAAACATTCACTCCCCCTTTGTCTTCAACAACGCGAGTCTTCGCAATCTCATCTCCAAATCTCATTCCCCTGTCATTACCCATTATCAGGAGACTCTCAAACAGCATAATTCCCACTACAGTTACAAACGACAACAGCCATCCTATTAAAGGTATGCCTCCGAGGATCCCGTACAGGATATATCCCGCTGCAAACGGAAAATTCCTGAAAATTGATTCTTTGATGCTGCACTCTATGGGCTCTTCGGGTTCAATATAAAAAACCACTTTAAGTCCTAAAAGCTTCTTTCCGACACTCCGTCCCTGGAACAGTCCGTCAGCTATCAGGATATAGGCAAGCCCCGCAAAGTAACCGATCTTTGGAATTATTTCGAGCAGGGCCACAACAATTATAAAGTCAATCGTCCGGGCAACAAGCCTGTTCAAAAAACTCGCCTGTACTAAATCGTCCTTCTCATCTGAAGACTTCTCATCAAGAGTATCGGATATATTCATATTTATCACATCCATACTAACAATTATATTGTTTAATTTCAATAAACAGTATAAGTTTATGCAGCGAAATTATCAATAATTAAATGAATTTACAGTTTATGGAAGATTAAAAGGGAACCCTCTGCCATGCCTGGATGCGGCGAGAAGCTTCCGGGCATATTTTTTTTCCAGCCCTAAGCCGTAACTCTCTGCAGACTTCAGGGCCCTGGCAAATGTATTTACGGCCTTTTTTGTCTTTCCACTCAGGTAATCGATTTCACCTGTGCCGAGCATGCAGTATATTCTGCCCCTGGGGTCCTTTGTCTGCTTAAACAGATCATCCGATTTGATAAAGCTCTCAGCCGCCTTCTGCATTTTTCCCAGCATGATACAGGTTTCTCCTGTGCTCCATAGAGTGTATGCATAGCTGACCCTGTCATCGATCCTGCTGTATAAGACCTCTGCTTTCTTAAAGTATTTCAGGGCATTACTGAAATCTCCGTCCATCCTCCTTGCATTGCCTAGTCCGCAATATGAATAGGCGAGACCGAAAATATCTTCCAGACGGTTGAAACTCCGGTTTGCCTGACTATAATATTTCTCGGACTCCCTGAACTTACATGCAACTCTTGAGCTGCCCCCGAGCCCGCAATATGAATACGCCACTCCTGACCTGTCCCTCAAGGCGCGAAACTTCTCAAGGGCGTGGTGATAGGTTGATACCGCCCTGTTAACGTCCCCCTTTATCCTGTAGGTACCCGCCCTTGCCCAGAGAGTAAAGGCCTCACCTTTACTGTCATGAATGGTTTTATACAGACGGCCGGCCCTGTTAACCATGCTCATGGCTTCACTCCAGTTCCCAAGCGCCCTGATACTTAATCCAAGCCCGACCAGTGCATCCGCCTCTGAAGCCCTGTCGTCCAGGATCTCCGAAAGGCCGAGGCCCTCACTGTAAAATTTCTTTGCCTTTGTAAAGTCCCCCTTTGCCCTGAGGGTATCGCCCAGAGCCAAAAAGCAGTTGAGCATTGAGGGAATGTCCGATTCTTTTCTGAAAGCACTTAAAGACTTATCGTAGACTTCAACCGCTTTATCATACTTTGCTATGCTCCTGTATTTTTCAGCCCTTTCAAAGAGCGCTTCGCCCATGCCTGTTCTGTTCTTCTTCAAGAGCACATCTCCCTGACGGCCTTCACAGTTTCAGCATAATCTGCCGAGTTATAAAACGCACTGCCCATAACAACAATATCAGCACCCGCTTTCACAACTTCAGCCACGTTGTCTGTCTTGACTCCGCCATCCACCTCTATTTCAACATTAAGATTTTTATCAACTATCATTTTTTTCAATTCTTTAATCTTCTGCAACGCCTCAGGTATAAAGCTCTGTCCGCCGAATCCAGGATTAACGGACATGATAAGCACCAGATCAACATAGGGGAGCACAAGTTCGATATTACCGACAGGGGTCGCAGGGTTGATCGATACCCCGGCCTTCACACCGCACTCCTTTATGTTCTGGATAGACCTGTGCAGATGAACAGTCGCTTCCTCATGGATAGTAATAATGTCAGAGCCGCACTCCGCAAACTCCTTAACATAAAGATCGGGATTCTCAATCATAAGATGAACATCAAGCGGAACTTTTGCAATCTTCTTCACAGCACTGACAACGAGCGGCCCGATCGTGATATTAGGAACAAAGTGCCCGTCCATCACATCCACATGAATCCAGTCAGCCCCCGCCTTCTCGGCAGCGTTCACATCCTCCCCGAGTTTCGCAAAATCAGCCGACAATATAGACGGCGCTATCTTAACCATAAAACCCTCCTCCATTATATAAATATAATTGATTACACAGATTAAAAAAGACGATTTCACAGATTATTTTTTGAGCCTTTATTCTTATCTGTGTAATCATTCTTTTAATCTGTGCAATCAGAGAGCTATTTCAATAGCTCTCAAAACCACATTCCCCAGCCGCGTCCCAGCGTGACTTCCACTGAACCGCCCTTTTTGACCAATGCGTCAGCCTCGGGTTTCTGAAATATCACCTTGCTGCCCTGTTCCTTTTCTATCAATTTGATCCCAAGCTCCTTTGCCAGCACCCTGGCGTTATCAAGAGTCATATTAACAAAAGAAGGGCACTTGTAAGATACCGGATAGCTTCCCAGACTTACAAGGAAGTTTACTTCATTATTGCTGATAGTTCCGGGAAGCGGCCTCTGTGCAATAATCTTTCCCTTTTCAATAGAATCCGAATGTATCAATGTAACCTTTTTGATCTTCATATCAAGGTTTATCAATGTCAGTTTTGCATCATTAAGAAGCTGACCTTCAAAGGAGGGCATTGAATACATTTCCACTCCTTTGCTGACAACAACATTGACCTCGACACCGACCGAGATATCTTTCCCGGGTTCAACGTCCTGCTTTATAATATGGCCTTCAGGGACTTCATCATT
Source organism: Nitrospirota bacterium (assembly GCA_039715075.1). Classification (GTDB taxonomy): domain Bacteria; phylum Nitrospirota; class Thermodesulfovibrionia; order UBA6902; family UBA6902; genus JBDLIC01. The sequence goes on from JBDLIC010000039.1 coordinate 24,256, forward strand.
ATGTTCCCTGCCTTCTACATTAATAAATAGCTTTCTCTTGTTTAAGAGTTCAGAAGCCTCTGTAATGTTCTTTCCTACCAGCATAGGCACTTCGCCGGTCTTGTCAAAATTGAGTATCTTGTAAACAAGAAACGCCGCCACAGCGCCTACAGCAATAAATGTAATAGAGTAAAAGAGTATTTTATAGAAATTTTTCAGCATCCTCTAATCAAGAACTCTGGAACCTTGTCCCTTCCTTCAGTATTCTCCCCTGAAGAAATGCCTTCACAGGCATCGCAGGTTTTCCGGGCGGCTGGATCTCGAGTATTGAGAGACTGCCACTGCCTGTACAGACGAGCAACCCGCCCTTGTCCGCCCTGGCAATAACCCCGCCCTCCTTTTCTTTACAGACAGGCCCTTCAACAGAGTTGTCCGGCACTGCTTTCAGGATTTTAACCCTTTCCTTCTCAATAAAGCTATATGCCCCGGGCCAGGGGTTCATTCCATTGATAAAACTGCTTAATTCATCAGCCTGTTTTGACCAGTTGATAAGCCCGTCCGTTTTTTTCATAATCGGTGCATATGATGCTTCATCGGACTGGGCTTCAGGCTTTATACTGCCCTTTTCGAGTCCTTCAATAGCAGGAAGCAGAATGTCCGCCCCAATTTTTGAAAGCTTCTCCAAAAGGCTCCCGGTAGTATCATCAGGGGCTATCTTCACTTCCTCCTGAAGTAGGAGAGGCCCTGTATCCATACCTTCATCCATAAGCATTATGGTCACCCCTGTTTTTTCCTCTCCATTTATAATCGCCCAGTTCACAGGCGCAGCACCGCGGTATTTCGGCAGCAGGGAAGCATGGATATTCACACATCCGAATTCCGGCATATCGATTATCTCAGGAGGCAGGATCTGTCCGTATGCAACAACTATTATTATGGAAGGGTTTAATGATTTAAGCTCATCCATAAAATCCGCGTCCCTTGCTCTTAAAGGCTGGATAACCTTCAACCCTGCGTTTAATGCCTCAACCTTCACAGGACAGGACTTCACACGCCTCCCGCGCCCGCTCTGCCTGTCTGGCTGTGTTACGACTGCTGCAACTTCATGACCGGAATCCAGGAGTCTTTCAAGAGGCAGGACAGCAAAGTCCGGGGTACCGAAAAAGACTATTCTCAATGTATTTCCTTTCTGACAGAAATCAGCTTATTTAACTATATAATAATAATTAAATATATTAAAAATTCCAAGCACTGGTTATGCTTGGATGAAAGTTCGGTTTTCTCTTGATGGGTTGGGAGGTTACTGGTAACATCTTGCTTGTTGATGATTTTTAACGGAGTTGATCTTGTTAATTAAGCTGT
>JBDLIC010000040.1:0-25048 GCA_039715075.1 Nitrospirota bacterium
GAGAAAAGGAAACTTGATCATTAACATTAGAAATATTGCATCAGAAGTAAAATTTCAAACTGAGAGTTACTGTAAGTTAGCTTGTTTTCTGGCACATGATCAAAATAGTTGATAACTTCAACTTCCAAATGAAATCCTGTCTGCTTCAAACTCATTGATAATTGAGGATAATGATCAGGCACTATAATAAAATTAGCTAAAAATATGGATTTAAATTCCATAAATTTTGACAAAAATATGGATTTATGTTATTAGATATGTATGATTAAGCGCATTTATGAACTGGGTAAATTAATTAAACCAAATAAAGTCCTTGTGATATATGGCCCGAGGCAAGTAGGTAAAACCACACTATTAAATAATTTTCTCTCCAATTGTAAACTGAACTATAAACTTGATTCAGGGGATAATATCAGGGTGCAGCAAATCCTGAGCTCAGGGGATTTTAACCAGATTCTTGAATATGCATCGGGATATGATCTGATTGCCATTGATGAGGCACAGCAGATTCCCGGTGTCGGCGTCGGGCTGAAAATCATTGTTGATCAGATACCGGATATTATGGTGATAGCAACCGGTTCGTCATCTTTTGATCTGGCAGGCGCAATCGGTGAGCCGTTGACAGGAAGAAAGAAAACAGTAACACTCTACCCGGTTTCCCATCAGGAACTTGCATTGATTCAGAACCGTTACGAATTGAAAGACAGGCTTGAGGACTTTCTTGTCTTCGGTTCTTATCCTGAGGTTGTTACAGCCAGGACCAGAAAGGAGAAGATCAATGTTCTTGAGGAACTGGTCAACTCCTATCTGTTAAAAGACATTATTGCATTGGAAAGGATTAAAGGTCCCAGGGTACTGCTTGATCTTTTAAAGCTTCTTGCATTTCAGGCAGGAAGCCAGGTATCCCTTAACGAGCTGGCAACTCAGGTGAAACTCGATGTGAAAACCGTGGGACGTTATCTGGATATTTTTGAAAAGGCTTTTGTCATTAAGAGAATAGGCGGATTTAGCAGAAACCTGCGAAAAGAAATAGTGAGCAAGGCCAAGTATTATTTTTTAGACAATGGTATAAGGAATGCTGTTATATCACAATTCAACTCTATTGACAGTCGCAACGATGTGGGTATCCTGTGGGAGAATTTTGTAGCTGTCGAACGGTTTAAGAAATGCGCTTATCAGAACATATACGGATCATTCTATTTTTGGCGGACATATGACGGGCAGGAGATTGATATAGTTGAAGAGCGGGAAGGTGTGTTGTATGGATACGAATTCAAATGGTCAGAAAGAAAAAAGCGGAAAGCGCCAAAAGACTGGATAGGGACATATGATAATGCTGAATTCAGGATAATCAATAGAGAGAACTATCTGGATTATATTCTGTAATGGTATATGAATTCCGGGCATAGTTTCCGGATGTTCTATCTTAATGCATGAAGGAAACGGCCACTGCGTTATTTAGTGTTTGTCCATGAATTGCCGTTTTTTATTTTTGTCATGCCCGAAGTCAGTAATCGGGCATCCAGAAGCTGTTGAAAAGACTGGATTCCCGCTCAACAGACTGCGGGAATGACGGTTCGACGTTTGAGTTTATAGATAGACTCTATGTAAGAAGCTTATACAACCTGCCAGCAGTCTCGAACGCAGAGAGAGGGGTCGACATTATCGTGATTTTTTCTGCTTCGGCTTTTTGCAGTACTGCCTCCTGGAGCTGACGTCCTCCGACTATTATGATTCCGGCAAGTCCGGCATGTCCGGCTACAGCTACTATATTCAAGTGGGTCTGCAGGGTTACCCAGACATCCCCTTTTTTGCTGTTGCCCATTACATCCGAGAGCAGGTCGCTCACATATGCGCCAGCGATCTCATTCTGCAGGCCTTCTTTAAAGGTTTTTGCTTCCAGGGATAATTCCTCAACCAGGTCATTAAGTTTCATGGAGTTCCTCCTGTGTTTTTATCGGTGAAATCTGCGCCGTTTAATCTGTGTAATCAAGCATCCTGTTTTTTTCAGGATGCTACGGAAAGTTCATGATCATTTCTATGGTTGTTCCTTCTCCGACAATTGAATCGATCTTGAATTTGTCCGAGTTTTTTTTCATGTTCGGAAGGCCCATGCCCGCGCCCCAGCCCATTTCCCGTACCCAGTCCGGTGCGGTGGAATATCCTTCCTGCATTGCCTGGTCAGTATCCTCAATACCAGGCCCCATGTCTTCAATTCTGATTTCGATATAGCTTGGTGTAATGAGGTACTGCAGCCTTCCGGCAGCCGCATAAATTATTACATTCATCTCTGCTTCAAAGGTTGCTATCGCCGCGCGCCTGATAACATCCTCATCAGCCCCGACCTCAAAGAGTTTGAGCTTTAACTGGCTGGATGCCTCTCCCGCCTTATCGAAGTTTCCCCCGATTACCTGAAAACTGCCTTCTATGTTCTCGTCGATATTAAGCGGCATGTTTATTTACCCTGGCAGCTTGGCAGGCCTGCCTCAAAGAGTTTTCCCGATGCGGTATACATGCAGAATGGCGTGCTGAGCAAAGATATATTATGTTTTTCAGCGAGTGATATGATGTTCTCAGCAGGCTTTTTGTCAAGGATGAACAGGATTGTCTTTATCCCGGCAATCTCTGCCGTCCTTATTACCTGCGGCTGTGCAAGCCCGGTAATAAGCAGTGAGTCAGGGGTGTGGTAATAGAGTACGGCGCTCATCATATCAGCACTGCATGCAGTCTTGATGTTCAGCTCCCTGTCAACAGAACTGGTAATAGTAGTTGCATTAAGAATTTTTATTATTTCTTTTAAGATCATTTTTCCTTCTGCTCCAGGTCCCGGTCATGTTTTGGATTCTGTGGGTAGATACACCTAGTCCTTTTTATCAAAGACTTCCTGTACTGCGGCCAGCAGGGAATCAGGGGTGAATGGTTTTTCAATATGGTTGAATGCCCCCAGCCTGAGCGCCTCTACAGCAGTGTCGACTGTACTGAAGCCGGTTACTATTATGACCTTTGTCTCCGGCCATCTCTCCATAATGACCTTCAGCACATCAATGCCCCCCATATCAGGCATTTTCAGGTCAAGCAGTATGACATCGAACAATTCTTTTTCGAGAATTTCAATTCCTTCCCTGCCGCTATCAGCCAGTTTTACCTCATACCCTTCCGGGACAAGTGTCCTTTTACTGCTTATCCTTACAATGGCCTCATCATCAATCACCAGCACTTTTCTCATGTTGTTTGCTCCGACAGGGGTAGTCTGACAAAAAAGCTTGTCCCTTTTCCGATCGTACTTTCTACCCTGATATTGCCTCCTAAATGTTTAACGATGCCGTGGGTGATCGAAAGCCCGAGTCCTGTTCCCTTGTCCACCGGTTTAGTTGTGAAAAAAGGTTCAAAGAGTTTCGGGAGGTCCTCTTCCTTTATTCCGCTGCCCGTGTCTGTAAATATTACTTCAGCAAAGGGTTTGCCGTCCTCTTCGACCTCATGCGACGTAACAGTTATATTACCACGAAGGTTCATGGCATCGGCGGCATTTAAAAACATATTCAGGCATATCTGCTGAAACTGGGTCCCGTCCCCGTGTGCAACCAATGGGACCTCGGCCAGGTTAAGGTCAAATTTGACGTTATGAAATTTCTCCTGGTTCTTTACCAGCGACATGGTCTTGCTTATTACATTATTTACAACGATCTGTCCCCTTTCAGAAGGTGTCGCCCTGGCAAAGGTCAGAAGGTTTTTTATAATTTTTGCACACCTTTCAGCCTGCTCTATAATAACATCTATATCTTCCGCGTCGTCACTCCCCGGGGTAAAACGTTTTTTCATCAGATGTGCGAATGTTACGACTCCGGTAAGCGGGTTGTTAATTTCATGCGCGACACCGGCTGCCATCCTTCCGAGTGATGCCAGTTTCTCTGTCTGGATAAGACCGGTCTGTGTCCTCTGTATTTCTTCGGTCTTCTTTGCGACCTCTTCCTCAAGTGTCTGTGTCCAGCGCTCCATCTGTTCACTTGCGGCCTTTAAATCCTTAATCATGGAATTAAATGTATTCGCGAGCACTCCTATTTCATCAATCGATTTAATATGGACGGGATGATCCAGATCGCCGCCTGCAACATGCTCCATGCCTCTGGCGAGTTTGTTAACGGGTTTGGTAACTATATTATAGTTGATTATTCCGAGAAACAGTGATACGGCAAATACAAACACTATTACATAGGCAATCAGGGCAAGTCTCTGCTTGAATAATGCTTCATCAAGAAGGGCAAGGGAAAGCTCAGCTTCTACTATACCGAGGACTTCCTGCTCTTCAGGATGGGCATGACAACTTGCGGTATGGCAGGAGGTCTCGTTTAGTATCGGACTTATAATTTTAAGTGCTGTCCTGTCTTTTTCATCTTTATAAACAGACCATTTTTGGGGTGATCTGAGCAGAGCCCCGGATTTTTCGGGCTCCTCATGGCATCCTCTGCATGAGATGGAGGCCTTGTCAACAGATGTTCCGATACTGTTGGTATTCGAAGTAAAAGAGATCTTTCCGCCATGATCAAATATCTTTACGCTCTGGACACCTTCCGGTGTGCTCAGGTTTTCTATCTGCTGCTGTGTCTCTTCACGGTCAACAGTGAGAAGGCTCTCGCGTGTACTGTCCTTTGAGAAATCAATGAAAGAGTTGCCGTACTTCAGGGCAATTGACATAACATCTTCTTTCTGTTTTTTCGAAACAGCGTACCAGAAGATAAAACTCAGAATGACTATGAGCAGGCCCGTGGCGATAATGAGCTTTGCTGCTATGGATTTATTGGGATCGCTGAAGATGTTTTTCATATCCGAGTATTATAGTTGACGGTCAGTATTTTTAAAAGAATAAAATACCAGCATTTCAACTTTTAATATGCAGGGATGACGGTTCTGTATCGTAACAGGGCTTTTTGATAATAAATAAGTTAAAACTACTGATAAGCAAGACTAATATTCATTGACAGGGACGGATGTTTTTGTGTATAAAACTATGGTTATGCCAGGCTCATATATTCCATCAGATTATTTTCCGGTAGCAGTTATTTTTGCCGTTGCCTTAATGATCGGTATGGGGGCCCTGGTAGTAGGGCTTCTGTTGAGGCCGAGAAAACCTTATAAACAGAAGCTTTTCCCGTACGAATCGGGAAATCCCCCGGTTGGTGAACCGAGATATAAATTTTCCGTTAAATTTTATATTATCGCCATGCTCTTTGTTGTATTTGATGTTGAGGCGGTTTTCCTCTATCCATGGGCTGTGGCTTATGACAAGCTCGGCATCTTTGGTTTTGTAGAGATGATGCTGTTTATTTTTATCCTTCTTGTCGGTTATATATATGTCTGGAAGAAAGGGGCGTTTAACTGGGAGCAGTAAAACAAGTTGTCAGTTCTCAGTAAAAAAAGAAAATGCAAAAAGATAATCCTGAAATAGTGGAAGTGGAAGAAGGGACGAAGGTAGTACCCGGCACGAATATGATTATTTCTACCCTGGATAAGCTGGTTAACTGGGGGAGGCAGGGTTCTATCTGGCCGATGACTTTCGGCCTTGCCTGATGCGCGATCGAGATGATGGCCGCAGGTGCGAGCCACTATGACTTTGACAGATTTGGAGTTGTTTTTCGCGCATCGCCGAGACAGGCTGATGTAATTATAATCGCGGGTACCGTTACAAAGAAAATGGCCCCTGTTGTCCGGAGGGTCTATGATCAAATGCCGGAGCCGCGGTATGTGATTGCGATGGGAAGCTGTGCGTGTTCGGGGAATATATACAATACGTATGCAGTTGTTCAGGGGTGTGATACTTTTTTACCGGTAGATGTTTATGTCCCCGGCTGTCCCCCGAGGCCCGAAGCGTTAATGCATGGAGTAATCAAACTTCAGGAAAAAATACAAAAGGAGTATTTCAGATGGAGCCCCTGGAGATAGTCGAAAAGCTTAAAGGAAAATTCCTTAACGAAATTGTTGATGTAACACAATTCAGGGACCAGGTTTTTGTCAGCCTTAAAAAGGAGAAGATTGTCGAGATTTGCCGGTACCTCCATGATGATCCTGATATCTATATGGAGTATCTCGCAGATTTGTGCGGGGTTGATTACCCTGAGAAAAGATATCGCTTTGAAGTAGTATATAACCTTTATTCCTTAAGACATAATCATCGTCTCATGCTCAAGGCCCAGCTGTCTGAAGATGATCCGAACATTGACAGTGTTGTAGAGATATGGAATGGTGCAAACTGGCATGAAAGGGAAGCCTGTGACATGTACGGTATTTTGTTTAACAATCATCCTGATTTAAGACGTATTCTTATGCCCGAAGACTGGGAAGGGTATCCGCTGCGGAAGGATTATCCTCTAAAAGGGCCTGAAGAAGAATACAAAGGTTTTGAAGAGCTTAAAGACCTCCACTCTCATGATAAAGAGTGGAATATTCAATCTTAATAATCTTTAACCGTTTTTTAATATTCAAACTATCGTTCAAACGCCTGAACGGTTTTAGCATTGCTTTCTGTTTATTATGGAAAACATTGAAGACAAAGCAAATACTGAGTTAGAGAACGGTGCCCGCGTATCTTCCAGGGAGATGACTATCAATATGGGGCCGCAGCACCCTGCTACGCATGGTGTTCTGAGGCTGGTACTCGACCTTGACGGAGAAAATATTGTCAAGTGTACGCCATATGTCGGTTATCTCCACAGGGGAGTTGAAAAGCTTGCCGAGCATAGAAACTATATGCAGATCTTACCGCTTACCGACCGGCTGGACTATATTTCCTCGATGTCAAACAACCTCGGTTACTGCTATGCGGTCGAAAAGCTTTTTGATATTGAGCTTCCTGAAAGGACGGAATATATAAGGACCATTGTGGGGGAGTTGTCCCGTATTGCTAATCACCTTCTATGGCTTGCAACCCATGCGCTTGATATAGGTGCGATGACTGTATTTCTTTATTGCTTCAGAGAGCGTGAACAAATCCTGGATTTCTTTGAGAGAATCTGCGGCGCACGGTTGACGGTCACATATCCAAGGGTCGGTGGTTTAAAAAATGACGTTGATAAGGAATGGCTGGATGATGTGTACGCGTTTACGGAAGAATTCCCAAAGAGGGTGGAAGATTATGAAACCCTGATAAACAAAAATCGTATATGGCTGCGAAGGACAAAAGGTGTAGGGGTCATATCAGCGGAAGAAGCCATTAACTGGGGATTGAGCGGGCCTGTTTTAAGAGGCTCAGGCGTTCCCTATGATATAAGGAAAATCTCATCATATGGAGTTTACGATAAGGTTAAGTGGGAAGTGTGTGTAGGCAAAAACGGTGATATATATGACCGTTACCGTGTAAGGATGGATGAATTCATTCAGTCAAATTCGATTGTCAGGCAATGTGTTGAACAGATACCTGAAGGACCGATAATGGCTGATGCACCGAAGTTTACCCTGCCTGCGAAAGATAAAGTGCTTACGGACATGGAGCATCTGATACATCATTTTGTATTGATCACCAAAGGGCCGCAGACCGCTCCCGAGGGTGAGCTTTATATGGCAACAGAGGTCCCTAAGGGTGAAATGGGATTTTTCTTTGTGAGCGACGGGACCGGAAAGCCTTACAGGATGAGAGTAAGGTCTCCGTCTTTTGTACATGTATCGGCTTTGCCCAAAATTACCGAGGGTGAATTCGTTGCGGATTTAATCAGTAACATCGGGAGTATAGATATAGTTTTAGGAGAATGTGACAGATAAAAACAAGTTGTCAGTTGGCAGTTATCAGTTGGCAGTAAAAACTGACAACTGACAACTGAATTAATTATGTTTAACGAAACTATTTTAAAAAAGATCGGGGATATAAGGGCAAAGTATCCTGACCGCAGGAGTGCATTGCTGCCTGCCCTGTATATTGCTCAGAGGGAGATGGGCTGGCTCAGCCAGGACGCCATGGTGTCTGTTGCAAAGGCCCTGAACCTTCCGGAAGCTGTTGTCAGAGGTACGGCTTCCTTTTATTCGATGTTTAAACACAAACCTGTAGGACGTCATGTCATACAGCTATGCACTAATATATCCTGCATGATTCTTGGCGCTGAGAAGCTTGTCGACTTTCTCGGGACAAAATATGGTGTAAAGCCCGGCAGTACAAGCGAGGATGGAAGGTTTTCCCTTGTAATAATGGAGTGCATAGGCGCATGCGGTACAGCCCCAGCCATGCTGGTAAACGAGGATTTTCATGAAAACCTTACAGAGAAAAATTTAGTGGAGATACTAAAAAAATACGAATAGGATTCAAGGGGTCAAGGGGTCAAGGATTCAAGTGACGTGAATTATTTGTTTTTTCACTTGAACCCTTGAACCCTGGAATCCTTGACCCCTTTATTATTGTTATGGAAAATATTTTACTGAAAAACATAGACAATCCCAACTCAAAAGATATTAGTGAATATAAAAAGGTTGGCGGCTATAAAAACCTCGAAAAGGCATTGGGTATGGAGCCCGGGGAGGTGCTTGAGGAAGTCAAGGCGTCCGGACTCAGGGGCAGGGGCGGAGCGGGTTTCCCTTGTTTCATGAAGTGGAATTTTGCAAAGGCTGATCCGAAGTTCCCGAAATACCTGCTGTGCAATGCTGATGAGGGTGAGCCCGGTACATTCAAGGACAGGCCCATTCTCGAAAAGAACCCTCATCTGTTAATAGAGGGGATGGTCATATCAGGATACACACTCGGCGCTGAATTCGGTTACATCTATCTCAGGGGCGAGTATCCTGAGGCAAAACATATTTTGGATGCAGCAATAGAACAGGCAAAGAAAGAGAACTATCTCGGCGATAACATACTCGGCAAAGGCGTAAAGTTCGAGCTTTCGGTCCACCAGGGAGCGGGTGCTTATATATGTGGTGAGGAGACAGCACTGATAGAATCGATCGAAGGGAAAAAGGGACAGCCGCGTACCAAACCCCCTTTTCCCGTGAATGTCGGAGCTTGGAACATGCCGACTATTGTTAATAACGTTGAGACCCTTTCGAACCTTCCCTATATTTTAGAGGTCGGAGGGGAGGCCTATTCAAAAATAGGGAGCAGTGAATGTCCCGGGCCGAAGCTCTACTGTGTCAGCGGTTTTGTCGAAAACCCCGGAGTGTATGAACTACCGATGGGTACGACCCTGAAGGATATAATTTATACACACGCGGGTGGAATGAAGAAGGGCAGTACATTAAAGGCAGTGATCCCGGGAGGCATATCTACCCCGGTCCTTCCTCCTGACAGTATAGATTGTGCCATGGACTTTGTTGCAATGCCCAAGGCAGGCAGCATGCTCGGTTCAGGAGCGGTCATAGTTATGGATGAATCAGTATGCATGGTAAAGGTCACCTACAGGGCGCTGAAATTCTTTGAACATGAGTCCTGCGGAAAGTGCACCCCCTGCAGGGAAGGCACGGAATGGCTCAGGAAGGTCCTGGGACGGCTTGAGAACGGTCAGGGAAGGGAAGGCGATATTGAACTCCTGATTGATGTGGCGGGAGTGATGAACGGAAGGACCTTCTGTCCGCTCGGCGACGGTGCAGCCGGTGTGGTAACCGGAATGATAAAACACTTCAGAAATGAATTTGAGGAACATATAAAAACAAAAAAATGTAATTTAGCTGTATAGCTGACAGCTGGTTAATGTTGTGAAAACATATAATTGTTATCAATGTCATTCTGAACTTGTTTCAGAATCTCAGGATATCCCAAGGGAGAAAGAGACCCTGAAACAAGTTCAGGGTGACAAACAGGACTTTTTGCAGCAGGAACTAGATATTAGCTAAAGCTTGAAAATTATGATAACTTTAACAATTAACGGAAAAGAAGTCAGGCTGGACCAGCCCATGTCAGTCCTTGATGCTGCCAGGCAGGCGGGTATAAAGATACCTACAATGTGCCATCATGAGGTGCTGAAGCCGTACGGCGGATGCAGGCTCTGTGTTGTCGAGGTAGAGAGGATGCCGAGACTGCAGAATGCATGTACACTGATGGCGGCTGAAGGTATGGTTGTGAAGACCGAGTCGGATGTAATATCCGAGGTTAGACGCGGGATCCTGGAGTTCCTGCTTATCAACCATCCCCTTGATTGTCCTGTCTGCGACAAGGCAGGGGAATGTGAACTGCAGGACATGGTCAATAAGTACGGGGCCGCAACCGGCAGGTTCAAGGAAGAAAAAAGGAAAGTCCCGGAAAGTCACCATGACGAGATATTTACGAGGAATATGGAGAGGTGCGTTGTATGCACACGGTGTGTCAGGATGTGCAATGATATTCAGGGCGCCTCTGCAATTGAAATGATAGACAGGGGAGGGCGCACAAGGATGGAGCCCTTTTCATCGGCGTCCTTTAACTGCGAATATTGCGGCAACTGCCTTACGGTATGTCCGGTGGGCGCTATACTGAGCCGTCTGTATATTCACAGCTTCAGGCCGTGGCAGGTGGACAAGGAGGTTGAGACCGTCTGCTCCTACTGCGGTGTCGGATGTTCCCTGGTCGTCCAGATAAGGGACGACTCCATAAAGCGTGTTATACCCAAACTGGGACACGGATTAAACAAAGGGCTCCTCTGTACACGCGGCAGGTTTGGTTATGAATACATTAACAGCGACGAGAGACTTACCGTCCCGCTCGTGAGGAAGAACGGAAATCTCGAGAAGAGCTCCTGGAGCGAGGCCCTGAGCATTGTTGCCGAAAAACTCGGGGAGATAAAGAAGAAGGACAGCGGCACTGCCATTGCGGGGATTGCGTCGCCAAGGTGTTCGAATGAGGACAATTATATATTCCAGAAATTTATGCGCGTTGTCTGCGGTACAAATAATATCGACTCGGTATCAAGGACCGGTTTTGCCGCAGCGCAGAAATATTTTGAGGACCTCCTTGGTCAGGGCATAACTGCTAACCTGATTGACGGGCTTAAGAACTCGGAGACCATCCTGGTCCTGGGCGGTGACCCGACAGCGGTCAATCCTATTCTTGGACTCTCGGTAAGGGAGGCTGCACGGCGCGGGGCGAATATAATTGTCCTCGGTTACGCGAAGGGGCTTGAAAAGTTCAAAACCCGCCAGATAGTGCCTTCTTTATTTAAGGAAGCAGAGGTCCTTGAGGCGCTCCTTGTCGATGTCTTTGCTTATAAGGGTGTCCGCGGTGAAAGGCCTTTTATTGATAAGGAACTGAGAGTGCTTTCAGGGGATTTTTCCGGAAAGAAAGATTTTGAAGGTTATGAAGAAATCAGAAAAGCGCTCATGGAAAGCGCATCCACCTCAGTAGTCATGGGAATGGACCTGGTACAGCGGACCGACGGGCACAGGGCGCTCTTTGGTGTTGCGGGCCTCACCTATCTGCTTGAGGCAAGGCTCTACCTGCTTTCGGAAAGGCCTAATGAGCAGGGATTGATAGACGTTGGCTGCATTCCTGATATGCTTCCGGGAGGAAGGCCGCTCAATGTCCCTGACTTCAGGATGAAATTTGAATCAGCATGGAAAGGGACGGTCCCTGATAATGACGGTCTTACCATTCTGGAGATGATCGAGGGAGCGAAGAAAAAGGAAATAAAGGCAATGTATGTTATGGGGGAGAACCCGGTATTCAACCTTCCTGACGGGACATCTGTAAAAGACGCCCTGAAATCACTTGACCTGCTTGTTGTGCAGGACATATTCCTGACAGAGACCGCGGAGATGGCGGATGTGGTACTGCCCGCCCTCGGCTGGACAGAGAAATCAGGGACCATAACGAACCTCGAGAGGAGAATGCAGCTCCAGAAAAAGGCGATTGAATCATCAAAGGGTATGCAGGACTGGAGGATACTCTGCGAGCTTTCGAATAAAATGGGATACAGCATAAACTATACGGGGACAAAGGATGTTATGAAAGAACTGGCAGCGGTCTCTCCCCTGCACCGTGATCTTACGTACGAAGAAGTTGAAAAGGGCGATTCCCTATGGCCGTATCACGGAGGGCCTTTAAGGGGAGAAATGAACGAGGTTCCCGAGATAGTTGACAAGGCCGAAAACTATAATGCGGATTTTTATCTTTCAGTCGAAAGACCGCTCTTTCATTCAGGGACCCTATCAAGGAGATCGCAGGCGCTTAACAAGATATATTCGGAACCTGCCCTGAAGATAGGACCTGGAAGCGCCGGGAAGCTTGGCGTGAATGAGGGTGACCGGGTAGAGTTTTCGACTCCTGCCGGCAAAGGCGAGGCGCCTGTATCAATCGAAGACTCGATACTTGACAACAGGGTTTATCTGAGCAATAATTTCGCCGGCAAGGGCGTATTCAGTTTGATGAATTTTAATATTGACATAATAACCAGGGCTCCCGGGATTGAGGGATGCGAAGTAACGATAAAAAAACTTTAGGGATGCGGAAATGAATTTACAAGATATGCTCTGGATAGTTATCAAGACGTTAATAGCAGTAACCGTGCTTATGCTGCATGTGGCCTATGTCTCATATTTTGAGCGCAAAGTAATTGGTCATATGCAGGCGAGAATGGGTCCCATGAGGGTCGGCTGGCACGGTCTCCTTCAGCCGATTGCAGACGGCATAAAACTGTTTTTTAAAGAGGATATTATTCCCGCAAGCTCTGACAAACCGATATTTTACATCGCGCCTTTAATCGGTCTGCTTGCAGCAATAGGAACGCTTGCTGTTATCCCGGCGTTTGAAGGATTTTCACTTGCCAACCTTAATATAGGAGTCCTGTATATATTTGCACTTTCTTCGGTAGGGTCTTACTCTGTTATCCTTGCCGGATGGGCGTCGAATTCGAAGTATTCTTTCCTGGGCGGATTAAGGTCTGCAGCGCAGGTTATAAGTTATGAGATTGCAATGGGACTCTGTCTTGTCGGCGTGATGATGCTCGCAAGCAGCGCCAATCTTTCAGAAATTGTCAGCGCGCAATCAGGAGGAAACTGGTTTATATTAACTCAACCGGTAGCATTTTTCGTCTTTCTTGTGGCCATATTCGCGGAGACTAACAGGGTGCCCTTTGATCTGCCCGAGGCTGAGACCGAACTTGTGGCAGGTTATGCCACCGAATACAGCGGAATCAGATTCGGCCTCTTCTTTATGGCTGAATATGCGGGCATGTTTATGATGTCGTCTTTAGGCGTTGTATGCTTTTTTGGCGGCTGGAGCGGGCCCGGCTTTCTGCCCGGGATTGTCTGGTTCATTCTGAAAGTCTGGGCGTTTATCTTTCTCTTCTTCTGGGTAAGGGCAACCTTCCCGCGGTACAGGTATGACCAGCTGATGAGCCTTGGATGGAAACTGTTTATACCATTGGCATTAGCGAATATTGTGATTACGGCATTGGTGAAACTATTATGAAAATAGAGGGAAGATATATTTCCCCCTTTAGTAAAGGGGGATTTTTTAATTAGTAATCTCCCCTGACCCCTCTTTAGATAAAGAGGGGGAAATAATGGAATTATGACTTTTATAGAATTAATTAAAAAGATATTTTTTGTTGAGCTCCTTCAGGGCCTTGCCCTGACGTTCAAGCACGGGGTGTCCCCTTCGGTTACAAGGCAGTACCCGAAAGAGAAGAGAGAACCGTACCCGGGTTCAAGGGGGCTTCATGCGCTTGTGAGGAACCCTGATGGTAAAGAAAAATGCGTGGGCTGCGGTCTCTGCGCTGCCATGTGTCCGTCACAGTGCATCAATATTTATACGAGTGAAGGGGATGACCACCAGAAAGTCGTTGACAGGTATGAGATAGATGTGCTGAGGTGTGTGTACTGTGCCTTCTGTGTTGAGGCATGTCCGTATGGGGCTATTGTTCTCACCGATCACTATGAATACGCCGGTTATACAAGAGAAGAGTTTTATTATACAAAGGAGATGCTTCTCGAAAACTGGGACAAGTATATGGCAAACTCCAAGGGTTTTGATTACCTGGACAGGTTCTGGGGGCCGAAGGCTAAGGACATTGCCCCTCCGAAGAAAGAAAAAGAAGATGAAGAGAGGAAGGTATTATGACACTGTCCCAGATATTTTTCGGATATTTTGCGGTCATGATGACGGTGCTGTCACTTCTCGTTGTGACAAGGCGAAACCCTGTGCACAGTGTGCTGCTGATGCTGGTCCTGTTTGTTCATATTGCAGGTCTTTATCTCTTCCTCAACGCGGAATTCCTGGCTGCGATCCAGATAATAATATATGCCGGAGCCATACTCATCCTGTTTCTGTTTGTTATCATGCTGCTTAATCTGAGAAAAGAGGAGACAGAAATCAGGTTTCAGAAACAGTGGGTATTCGGCACAGTGGTTAGTGCGATCTTTGTAATAGTATTTATTTTGATTGTTGGAAAAATTACAGTGCTTCCGCCGCTCGGAGAGTATTCAATAGAGGCGATCAAGTCCGAAGGAAGTCTCATGATGATCGGAAAGACTTTATACACACGGTATCTTTTACCGTTTGAGATAGCATCGGTCATACTCTTAGTTGCTATAATAGGCGCGGTTGTTTTGGCGAAGAGGAGAATTAGCTAGTGAAATGTCGTTTTTTATTTTTGTCATGCCCGAAGTCAGTAATCGGGCATCCAGGAGGTTTTAAAAGACTGGATTCCCGCTCAACAGACTGCGGGAATGACGACTTAGATTCTGGCTTAGTACACAGACGCCAGATAACATTATTTTCAGGAGGTTTTAGTTGGTCCCGTTAAGCTGGTACATTATTTTAAGTGGGGTGATGTTCAGCATCGGCGTCTTCGGCTTTCTTGCGAGGCGCAACCTTATCATAATTTTTATGTCCATTGAGCTGATGCTGAATTCCGTTAATGTCAGCCTTGTGGCATTCAGCCATTACCTGCAGTCCATCAACGGGCAGATACTGGTATTTTTCATCATAACCGTTGCTGCTGCGGAGGCGGCGATCGGACTGGCCATATTAATTGCATTTTACAAGAACAATCCCACTATCAAGGTGGATGAGATTAATCTGATGAAGGGATAAGTCAAGGGAAAAGACATAAGAATGTTTCCCCCTTTAGCAAAGGGGGATGAAGGGGGATTTTTTAATTAGTAATCTCCCCTGGCCCCTCTTTAGATAAAGAGGGGAATGAAGGATAAAAAAATGAAATATACATTAATTCCATTACTGCCACTTTTATCGTTTATCATTAATATCCTGTTCGGGCGGAATTATATTAAGGACAAGGCACACTGGATCGCTGTCCCGGCTGTGTTCGGTTCTTTTGTGCTTGCAGTGAGTGCCTTTATGGATGTGATGGACGGGCAGGTCGTTAATATGAACGTCTACAGCTGGATTGTTTCCGGTGAGTTTAATGTGACGATCGGGTTCCTGATTGACCAGCTTTCGGCGATCATGATGCTCGTTGTTACGTCGATCAGTACGCTCATATTTATTTATTCCATAGGTTATATGCATGGCGACGGAGGGTATTACCGTTTCTTTGCTTATCTGAGTCTGTTTGTTTTTTCGATGCTCATGCTCGTTATGGGCAACAACTTCCTGGTCCTCTATTTTGGCTGGGAAGCTGTGGGGCTCTGTTCATACTTCCTTATCGGTTTCTGGTTCCATAAAGAGTCAGCGGCCAATGCTGGAAAGAAGGCGTTCATTGTCAACAGATTCGGAGACTTCGGGTTCGGGCTGGGCGTAATACTTATTTTCCTTACATTCGGGAGCTTTGAGTTTCTTGAGGTATTCGGCAATGCCGGAAGTATTGTCGGACAGACAATTAACCTCTTTGGTTCTGAAGTTGACCTTGCCACCTTAATATGCCTGCTGCTCTTTTGCGGTGCGGTCGGCAAGTCAGCTCAGATACCGTTACATGTCTGGCTGCCTGATGCAATGGAAGGCCCTACACCTGTTTCCGCCCTGATCCATGCTGCCACCATGGTCACGGCAGGTGTCTTTATGGTTGCACGCTGTAATCCGCTTTTTAATCTGTCCGCGACTGCAATGGCAACAGTGGCTATAGTCGGGGGTGTGACAGCGATTTTCGCCGCTACCATTGCGCTTGTTCAGAACGACATAAAACGTGTAATTGCGTATTCTACGGTGAGCCAGCTCGGCTATATGTTCCTTGCCCTTGGTGTTGGTGCTTATTCAGCTGGAATATTCCACCTCTATACGCATGCATATTTCAAGGCACTGCTTTTCCTCGGTTCAGGAAGTGTTATCCATGCATTGCATGATGAACAGGACATGCGAAAAATGGGCGGGCTGAAAAAGTATATGCCTATTACATACTGGGTATTTATTATCGCTACATTGAGTATTACGGGAATTCCGTTTCTATCGGGATTTTTCAGTAAGGACGAGATTCTCTGGAGGGCTTACCTTGGCGGTGACCTTGGTAAATTTCTCTGGTTCCTGGGCGTGGTTGCGGCCCTTATGACCGCATTTTACTCCTGGCGGTTGATATATTTGACGTTCCACGGCACGTTTCGCGGGACGGATGAACAGAAGCATCATCTGCATGAATCACCTTTTGTGATAACTGTTCCTCTCATGATTCTGGCAGTCGGCGCTGTTGCAGCCGGATGGGTGGGTATCCCGCCGGTCCTAATGGAGCATGGTGACAGGATCGGAGAGTTCCTTGCACCTGCGCTTGGCCATTCCAAAGGGCATGGTACTCATGCGGAAGAATATTTTGTGATCGGCGTTTCCGTATTTGTGGCCCTTGCCGGATGGTTTATCGGATACATAATGTATATAAAGAAGACAGACCTGCCGCAGAAGATATATTCTGCGATGAAGCCGGTCCACAGGCTTCTTTACAATAAATACTGGATCGATGAACTTTACAGCAAGACCATTGTCCAGCCGGTACTGAAGGCATCTGATAAAATTGTTCTCGCCTTTATTGATTCAACAGTAATCGAGGGAATTGTCAACGGGGTGCCGGGTTTAATCGGCGCTTTCAGTGAGAGGCTCAGGAAAATACAGACAGGGCTCCTTTCGAACTACGGACTCGTAATGGCAATAGGGGCGCTGTTTATCATCGGTTTTGTGATTTTTTTGAAATGAGGAGAAAAATATAGTTAGTTTGTAAACCATACAATTGAGCCGTCATTCCCGTAGTCTGTTGAGCGGGAATCCAGAAAATATAATACTGGATTCCGGCTTAAAGACTGCCGGAATGACAAATAAGAAAGTTTAACTATTACATATGGAAGATATAATATTAAATCAGCTTAGCTATTCGATCCTCTCATGGACAGTATTTCTGCCTGTTATCGGGGCAGTGCTCCTTCTCTTTATGCGGAGTGCGAACCTGATCAGGTGGACTACACTGGGAGTGACAATTGCTACTTTTTTCATATCTCTGCCGATTCTGAGCAACTTTGACAAGTCAACGTACAAGATGCAGTTTGTAGAAAAATCGGACTGGATCCCTTCATGGGGAATTAATTATTTTATCGGGATAGACGGCATAAGCGTTCTCTTTATATTCCTGACCACGATTTTAAGTATACTCTGCGTCCTGGTCTCATGGAAGTCGATCGAGAACAAGACAAAGGAATTCCATATAGCCATCCTCACAATGGAGGCGGGGATGCTGGGTGTTTTTGTTGCCCTGGACTTCTTCCTCTTTTACCTTTTCTGGGAGGCGATGCTTATCCCCATGTTCCTTTTAATAGGTGTATGGGGCGGAAAGAACAGGGTGTACGCGGCGATAAAGTTCTTCCTTTATACACTCGTGGGAAGCTTACTTATGCTTGTCGGGATTGTGGTCCTGTACTATGCAGGCGGTAAGACCCTCGACATCCTGGCGCTAAGCAGGGCACAGTATCCGCTGCAGATGCAGTACTGGCTCTTTATGGCGTTCTTTGCGGCCTTTGCAGTAAAGGTGCCAATGTTCCCTGTGCACACATGGCTGCCCGACGCACATACCGAGGCGCCTACAGCGGGCAGTGTTATCCTTGCCGGAGTGCTCATCAAGATGGGCGCATACGGGTTCCTCAGATTTTCGATGCCCATGCTTCCTGATGCCACAAAGTTTTTTGTCGGGCCGATAATGGTGCTTTCGATTGTTGCGATTATTTACGGCGCACTTGTCTGTTTTGCCCAGAAGGACTTTAAACGCCTGATCGCGTATTCAAGTGTCAGCCATATGGGTTTTGTGACCCTCGGTCTTTTTGCCCTCAACACACAGGGTATTGAAGGCGGGATACTCCAGATGCTGAACCACGGAATCATTACCGGCGCCATGTTCCTTATGATCGGGATGATCTATGAGAGGACCCATACGAGGGTCATTGCAGAATATGGAGGCTTTGCCAAACTTGTACCATGGTATGCCGGGCTGTTTATGATCCTGACATTCGCGTCTGTGGGACTGCCGGGCACGAACGGTTTTATCGGCGAGTTCCTGATAATATTTGCAGCATTCAAGTCAAAGATGATTTATGGAGTGCTCGCAACAACTGGAATCATTCTGGGTGCGGGATACATGCTCTGGCTGTACCAGAGGATATTTTTCCAGGATGCGAACCCGGACTATGAGGCTTCAGGCAAGCACCCTGTGAAGGACCTTGAACTGAGAGAAGTGATTGCCCTGGTCCCCCTCATCATCTTTATATTCTGGATAGGGTTTCATCCCAATACATTTCTGGAATACATGCATGCATCGGTAGAACATTTAATCGGGCAGCTGAACGAGACTGCCTATGCGGGAAATGAAAATATGATCGCAAAATATTTTATGGAGATATTCTAATGAATGCGGAAGCAGTGATAGGTATAGCGGACATCAGGCCCATTGTTCCGGAACTGACCCTGATATTTGCCGGTTTGATATTAATGATGCTCGATCTCATCGTAAAGAGAAAGGAGATCGTCGCAGTGGTAGGGATTGCCGGGGCGCTCGTTGCGCTTTTCGGTACGTACAAGCTTTACGGAATCACGGTGGACCAGGTCGCCTTTGCGAGGATGTTTGTGCTGGACGGGTATGCCAGTTTTTTCAAACTGATCTTTTATCTGAACCTTATCCTTACGATCTGCATATCCATTAAATATATGGTGATCGAGAAGGCTTCCTTTGGCGAGTATTATGCCCTTCTGATGTTTTCGACAGCCGGGATGATGATCATGGCTTCGGCATCTGATCTTATCGTCCTTTATCTCGGACTGGAACTGATGGCGCTGTCAACTTATATTCTTACCGGGTTGATGAGAAAACAGCCCCGTTCAAATGAGGCGGCCCTGAAATACTTTTTCCTCGGTGCCTTTTCCTCGGCGTTCCTTCTATATGGTATTTCCCTGACATACGGGCTTACCGGGACGACGAACCTTAAGGAAATCGCAACCGCATTCCATACATTGAGTATTACGGGTGACCCGATCGCCTATCTTGGCCTTATATTTATTATTGTTGCATTCGGATTCAAGATCGCGCTTGTCCCGTTCCACATGTGGGCGCCGGATGTTTATGAAGGTGCGCCAACATCCATTACCGCGTTCATGTCGGTCGGTCCAAAGGCCGCGGGATTTGCTGTACTCGGCAGGGTCCTGTTTGAGGCATTCGGCAGCATGCAGGTAGAGTGGGGCGCTGTTCTCATCCCGATGGCCGTAATAACAATGGCCGTTGGAAGCATCATCGCCCTTGCACAGACGAACATAAAGAGGATGCTTGCATACAGTTCTATTGCGCATGCCGGGTATATGCTGCTCGGGATCATTGCCGGCACGCAGGCAGGTCTTACCAGTACAGCTAATTATCTTATGATATATACATTCATGAACATCGGGGCCTTCGGGATAGTCATCATGCTCAGGAGTGAAGGGTTCCAGGGCGAAAACCTTGATGACTATAAGGGACTGGCAAAGAGCCATCCACTTGCCTCAGCGCTTATGCTGATATTCATGTTTTCCCTTACTGGCATTCCGCCCACGGCAGGATTTATCGGTAAATTCTATGTCTTTATGGAATTAATTAACGCAGGCTATACTTATCTTGCCATAATAGCCGTAGTGTTCAGTGCGATCTCGGCATTCTTCTATTTAAGAATTATCATGTACATGTATATGAAAGACCCGGAAGGGGAAGTGGTACTCACAACCTCGCCTTCCCTGAGTATTGCCCTGGCAGTCAGCGCAATGATGGTCCTGATCATCGGTGTCTTCCCGTCAATCCTGCTTAACCTGGTAAGGTATTCCATTCTTGGAACGTATTAAAAAACCGCTTGAATCGCTTGAACCGTTTCAACAGTTCAAGCGGCTGGAACTGTTGAAACGGTTCAAACAGTTTTTTTTAACATACTTGTATTGAAGCAATCGAGTGTTTTATAATTACGGGCGTATTTTTAATAGTATGTAATATACCTGGAGCCGAAGTGGTGGAACTGGTAGACACGCACGGTTGAGGGCCGTGTGGCGCGAGCTATGCGGGTTCGAGTCCCGCCTTCGGCACCATTTTTCTTCTTATCCCCACAAATATTTAATATTTCCAGTTTCAATTATAAAGTCAGGATTAATGTTGTATAATCTATGAATGACTTAAGACTGGATGACTTATGTTTTACGAAGAAATCTTTAAGTTGCTGAATAAAAAACGTATTAACTATGTTGTTGTCGGTGGGGTAGCTTTTGTACTGCATGGTATCGTACGGCTTACGGCAGACCTGGATCTGATGATAAGCCTTGATAGAAAAAATGTTGCGAAATTTGTGGGGGTAATGAAAGAATTTGGCTATAAACCAAAGCTTCCTGTGAAACCGGAAGAGTTGATGGACCGGGATAAAAGGGAAGTATGGCTGAAAGAAAGAAATATGAAGGTTTTCAGTTATTACAGTCCCAAACAGCCTCTGAGCCTGATAGATGTTTTTATTTATGAGCCAATTTTATTTGATGAACTAAAGGCAAATGCAGTAAAAATAAAATCGGGTAATATATCCATACCAGTTGCCTCGGCAGATGATCTTATTAAACTGAAAAAGATTTCAGGCAGGAGACAGGACATGGAGGACATTAAGGCGTTGAAAAAAATATTAGGAAAATGAGCAGAAAAAAAAGGTCATTCAAAGATTTTGCATATCACTTTTCTGATGAGAAGCTTGATGAATTTAAAGGCATGCCGGTGAGGCAAAGGCTTCAGTGGCTTGAGGAAGCGAACGGTTTTATTAACAGGACCATCGGTTTCAAAAAACGGGCGGTTTTTGACGTGAGGTTTGAAGGGTTTCTGAAAAAATGATCTGATTTGGGGTCCTGATTCAAAGGTATATCCGGATTTAGAAATAAGTAAGGATGTTGAGCTATATTAAGGGGGGCCATCCATTATTATTACCCCTTCCGGATCGGATCTTCGACTTTAGTAAAGTCGAATCGACCCTCGTGAGACCCGACTCGGGAGGGGTCTGGGGAGATTTTATAAGTATTGTTTTTTATTCCGATTCCTGTTCTTCGGAACTGTCTGCTGGTCCCTCAGATTCAACATCTTCATTTTCGCTTTCTCCGTCTTCATCCAGTGAATCAAGCGGACTGTCCGGTGCCCCGTTTAATTCTCTGATGACATGAAGATATATCATGGTAGTTTCAATATTCTTATGGCCAAGTAGTTCCTGAATCACCCGGATATTAACACCTTTCATTAATAAGTGTGTAGCAAATGAATGCCGAAGCGTATGAACTGATGCATGTTTTGCAATGCCTGTTTGCTTCAATGCTTTAGCCATAGCATCCCGTATAGCCCTTTCGCTCTTATGATGACGTCGTACTTTTCTGCCGCGAGGGTCAACCGACAGTTTTGTTGATGGAAACACATATTGCCAGTGCCATTGCTTTGCCGCATTTCGATACTTACGAGAAAGAGCGTTAGGCAAATATACTTCACCATGCCCTGATGAAAGATCTTCTCCGTGTAACTTTTTCACTTTTTCCATATGCTTCTTTAACTGTGATATAACAGAGTCGGGTAAAATTGTTGACCTGTCTTTGTCTCCTTTCGCATTTCTTACAAGTATCAGTTTTGGCCCAAAATCAACATCTTTAACTCTCAGACGTGCCAGTTCCATGAGACGAAGTCCTGAACCATAGATCACTTTCAGAATTAAAAGATTTTCCCCTTCAAGATATTTAAATACTTCTCTCACTTCCTCAACAGTAAACACAACTGGTAATTTTTGTCCACGTTTTGCTCTAACCGTCTTATTTAAATTTCGTAATTCTATCTTCAGTACATGACGAAATAAGAATATTAAAGCATTAAACGCCTGGTTCTGAGTGGATGCTGAAACCCTCCTTTTCAAAGCAAGGTAGCTAAGATAGTCCCTTACATCTGAGGATTCCAGAGTGTTATCCAAATCCTTCTTTTTCAGGTTTTTCATATAATAATAAAAATCTTCAACCCATTCGATATATTTAAGCTCAGTCCGGTAGGCATAGTGTTTAATACGTAAAGCCTGTCGCATTTCTTCT
This sequence comes from Nitrospirota bacterium, assembly GCA_039715075.1. Taxonomy (GTDB): domain Bacteria; phylum Nitrospirota; class Thermodesulfovibrionia; order UBA6902; family UBA6902; genus JBDLIC01. The sequence continues at coordinate 22,403 of JBDLIC010000040.1, forward strand.
ATGATTTTAGAACTGCCTGAAAGAGTTTTTACTTCCTCAGGTTGAGTGCTATGAGAAGCTGACTTGGTTCCATCCAGAAATTTACTTGCATATAATGTAACCGCATTATCGGCCTGCCTGACCTGCCAGTCAGCAATTCTTTTTTGATCTCTTAAATAATCAAAGAACTTCTGAATTAGCAAATCTCGGCTAAGATTGCTTTGATTCGCCTTGAAATTCAGGAATTCCCTTGCCCAATTGGCGTAAAATGGGATATACTTTTCCTGGACAAGGCTATTAGAACGTAGATAATTCTGGAACTCGGGCAATACGTTTTTTTTCATGTTCATGTCCCCTTAATGACAAAAAACAGAAGATTTGGTGCTTCCGTGTATATGGTATTACAGAGCAAAACGGAATGTCAAATTTCACAGTTTCTTTATTGTACAAGCAGATATGATTTTAGACACTAGAGATTAGTATTGAAAAACCGGCAAAAGGGAACTGCCGCTATTAATATGTTATATGTAAAGGAATGGGATAACTAATGTGGTTTATTACAATAGTTCTACTGATTCTTATTGCTTTTAATCTTACGTATATCCTGCATATCTTTGGATATTCCACTCATAATATAATTCCTGACCTTTTAATCAATTTGCTTGCCGGCAGTATTATATTTGTCATTGGTATCAATTGGGATAAGATTCGCTCTATGGCTAGAGTTGATTTCCTTTGGTTACGTTTTGTTTTTGGAGTAAAGTCTGTTGAAAATGGACAGCTAAATATAACTGTAGATACATATAATGACACAAGACCGTTTGGACCCGGACGTTATATTAAAACTTTTCCTGATCATCACCAGACAACAATGCCTGGACCAAGTGAACGATTAACTGGTTATTGTTCTGTTCGCGCTGCAAGCTATTTAATTGATAAACTGTCGCCTTATTTTAATAGAGGAGTTGGTTCTCTCTCAGATGAAGAAATCGCTGCAACGTGGGAAGGAACTTTTATTAATATAGGCGTTTCTGCTTTAAATATAAAAACAGATGACATAAAACACCATATAGATAACAAGTTATTTAAAGAAGATATCAATGGAATTATTGAATTAAAGAATGATTTATCTTTTGGGCCTGATAATAGACATGATGTTGGTATGATACTAAAGATAAAGAATCCATATTTTAATAAATACTCTTTGATTGTATGTGCAGGAATTGGTGAGTGGGGAACTTCAGGTGCTGCTTGGTATTTGTCTAGACATTGGAAAAAACTTGGCAGGAGATTTCTTAGCAATGATTTTATAGTAGTTTTAAATGTGCTTCGAGGAAGCGATGAATCTGCAAGTGAAAGATATTCATCAGAATCTTGGATAAGAAAATTATTAAATAAAATAAAGAATTAAAGAAAAACATATAACAATTTTATGCAGTGGAAGCGAACCAGCGGTATCGTTTTGGATTTAATCAGTTTTTTGTTATCAAAATGTCTTTTTGCATGTTACTATCACTCAGGTTCGCTCCACTGATAATAGCGTTGAGCCTGTAGAAAAACCCCTCACTGAAAAAACGTGAGTGATTGATCAAAAAAACGGATGTTTAAAATGAACTGTATTGAACGATCTCGGATGAAGGAAGGGTTAAGTGACCCCCCAAATCAATATGATTTGACTCACGGGGGACTTATTCTACAGACTCGTTATATCTACAGAGAAAAGAGGAGAGAATGAAAAAGACAATATTTATTTTACTTTTATTACTTGTAATGCCAGGAATTTCTTTTGCGGAAGATTACAGGATAGAAGATGTAAGCATGGTTAGAGAGGATGATTTTATCATAACCAGAGGAATGGTTAGAAATCTAAGCATTGCACCAATTAAAGGATATGCTGACGTGGACTATCTTAATACTAATGGAGATGTTGTATACAATATGTCAGCTGGATATGCTAACAAGGACAGAGAAATACCACCTGGGAAAGCTCGTTATTTTGATCATACACTTTCGAGTGATCGGGCACCAGGAGCTGTAAGTGTTAAAGTTAGATTTATAAAAAATTAGTTGTAAATTTCATGAAACAAGATGATAAACATAAAGCTGAAAAAATCATTGTTCATCTTGAAGGAACCTTAATTGCGGACATTAAATCAGTTAGAAAATGGGCCGCAAATTATAATCATAAAAGAGAGCCATATAAAAACTGTGGAGGTCTAAATTATAGTATTTTCTTGCTCTGTTTAATAGGATGTGAAACTCTTGGAATGTATGTTTTCGGGGCACGTTATCATAAGAAAGCTGAAGAAGATAATAATATCCCTGATGTTGGAGCTTATATTATTGAATTCATTGAAAAATATTTTCCATCAAAGAATGAATTTAAAAAAATTTCTAAAATTTTAGCTGACTATTTAAGGCACAGTTTAGTCCATGGTTTTGCACCATTGCACGACAATTACCCTTTTGATTTAAATCTAGTTATTAATGAAAATTCTATTGAAGAACCGATAAAAACATTTGAAGGCAAAAAACTTGGAATTCAATTAAATGGGATTGCATTTGCTGATCAAGTCATATCTACATTTAAAAAAAGAATTAAGGAAGTAATTAACAATGAAAAAAGAGGATCTGATGAATTAGTTCGTAATATATTACAGACAGATA
>JBDLIC010000041.1:0-24965 GCA_039715075.1 Nitrospirota bacterium
GCGACATCAGATAACGTATGGTGTGGAGAACGAAAAGGGCGCGTTGCGATAAGCGGCTGGCCGTGATTGAGAAGGCCTACCGCGCTGTGGATTCTTGTTGTCTGTAAAGCCTCTTCAAAGGTCATTTCCGGGAGTATTGTTGGAATTCTCTTTGCCAGCATTGTCTTGCCTGAACCTGGAGGGCCTATCATAAGCATGTTATGGCCCCCGGTGGCAGCAACTTCGATTGCCCTTTTGACATGCTCCTGGCCTTTTACGTCAGAGAAATCATCCTTGTAAACGGAGTTCTCTTTTATGACCGATGAAATATCAATGTATGTCGGTTCTATTGCCTTAATACCTCTGAAGAACTCTATGAGTTCGGGCAGGTTTTCAAATCCGTATACGGAGATACCGTCTACAACAGCCGCTTCTTTCGCATTTTCTTCAGGCAGGATCAACCCCCTCAGTTTTTCATCACGTGCCTTCAGTGCCATCGAAAGAGCGCCCTTTACCGGTTTGATTTTCCCGTCCAGAGAGAGTTCTCCCGAAAGCATGTACCCTTTGACATCTTCAGGATTAATGATCTCTTCAGCTACGGCAATCCCTATCGCAATTGGAAGGTCAAACGCAGACCCTTCTTTTCTGATATCAGCCGGAGCGAGGTTTATCGTTATCTGTTTCAGGGGAAAATTGAAGCCGGTATTTTTTAACGCAGTCCTGACCCTGTCCTTGCTTTCCTTGACGGCTGCATCAGGAAGCCCGACAGTGGAAAAATGAGGCAGGCCTTTGCTGGTGATGTCAACTTCAACATCAACAACATGCGCATCAATGCCTATAAGTGTTGCGCTGAGAATTTTTGAAAGCATATCATGTCCCCTGTAATTAAGTAAAGATTTGGATTAACCAAAATCCATAGAAATATAACATAAATTGAAGAAAATGTGGAAAGAGATTATAAAATGTGTTTATTCCATTGTCGGTGATAAATGGATGGTTGTCTATCTTACAAAGAATTAAATTCTTCTAATGATAAAGCGGTCCCCCGGAATACTTTCAAGAGTTTTTTATCGGATGTCACAAGAGGGACTTTTAAGTCCAAAGCTAAAGCGATAAATTCACAATCGTATGCTGAGCAGCCGCTTGATGCTGCCAAACTCAAAACCTGAGCTGAAGCTATATCGTATTCCCCACCATTCATAAGAGTTTCAGCTTCGCGCATGATCTTGAGTGAGTTATCAAGTTTAAGTATTTTATTTTTTGTGTAGTAAGCGAGTATATTCCTGAATTCACTTCGCCACAGGACAGGGGCTACCCATTCCGGATCTTTTTTCATGGCCTGTTCTGATAGTTTTGTCTTTTCACCTGGAAGATATAAATATGCAAGGATATTAGTGTCGACTACAATCATGGGCGACCGGTACTTTTAACTTTTGTAATGTCTTTTTCTGTAAACAAATGACCGGGGGTCTTTTTGCGAAGGGCGCGTGCAACAGAAAGAATTTTATCAGGATTAATCTTGCGGCCTCTCAGAGCCTTTTCAATACATGTGATTATCTCACTGTTTATGCTTCGCCGGTTTGACTTGGCTGATTGTTTTATTTGATTGTATAGGGAATCGGGGATGTTTTTAAGGGTTACTGTTGCCATTACTCCTCCTGTATGGTTCCATTATGGTTTCATTATGAAATATATAAGTGTTTTTGTCAAGATGTGAAAGTTGCTGCAATGCAAAGAACTTTTGCCATCAGTACAAACGGGAATGCAGCGGATTGCAGTTGACAGAGGGACTTTTCAATTATTGCCGTTTTGCTATAAGGTAATGCGATGGATTTTGATGATGCTGTGAAAATCATAAACAAACTGCTGATAGAGAAACGGCCTGATACATTTAATAGTTCTTGGATACTAAAACATGCTCCGCGGGTTTATAGCTTTATCCAGAAAAGCGTGAGAGCAGATACTGGCGGAATTGATTGGGACAAAGTTACTCGTGCCGTAGATCGTAGATTTCAGAGAAAATGGACGTCGTCTTCTCGTAACAGAACAAAATCATATCGGAAGAAAACCGAGGTTAGAATTATTCTTAAAAAATATCAAGAAAAACTCTATGCATTCATCAGCCCGGCGGACAAAAACGATAAGGATATGTGTGACATCATCACTATTGCATTAGTAAGAATCGCTCAAAAAGGAAATGTCATAGCCAATGAGGAAATAATAAAGCTTGTCGGGTTTATTGTCGATGATTGGATCGAACGTCATCCCACAATATCTTCCTGGAAGGGAAATGAGTCTTTGATTCAAAAGCGTATTGAGGGCCGTATACGCTGCTACCGCTATTCAGGATCGTTTCTTGGCTACCTATTTAAGACACTTGAATATGCGGGGAGAGGTTTAAGGCCAATAACTGAATATTCACTGGATGATTCTTTATATTACGAAAAAAAAGAATCGATATGATCGATCAAAATGAAGGCTTTAGACTAAAGTCTGCACTTCTTGTTTTTTTTGCTTTCGGTGTAGATTTCAATCGCAAATTTCTATTTTTTTTCTTGACACTTATCTATATTTTTCATACCATTATTTTTAAGTGGGGCGTATTTGCAAAATGTATAATGTAGGTTTGACCCCACACATGAATCGTTAATCTGTTTTTTCATGGGATTTGAAGCTAGGTTTGAGCAATAATGCAAGAAACAAGTCCTAACCTTACATACGGATTTTCTTGACAGTAACTTCATGATTCTACATACTATTGAATCTAATAGATTTCTGTTACTAATTAGGAGCTTATAACTGTAATGTTGATAATACGGATATCAGGAGATCTGCAAAAGCAGACGTTGTATATAGTATAGAGGATTATCAACAATGACGGAGACATTTATTGCATAATGGAAAGTTGAAATTTGCGAGCCTCTTTTCAGGGTGCGGGGGGTTTGACCTTGGGTTTGTTGCCCGCGGCTTTAGGCCTCAGGGCGCTTACGACTCGGATCCTGAGGCGGTTGAAAACTTCAAGGCAAACATCGACAGTCCTATATATAATGTCGACCTTACTGACGGAGTTCCCGGCGAGCGCTCACTCTTTGGTATTGATGCGCTTATTGCAGGTCCGCCCTGCCAAGGATTCTCAACGGCAGGAAAGAGGTTGCTTGATGACAACCGAAACCATCTGCTCACACTTACCGGCCACCTCGCCCGGAGAATTCATCCGAAGGTATTAGTTGTCGAGAACGTAGCTGGCGCTCTATCCGGTGCACATGCCCGCTACTGGAACGAGTTGGACGAAACAATGCGACTGGCTGGTTATAGAACCCACACCGTTCGCTGCAAGGCAGTTGATCTCGGGATGGCACAGTTAAGGAAGCGAGTTTTGTTGTTTGCCTGGCGAACATTACGGGACACAGATTTTACAACACCTAATCTTGCTCCCGGAAGCTTGCGAGTAGTTTTGTCTGGAGTAGGCAGGCATAAAAACCATCATCCGCGGAGACTATGTCCACAAAGCCGGGACTGGCAAATAGCAAGTAGAATCAAGCCAGGCCAGAAGCTTTCAAATGTACGCGGTGGGAATAATGCGGTGGCAACCTGGGATATTCCGGAAGTATTCGGCGTTGTCACCGAAAATGAGCGTACTGTCCTCGAACTCTTACGTCGCCTTCGAAGACAAAAGCGAAAGCGCGATTATGGTGATGCAGATCCTGTTTCACTGGCACGACTTGAAGCAGCACTTGGAAGGCGCTTTCATCGCCTCGTTAATGGATTGCTTGAGAAGGGTTATCTCAGAAGAGTAGGTGAACGAGTTGATCTGACAGGCACCTTCAACGGAAAATACCGGCGATTGGCGTGGGATAAACCAAGTTGCACTGTCGATACGCGCTTTGGCTCCCCGAGATACTTCCTCCATCCGTCTTACCCGAGGAGCTTTACCGTCAGAGAAGCAGCTCGAATCCAAGGCTTTGACGACAATTATATTTTTCGTGGCAGCGAAAAGGGACAATATCGCGTAATCGGTAATGCTGTTCCACCTCCACTCGGTATGCTGGCAGCTGATATTGTGAAACGCCTTCTGGGGAGTAAATCATGACACTGGAAGAGCTCCGTTCTAAAGTTCGAAAATGGGACTTCCAAACCACAGGGTCTGGGCATGAACCATCACATTACAGTAGTATCCTCAGTCAACTCGACTATCACGCAGCCAGAGAATGGCGTGTATATCTACCCGCTGAGCACCCCGACTTTAATCCCAGTTACATGGAGCGATTGGCAGGGTGGATTGGAAACCTCACAGACGAGGCAGAACAGAAGCTGCTTCTGGAATATTCTCTGTATATTAGCTTCTTCTCCCATGAAGATTTTGTTGCGCTCTACCGCACGGCATTTAATCGGGAAATTAAGCAATGGGTAGCATCTCAAGTAAACGCGCGACTGGAACCTAACGGTGGACAAGATTTTCATGAGTTAGTCTATCGAAAAATACATAATCAATCTTGGTTTTGCCCTGTCACAGACAGTATGGATATTAATGAATTTTACAAGGTGAACCATCTGAAAGGTATTGGCCATCGACCTGGTTTTGCAACGCTTCAAATGTTGGCTGAAAGAGCTGCAACTCCAGACCCATTGCTTGTACGTAACGTGATTCATTACATGGCAAATCCGAGTCTGAATCCCCAAAAACCTCTTCCACCACTGGAGCGCCTTGTCTTACTTGAGGATATCGTTGGTTCGGGATCTCAGTGTCTTGCCGCAGTTAGATGGGCTGTGGCTAACCTCGGCATACCAATCTTGTTTGTCCCGCTTATACTTTGTCCAAACGGCGTTGAAGCTCTTAGAACTGAGGAACAACAGTCGAACGGACGCCTCACAGTTCGTCCGGTGATAGAGCTTCACCGTAGAGAATTGCTCGGCCCACAGCGCCAAGGTGAGCAAGGTTGGCCGATAACTGAAGAGGTTGAAAAATTAGCAATCCGTTATGCGGCTCGAGCTTCAGTCGGAATCAATACGTTTGGTTTCAGTGATACCGGGTGCTCGCTGTCGACATTCTCAAACACTCCGGACAACACGCTTCCTATCGTTCACAATAAACCGCGAACCGGAGATTGGGAGCCTCTTTTCCCACGGGTATATCGAGACTGATATGAATATTACAATCAACCCATTTCAGCAGCTCTATTTCTCTGATGACACCCAGGAAGAAACTAACTTTGTTGAACTGTTCAGTGCCGAAGTCCTACAGACAGCAATCCACCCTGTGTTTCAAGGTGGAAATGTTGTTCTGAGCGGTACACAAGGATGTGGCAAAACGATGATTTTGAATCTTCTCCGGCCAGAGACACGAATAGCTTATGCAAAACTCGGGCAACCGTTTCCCGTAAACAAGCAGATGCGTAATTTCATTTCTGCGGGTGTGAATCTAACTCGTAGTCGGATTACCGATCTTGTTCAGGTTACTCTTTACCGAGGAGAAGCAACGGACGAGCGCGAAATGCCCTTCTACTTTGCGGACTTCTTCAACTATTGGGTTATCGAGGATCTGATTAATTCGGTCGAAACTATTGGACTACATACTGAGATCTTCGATTCGCTTGTGGATTTGAGTCGTATTGAGCAATTCGTTAAGTCTGTCGTGACGCAAGATTGTTGGTTTGGAGCACTTGATGGTGTTGAAAGCATTACACAATTGAAGGAGCGCATTGCCGATCGCGTGGACTTCTATAGGCGCTGGGTTAATGGCAATCTGCCGGACCCTTCACCCGACGAGTCCATTAGCCAGACCAAAACTAATATTGGTGAGCCAATTGCACGGATAGCAGAGTGCCTTCGCCAGAGCAAAGTGATAGCGAACGATGTGCCTGTTCTGATCCGTATTGATCAAATAGAAGAGATGCATCGAGCTTTTAATGACAGGCAGCACCGACTACTCCTGTCTTTTCGAAAAAAACTTAACCGTGCTTTCGCCGCTAGAGACGCCAGGATTCACTATCGGGTAGGAACACGTCGCTATGGCTGGAGTAATCCGGATTTCTTGGCAATATGGGGTAGCGAAGCACGCCTGGAAAACCGACGTGACTATCACCTGATTGAAATGGACGAAGAGCTTTTTGCTCTGGGAGAGGCCAAGAATTCAATTTTTGAAAGGTTTTCAATAGACGCTTTCCAAAAACGGGTCAAATACTATTTTCGCAACGAAGTCAGTGAGTTAAAGCCCCAACTTGCAAAGTCTATTTTCGGAAAGCATCCTGTCGCAGAGGAGCGTCTTGTTCAGTTAAACGAAAATCCGGCTGATAGCCAGATTGACCGGGCGTTGGGGCTAGATTCAGCTGCAGACGGCGGATCGTGGTCGGATGAATGGCGTACATTTCTCCGAGCTCTTTATCGAAATGGGCATGCAGGTATGTTGGATGCCGTGTTGGCCGCAGCATGGGGTCGACAGACCGGAGGTGTTAGGTTTAAAAAACAGCACCGGGAGTCTCATCCTCCAGCTAACGCTCCATGGAGAGAGCGGAAATGGTGGCGGAAGGAACGATTAGATCAAGCCGTGCTGCAACTAATGACCCGTTGTCAGCAACGATTCATGTGGTGGGGGTATGACGATATCCGTTCTCTAAGTGGCGGCAATATCACAGTGTTCCTTCATATTTGTCACAGAATCTGGGACGGATTCCTCAAGAACGAATCCAGTCTGCAACCACATAAGCGCACAGAACTTTTTAATGAAGGAACCATTCATCGCAATATCCAGGCTGCGGGGATTCTTTTTGCTAGTAACGAATGGTTCAATAAGTTGCCGGAAGAGCCAGGCGGCAATGCCCGAAAAAACTTTGTCGAGCGACTTGGGACAACGTTGAACGACAAAATGATGAGCGATCTTAGAATGGCTTATCCAGGTGGTAACGGAATCTCTATTGCCTTGACAGAATTCAACGCCGAAGAGGAGGAAGTGAAGGAACTGCGAGACTTTATTCGTGAAGCTATCGGTTACGGGGTTATATTTGCTACTGAGCACTCATCGAAATACAAGCAAGGTGGACGCAGAAGAAAGTTCTATTTAAATCCAATCCTATGTCCACGATTCCAACTCCCTGAAGCAAGGACGAAAGAGCCTTACTACTGGAGGATTGATAAGTTATTCGATCTGTTGATAAAGGCGCAGGTAACTCTGACTAGGACGCGAAGATCTCTCCCCATGTCTGACGGAAACCTTCCGTTATTCAATGACTTTGACGAGAGTAAATCATGAAATATCGACCTTGGGGGCCGGTTAACTGGGCTCTATCCTTAAGCAGTCAGAAACAGTGGTATTTTGTTGGCACTATTGGGACCGAAGTGCGCTCACTCTGTAGTTGGTTACTGATGAAACAGGAAGGTACAGTCGTTGGCGAGTTATTTGCTCAGATCCGTGATGTTGATTCCGCAAAATACAGAGAACCTTCTAGGATTGCACTGGAGACTCGTCTCGCAGACTTCATTCAGAATGGGGGTAATGGAGCAACGATTCGAAACATTGAACTTATGGCGGAATGGTTTCTGATTGCAGAGTTTGCTCGAGAAGCTGAAGCAGCGAGCCCATCAATTGTATTGGATATTACATCGTTTCCAAAGAGGTTTTTCTTCCCAATTCTCAAGACCCTAGTGAACAGCAACAATGTGCGAAACCTCATCATAACCTACACATCGCCTGCGAATTACGCCGACGGTGATCTCTACGAGGACATTGAACCATGGCGAACTTTACCGGAATTTGGTGGGTCGAGAAGCAAGCCTGAATTGTGGGTAGTCAGTGTTGGATTCCTTGTAGAAAGTCTAAAGCAGTATGTCGGCGGCAACCCTCAGGAAAAAATGAAGATACTAATTCCATTTCCCGCGTCTCTAACGGTCCTGCGAAGGACATGGAAGTCAGTTGCATATCTTGAGCAGGGTCATTCTGATGGGCGATTTGATAAGTATAGGGTCGAAACACTTGATATGTCGGCAGCATTCGATCGTATCCATTCGCTAGCTGGCACTCCACCCAAAACATTAGCGTTCGCACCTTTTGGGCCAAAACCGACGTCAGCAGCTATGTGTTTGTATGCGCTCCAGCGGGACTCCTCTGTCCACTACCCGCAACCAACAGTTTATCACCCCGAATATTCGAAAGGGATTCGGAAAAATGACCCTTCCACAGCAGTGAGTGCCTATTGGATTAAACACGAAGGTGAGTTCTTGTATGGCGCGTGACATGACACAGCCAACGACACCACCCACAGTTTTACAATTTGGTCCGAAATCTCATCATGGTAGTGTCCGGGATCAGAGCTTAAATCGTGACAAATTTGTCACAATGAAAGATCTGACCTCAGGCGGACTAAAATAGAAGAATTATTGTTACCTTTTTACTAATTGAATTCTTGAAGGAACTCCAAAAGCAGTAAATAGTAAGGTCTCAGGAGTGACTTTGCCAGCCTGCGTTAACTCAGCTTGTTTATAAGCCAGGCCATACTTTGTTAAACATTCATATAAAACTATTGCTGCCTTGTCCCTAAAAACTTTTATGTCTATAGGCTCTGAGGTCAGGCGTTTCCCGTATTCAATAATGGTAGCAGCTAGAGCCAGGCTCATTTCTGTTCCGGGTTTAGCTTTTCTCAGTAAAGGTAACAATGGATCATAAAGAAGAGCCGTCGCGAGTTGAGCAACAAAAAAAGCATCTGAAAGAGTTTCATAGTTCACGGCAGATGATGGAGAATACATCTCGGATAACAGTTTTCCAACAAAAGTACTTGCTACAAATGCATCTATTTTTTTCAAGGTTGCAATTACGCATATTGCGCCACGTTCAATTAGGGGACCGACCAGGGAACCTTTTATTGATCTTATTACAGCCATGTCACAAGCTGAAAGTATCCAGACCGGTGGCACCCTTACTTCTGGTAAGAAGTCCGCCATTTTTACGGCTCTGCCCTTCATGCTTATTATAAGTTCATCAAACATTGCCTGATAGTTTCCATGAGTATCCAGCACGATAATTTCAGGTTTGACGTCCACAATGATTTCTTTTAATTCACTAGCATCAGAAGGTTTTTTATAAGTATATTTCTGGCCTAGGTCGTCAGCAACTGCTTTGAATGCATCTGAGAAATTACGGATTTTATCATGTTCTGCGATTAAATCTAAAACCAGAACCTTTTTAGGCGAATTAATATTGATGGTAGCTCCGATTTGAGCAGTTTGAGTCAGAACCTGCCATGCATTAGTTCCTACAGTAGGAATACGTGATACCGGTCTTGAGAGGCATACTGGCCATTCATCAAGAAGAGTCCATTCGAAAGGAAGATCGCTATAAAATATGACAGGCGAATTCCCATTAATCAGATAAGCAAGAACTTCCTCTGGCAGGGCATCGGCTAGCTTCATCTCTAGTCTTCGAAACATTTTTGATATTTTTCTGCTTCTACTGTCTATGGCTGTGTTTAAGTCATTAACGATGTTATACAGACCATACCCGATCTCGGGAGTCTGTAAAGGTATAGATATAGTTGACAAACCAAGCGATGCAGCTTGAGTTGCTATCAGACGTTGAGCAAGCACAAGAGTTGCTGTTGAGCTTTCATACACTGATTGTTCGTTTTGATTCTTGAATGTATCAGTCGTTTTTTGCTTTATTATGTCATTCAAAGCCCGCCGCTTAATGTGCACTAATACTCCATGATCCGGTTCTTTTGTTAAGGTCGTTGGCAATACCTCTTTTAAAAGATCTGATCTAGCAGCAGGTACAGCAATCAGCAAAGAAGAACGAGTTGCTTGGTCACCAGTTATTTTTGATCCAATTTCAAACCATCTTTTAAATTTTTCTTCCTCTGGTGCATTACTCATGAGAAAATTATAATGTTCTTTTACTTTTGAAGGATCTAAAGGTAAATCAGGTGGCAATTCATATTTTTTTTCGACGGTGAAAAACAAAGCACACGCTGCAAAACTACAACTCAATAAACTGGGCAAATAAATACTACCGCCTTCATCACGCCTTTCTTGAGAGATATCTATTAGTGAAGGCTCATCGGCATTATTTGATAGCCTGTTAATAAGATATGCTGCAGGTCTTCCCTGATCTGGAGATGGCAAAGGAATTGATGGTATGAAGGACAGGCGAGACCGGTTTTTAAAAATATCATTTAATTTCAGTTTTTCCAGAATCTTTTTTTCAGCAATATCGATTCTATCTTTTACAATCTGCAATTCAATAAGTTCCGAAATTACCCGATATGACTCCGCATAATCAGAAAATCCCTTTAACAGACCTACGCAAAACTTACCATTTTCCAGGGCTTCATTGGCCGTTTCTTCATGAGGGGTAAGTATTCCAATAGGTCTTAAATCTGAAAGTTCCTTTGCCCACTCTGGCAAATGGCCTATAATCATAAGTACTAATAAAGGAGTTTTTAAGAGATGAGACCATAGGTTAGCATCCGGCTTTTTCTCTTCTGAGGCCCTGAGAATGATTTGAGGCGTTGTAATACGGTGAAGTGCTGAACTGAATTTAGGATGATCTATATCTAAATCTGTAGTATCTGACGGCAGCAATGGTAATGCCATCAGGCATCTCAAATGATAGGCTTCGGACTTATTTAGAAGATGATATATTAATATTTTATTGGCAAAGCTGGGCACATCAACAAGAACATAGTATATTGGAATTGACTCTTGTTCTTTCATTTCTCTATAAACCAAGCTCATTTCACAATAGTCTAAATAAGAAAACTATAGCATAACTATAGTCAATGTAGCAGAAAATAGAGAAAAGAAAAAGTAAATTATTGGAGACCTGACACCAGCTGACGCATAGTTTGAAACGCCAATCCTCACTTATTGAATAAACTCTAAAACTGCACCTTCTGGTAGGTAATCATTAGATTTTATTATCCCCTGACATTTGAATGTTGTCATGTAGAAAATTAGAGATATATTGAATATTCTTTCGACACGGCTTATGCCTCCCACTCAACCAGTCAGTCAACTGCTCGGGATCTCTGCCCATTAACTTTCCCAGTCTCTTATAAGACAGCCCATTAACCCGCTTGAAATACCGGAGCTTCCCTATCGGATCATTCGGACACTCAAAGGGCACATACCCGAGGAACTTTATAACAGCAGGCATATGCCTTAACTCCGGCTCTCTCCCTTGTTCCCAATAAAACAATGTCTGCTCACAAACACCAATAATTTCAGCTGCCTGACGCTGAAACAGCCCGGAATCAAGCCGCATCTTCCGAATATGGTTTCCAATTGTGACTAATTCGCATGGATATCCTGCGGGCATCTCCCGGGGCTTGGAAAGTACCAGGGAGTACGTAGGAAACCGTGCAAAGGTATCCGCACCGTCACGGGTTAAGTGCTGTAACGAGCATTATGGATGCCGGATATGTAATGGATGATAATGCCCTTGATATGGTGACGTAACCGTCCTCCAGTGGCTGCCTCAGAACTTCAAGGACATTCCTCTTGAATTCAGGCAGTTCGTCAAGAAATAAGATCCCGTTGTGGGTAAGGCTGACTTCCCCGGGCTTGGGAACAGTTCCTCCTCCGACCATAGCGACATCAGATAACGTATGGTGTGGAGAACGAAAAGGGCGCGTTGCGATAAGCGGCTGGCCGTGATTGAGAAGGCCTACCGCGCTGTGGATTCTTGTTGTCTGTAATGCCTCTTCAAAAGTCATCTCCGGCAGTATCGTGGGAATTCGCTTCGCGAGCATCGTCTTTCCTGAACCAGGAGGACCGATCATCAACATGTTGTGGCCCCCGGTGGCGGCAACTTCGATTGCCCTTTTCACATGCTCCTGGCCTTTTACGTCGGCGTCTGGAAGCCCGACTGTGGTAAAAATGAGGCAGTCCCTTGCTGGTAATATCCACCTCGACATCAATGACGTGCGCATCGATGCCTATCAGTGTTGCGCTGAGAACTTCTGAAAGCATATCCCCTTCAAATACAAAATAGAATTAACTGAGAGCAGTAATAATATAGCATAAATAAGAGGTGAATTGCTGAAACTGAATATGTTAACCTTGAGCCGGATGATATTAAAGAGGAGAATTAACTTTCATCTTGGAGCACAGGTATTTAGACGCGAGGGACTTAAAATCTTATACAGTCCTTTTTAACTTTCCTTTAAAACACCGTAACTTACCTAATTTAAAAAGAAAATAAAAGAGAAGGTTTAGGAAGATTTTCTATAAAAAACCCTATTTTTGACAATTTTCTTTAGCCGTTCTTTATAGGGAATATCGAATTTATTTAAGATGAAGGTTAAGAAAATCTCTGGTAAAATTAACTATATTTGATATGATCATAATTATATCGAATAACTTTTGGAAAACAATAACTAAAGTTTGTAGGCAAATGAAGCCTTGCTGGTGACGTATTATAAAAAGACGCTTGTCGTCTTTGGAACTGTTCTCCTGATAGTTATTATGGCTGAGATATTCTGGCTCTAATATAAAGAAAAACTTGGCCTTATGCATATTCATAAAAGACTGTGAACAGCAGGAAGGAAGCATCACATGTTAAGAGTCCTTTGTCGGATTAAAAAAGCTGTTATAAGATGCTCTTTACTGTTGCTTTGTTTAGTACAAATAATCCTGTTATCTACTTTATTTGTATCGACTTCAGCTGGACAAGTAGATGCCCCACTGAATTTACGCGTAGGTGCGTATGAAAATCAGCCGAAAATATATACTGACAGCGAAGGTAATGTTATTGGAATCTTCCCGGAAATTTTGAACCATATTGCTACAAGGGAAGGTTGGAGCCTGAAATATGTTCATGGCAGCTGGGCTGAGTCTTTAGAACGGCTGGAGAATAATGAGATAGATATTATGGGAGATGTAGCATTCTCGGAGAACCGGGCACAAAAATATGATTTTTCAGATGAAACAATATTTAATAATTGGGGGACTATTTATACAAAAAAAGGCATTGAGATTGATTCGCTTCTCGATTTGCAAGATAAGAAAGTTGCTGTTATGAAGGGTAGTATTCATACTGATGGAGAAGGCGGCATAAAAAAACTGGCCGAGAAATTTGATATCGATATTTTCTTTATAGAGGTTGACAACTACAAAGAAGTTCTTATGCTTTTAGATAATAAGGAAGCCGATGCAGGAGTCGTTAACAGGATATTCGGATCTTTATCTGAAAAGGATTATGACATTACAAAGACCTCGATAATCTTTAATCCCAGACAACTCAAATTTGCCTTTCCAAAAAAATCAAGTATTAGTCAGCATCTGATCAAAAAGATTGACCATCATGTTCGCGATTTGAAAAAAAATCCGGACTCAATTTATCACAGATCACTATATATTTACTTGTCGGGCCTCCCACGGGAAATGATATTTGCAGACATGGGGGTACCCGCAGAAAAAGAGATTATGTTAACTGATAAAGAAAAAGCATGGATCCGCGACCACCCTGCCATACGCCTCGGTATAGATCCGGAGTTTGCACCATTCGAATACATTATGAAGGACGATTCATACAGCGGCATAGCATCGGATTACATTAAAATCCTCAATGAACGGCTCGGGCTGAACATGCAAGTTGTTCCCGGTCTTACATGGGAGGAAACTGTGGAAAAAGCAAAGATAAGAGAAATTGATGTCCTGCCATGTGTCGGTATGACCGAAGGAAGAAAGGTCTTATTTAATTTTTCAAATCCTTATATTAATTTTCATAGGGTCATTATAACCAGAACAGATACTCCTTTTCTCACCGGGCTCGAAGATATTCACAATTTAAGGGTTGCCGTGCAGGTTAATACTTCGCATGAAGGTTATCTGAAGGACAATACCGACATTGCCCCTGCTCTCTATAAAACACTTCATGAAACATTACTGGCTGTATCTAATGGTAAAGCAGATGCGATGGTTGGGAATATTGCCTCGGCTACGTACTGGATCAGGAAAATGAATCTTACAAATCTTAAAGTGGCGGCGCCCGTTTCACAGGAAATACATAGTCTGTATTTTGCCGTTCGCAAAGACTGGCCTGAGCTGATAAGCATTATCAATAAAGGGCTTGAATCCATAAGCACGGAAGAGAAAACCGAGATTCGTCAGAGATGGGTTGCTGTCGAATACGAACCCGGTATTCCACACGAAGTCGTTTGGGAATATATAATGAAATATGGAGGTTTACTGCTGCTTGTTCTCGGTGGTATTACAGCATGGAATTACAGGTTAAAGAAAGAGATCAATAAACGCGTAAAGGTTGAGAATGAATTGCATCAAGCCAACATGCGGCTTCAGGACCTGGACAGACTGAAGTCGCTGTTCATCGCCTCCATGTCCCATGAGCTGCGCACACCCCTGAACTCCATTATAGGCTTTACAGGCATGACACTTGACGGATTGTCCGGTGAAATCAATGAAGAGCAGAAGGATAATCTGACGAGGGCCTATAAAGCTGGCAAACACCTTCTGGAACTGATCACGGATGTTATTGATATTTCAAAGATCGAAGCAGGCAGAATAGATGTTTTCCCGGAGGTGTTCTCATTAAATGAACTGATAGATGAAGCCGCTGCTACTATTGAAAAGCAGCTGCAGGGAAAGGGACTGGCCATTGATGTCGATATCCATCCTGATCTCACAATATATACTGACAAAAAACGTCTGCTGCAGTGCATAATCAATTTTCTGAGCAATGCAATGAAGTACACCGAGAGAGGCGGCGTTAAGGTTAAAGCTCGTGAAATCGGTGATGACGTGGAAATATCAGTAAGTGACACGGGCATTGGTATTTCCAGGAAGGACATGCCTAGGCTCTTTGAAGCCTTTGAGCGGCTGGAAACACATTTGCGTGTGAAGGCAGGAGGAACGGGTCTTGGATTGTATCTTACGAAGAAGATCGCTACAGAGCTATTAGGTGGTACAATTGAAGTAGAGAGTGAAAAAGGCAAAGGCAGTAGATTCATATTAACAATACCGAAAGAAATCAAAAAAGAAACTGCCTCGGATGTAACAGAGAAAAGAGGGGAAAATGAAAACAGCACTAGTCATTGAAGACGATGAGAACAACATGGTGTTGATTACCAGACTGTTGGAGAAATCCGGATACCGGACGATCGCGGCGGAAACCGGCATGAAAGGTTATGATCTGGCACTGCAAAGAAAACCGGACTTCATTATTCTCGATATCAATCTGCCCGATATTGACGGCACTGAGGTTCTTAAGAAAATACACGCCTCGGACAGTGTTAAAAATATTCCGATTATTGTTATGACTTCCTTTGCAATGACCGGTGACCGTGAAAGATTTTGTGCTGCAGGGTGCGACGGATATATAGAAAAACCCATTGATCCGCAGACTGTTATCAGCCAGATCCGGCAGATTATTGGTGAATAATTATGAATATTATTATAGCTGAAGATGACAGTGATTCAAGGGTTTTCCTTGAGAGATCATTAAAGAAACAGGGATATTCAGTCACAAGTTTTACAAACGGGGTCCTGGCGCTGGAACATGCAAAACAATCGAAGCCGGACATGATAATCTCGGACATTTTGATGCCTGATATGGACGGCTTTGAATTTTGTCGCAGGATTAAGGCAGACGAGCAGCTTAAAACTATTCCATTTGTTTTCTATACAGCGACGTTTATTGAACAAAAAGACGAGCAGCTGGCATTGGCCCTTGGGGCATCAAGATTTATTGTCAAGCCGATGGAGAGAGAGAAATTCCTTGAAATCATCGCAGAGGTATTAACGCAATACAGGGAACAGAAGCTTCCGGTGCCTGAGCAATCCATGAAGTGTGACGAGGAAATAAGCTGCATGTACACGGAAAGAATGGTGAAAAAGCTTGAAAAGAAGATGCTGGAACTTGAGCAGGAGCGCCGGGCTTTAGAAAAAAGCGAGCATAAATACCGACGGCTTGTTGAAAATCTCAGGGAAGAATACTTTTTTTACTCTCACGGGACAGACGGGGTGTTTACCTTTCTCAGCCCTTCGATAACAGATGTGCTTGGATATTCGCAAAATGATTTCTTAAAACATTATACTGAACACTTAACTCCTAATCCCGTAAATAAAAAAGTTAAAACATACACAGAGCTCAGCATGAAAGGTGAGGTTCAGCCCCCCTATGAAGTAGAAATTTACCATAAGGACGGCTCAATTCGTTTACTGGAGATCAGAGAGGTGCCTGTCTTTGATGCTTCCGGCAATGTCATTGCGGCTGAAGGAATTGCACATGATATAACGGAAAGAAAAAATGCTGAGGTTACGCTCAGGAAGACCCTGCAGGAAAAAGAAATACTTCTGAGGGAGCTGCATCACAGGGTGAAAAACAACCTGCTTACCCTTTATTCTCTTGTAGATCTCCAGCAGGCGGCATTACGTGGCAATGAAGATATAAACGAGATGTTAAATATCACAAAACAGAGAATACGCACGATGGGTAAAGTCCATCAGATGCTTTACCAAACGAGTAACTTATTGGAACTCGACTTTTCCGAATATATTAAATCCATGGCAGGTGAAATAGGAAAAATATTTAAATCAGAAGAACAGAAAATAGATGTTTCGTTAGACCTTGAACCTGTCACTTTAACTATTGATGAAGGCATACCGTGTGCTCTTATAGTTAATGAGCTGCTTATGAATGCTTACCGGCATGCATTTATCGACAGAAAAAACGGGCATATTTTTGTTTCTTTCAGCAAAAAGGATGATATTCATGTACTTCAAATTAGAGATGATGGAGTTGGTATGCCGGAAGAACTGCTATCCGGTGAGATCAAGACATTAGGATTACAGTTAGTCACGTTGCTAACAAAACAGTTGCAGGGTAACATATTATATAATCGAGACAATGGATCAATATTTAAAATTGTCTTTTAATTCATATAAATGATTTGAAAACTATCAAAATGAAAAGAATTCTTCTTGCAGATGATGAACTTCTGGTAGCAATGTTGTTTAAGGACATTTTAGAAGATTTCGGCCATGAAGTAATTGCAATTGCTCATTCAGGGAAGGAAGCGATAAAACAGACATGTGAATTGCAGCCTGATTTTGCATTACTGGATATCAATATGGAGTATAGAACGGCAGGTATCGACGCGTGCAAATCTATAAAAGAGAAATGTCCAGATATAAAAGTTTATTTTCTTTCAGCATATTCAAAGGACACATTTAACAGTGAATTAGCACATGTTCAGTATGATGGATATATTGATAAAATAGGTTTTGAGGATACTGTCGAGGAGTTGTTAAAATGATTAGTTTTGAGCTAAACATTCTACGGCTAAAAGTAAATAAAAAAACTTATGCAGGACTCTATATAAGGGCATTAAGAGAGGTGAAAATAGTGAGCTGTTTTCTATGAGAGAAGAGTTGCAGACGACCAGATCCGGCAGATTATTGGTGAATAATTATGAATATTATTATAGCTGAAGATGACAGTGATTCAAGGGTTTTCCTTGAGAGATCATTAAAGAAACAGGGATATTCAGTCACAAGTTTTACAAACGGGGTCCTGGCGCTGGAACATGCAAAACAATCGAAGCCGGACATGATAATCTCGGACATTTTGATGCCTGATATGGACGGCTTTGAATTTTGTCGCAGGATTAAGGCAGACGAGCAGCTTCAAACAATTCCCTTTGTTTTCTATACAGCGACATTTATTGAACGAGAGGACGAGCAGCTGGCAATGGCCCTCGGAGCATCTAAATTTATTGTCAAGCCGGTTGAGAGACAGGAATTCCTGGATATTGTTGCAGATGTAATGAAGCGGGACGAGGAACAGAAATTCCTGACTCCGGAGCAGCCCCTGAAGGCCTGCGATGAAACAACCCGCATGTACACGGAAAGAATAGTCAAAAAGCTTGAGAAGAAGGTGGGTGAACTTGAGAAAGAACGGCGGGCATTACAGGAGAGCGAGGAAAAGTTTTCAAAGGCATTTCATGCGAGTCCTGATGCGATAGTCATTAGTTTTCTCAAAGATGGACGTATTATAGATTCCAATGAGGGCTTCGAGAGTATGCTAGGATATTCAAGGGCAGAGACCATTGGTAAAACCTCTTTTGAGTTGAACCTTTGGGTAGATCCGGAAGATCGCACCAGATTAACAGAAGCGTTAAAAAAGCAGGGTGCAGTACGAAACATTGAAATAGATATCCGCAATAAATCAGGCAATATACGTAAATGTCTTTTATCTGCAGAGCATATCAATCTCGGTGAAGAAGAATGTATGTTAACTATCGGAAGGGACATTACTGAGCAGAAACATGCAGAGACCGAGCTGAGGACGAGCAAAAAACGTTATCAAACGCTTTTTGAATCAGCCAACGATGCTATATTTATTATGAAAGACGACCTCTTTGTTGAGTGCAACCAGAAGACTCTTGAGTTGTTTGGCTGTACAAAAGAGCAGATAATAAATAAGACGCCTTACGGGTTTTCTCCTCCCATGCAGCCCGATGGCAGAAGGTCTCGTGAGAAAGCTCTGGAAAAGATAGAAGCGGCATACAACGGCAATCCCCAGTTCTTTGAATGGAAGCATCAGAAGAATGACGGCATATTATTTGATGCTGAGGTAAGTCTTAATACTATTGAACTGGGTTCGGAATTATACCTGCAGGCCATTGTACGCGACACTACAGAACGCAAACGACTCGAAAAACAGCTTATACAGGCCCAGAAAATGGAATCTATAGGAACACTTGCGGGCGGTATTGCCCATGACTTCAACAATATCCTCAATGCCATAATAGGGTTTACCTATCTAGCAAGGATGAAAACGCCTGAAGGGAGTGATGCCATAAGTAGTTTAGATCGGATAACAGAATCTACCAGCCGTGCAACAGACCTTGTCCGGCAGATTCTTACCTTCAGCAGGATGGGTGTGGAAGAACTTCAGCCGGTCCTCATTGCGCCGATTGTAAAAGAAGCCCTGAAACTGCTCAGGGCATCAATTCCAGCAACCATAGAATTCCGCCAGAACATTACTGATACAAGACATATTCTGGCAGATTCCGTTCAGATGCACCAGATAGTGATGAACCTCTGTACCAATGCATATCATGCCATGCAGGAGACCGGAGGAGTAATGGAAGTCGGACTTCATGAGACACATATTGATCAGAATTTTGCTTCCCGATATGTAGACATGAAACCGGGACCGCATTTGAGATTAACCGTAAGTGACACGGGCTGCGGGATAGATCCATCAGGTATAGACAGAATCTTTGAGCCTTATTTTACGACCAAGGATAAGGGAAAAGGGACCGGTCTTGGATTGTCGGTATTGCATGGCATTGTAAAAAATAGCGGAGGAACGATTACTGTTGCAAGTGAACTGAATAAAGGTACCATATTTCAGATATTTTTTCCGATCATTCAGAAGGAAGTGCAGCAGGAAAAGAAAGCTGATAAAGCCCTTGTCAGAGGAAGCGGAAATATCCTGTTTGTAGATGATGAGGAATCGATGGTATTAATGGGAAGAGAGATACTGGAGGGTCTTGGATATAAAGTAACCGGACTTACAGACAGTCAGGAAGCTATGGAACAGTTCAGGAATAATCCGGACAAGTATGATGTGGTATTTACCGATATGACGATGCCTGGAATGACAGGAATGAACCTTGCCCGGGAAGTGCTGCGTATCCGGTCTGACATCCCGGTTATTCTATCCACAGGGTATAGCGAGAGTATTAGTGAGGAAATAGTGAAAAAAGAAGGGATCAGGGAGCTTGTTATAAAACCTGTGTCACCTGAAAAACTTTCACAGTCTATCCGGAGGGTTTTGCAGAAGGATGTATAAATGAAAATATGGACAAAACAGATGCGGTACCATAAGTTGTCAGTCCCGTGGAAACGGGAATCCAGGGGAAATAGCAGAAGTGCCATCTTTTTTCAAGCAACTCCTATGGATCCCCGATCGAGTCGGGGATGACTGAAATGGTGAAACGATAATAAAATGAAAGAAAAGATATTAATAATAGAGGATGAAAAAGACCTGAGAGATGCATATTCAGCAATACTTGAAAACGAGGGATATGATATATCCGTAGCTGAGGATTTTGAAAGCGCCCTTGAGAGAATGAATGATAATACAATCAGTCTCGTGTTTACAGATATTATGCTGGGAGGCAGAACCGGTGTTGACGTTCTTCGTGAAATCAAACAAAGAGCTGCTGCCTGCCCGGTAGTGCTAATAACCGGTGTTCCGACTGTTAAGACTGCGGCAGAGGCGGTCCGTCTGGGAGCATTTGACTATATACCGAAACCGGTGGACCCGGAAACTCTTATAAGGACTGCATCAGCGGCTCTACGGTTTAAAGAACTTCAGGACAAATATGATACATCCCGGAAAAACCTTGAGGCGATTTTTAAAAGTGTAAGAGACGGCATTATTGCTGTGGATGCAAATCTCACTATTGTTGAAGTAAACGATGCCATAAAAGAAACATGCGGCATCAACAAAGACGCTATTGGAAAGCCGGTTGAACCGTTTCTTGAAAAATGCAGTAAAGAGTGTATCAATGTAATAAAAACTACTATCAAGGAGAAACGACCTGTCGAGGCATATTATGTTACCTGCAGGCACACTGACAGGCCGTATCAAACAATAGGAATAACTTCATATCCGTTTATCACCGTTCCGGAAGTTGTTTCCGGGGCCGTAATGGTCATAAGGGACGAGACCAGGATCCTGCATCTCGAACGGGAACTGAAAGACCGCAGGCAGTACCACAAAATAGTCGGAAGCAACAGTAAAATGCAGGAGATTTACTCCCTCATCGAAGATCTCACTAACGTTGATACGACAGTGCTTATATCAGGTGAAACCGGAACAGGCAAAGAACTGATAGCTGAAGCCCTTCATTATACCGGCATGCGCAGAGAGAGACCTATGGTCAGTGTCAACTGCGCCGCCCTTTCCGAAAACCTCCTTGACAGTGAACTCTTTGGTCATGTGAAAGGGGCTTTTACGGGAGCAGTCAAAGACAAGCCCGGAAGGTTTGAAATGGCAGAGGGCGGTACAATATTTCTCGATGAAATCGGTGATATTTCGCCTTCGCTGCAGACAAAGCTGCTCAGGGTGCTGCAGGATAAAAAAGTTGAACGTGTCGGTGATACCCTGTCACGAGAGATTGATGTGAGAATCGTTTCAGCAACCAATCAGGACCTGGAAGGCAAAATCCGGAATGGAACTTTTCGCGAAGACCTGTATTATCGTTTGAAAGTAGCAAAGATTCATCTGCCCCCACTCAGGGAACGCAAAGAAGACATACCTTTTCTTATACAGCATTTCCTCGGGAAAATGGGCCGGAAATTCAATAAGAAGATTATGGCTGTGTCTGAAGACGTGATGGCAATGTGTATGGATTATTTCTGGCCGGGAAACATCAGGGAACTGGAGCATGAACTGGAGTATGCTGCTATTCGCTGCCGCAGCCGGATTATATCTCTGAATGACCTGTCGTCCGATTTCAGGGGTCTCGTAAAAACAGGAAAGCCTGCACCGGAGAAAAAGGCGGATTATCCCGAACAGATACGGGGAGCACTTGAAAAGACCGGAGGCAACAAGTCAAAGGCCGCAAGACTCCTCAGCATGAGCCGGGGAACTTTATATAAATTGATGAAACAATACAACCTCTCTGAATACTAATGATAAATTGTCTTCATGAACACTTCTGTTCATGAACATAAGCGTTCAATGAACATTTCCTGATTATCCTCTAATAATTCGCTGCTCTAGTAACACTTTGAATTTAAATCATAATTTAATTTGTTATGTGCATCCATCCGGCTGGCATAATTTGTGATATATGTGATATTAGAAAATTAATCTCCATATAAGAAAGGTTGCACAATGGAGGCAGTAATGAGTGATATAAAGCTCCATATTCTTCTTGTTGAGGACGACATTGCCATGCAAAGAATGGTATCCCGGATTTTAAAGGGAGAGGGTTGTACCCTTGAAATAGCACACAACAGCCGGGAAGCCCTGGACGCTTTGAAAAGAAATACGTTTGACCTTGTTTTAATGGATATGAAAATGGCGGCAATGTGGGGGACAAAAACTACAAAGATTATAAGAACTGGAAATGGTGGAAGCAATTGCCTGGACATCCCGATAATTGCCTTAACCTCTTTTCCTGAGGAAGAAGCAAGAGAGCAGTGCATCACTGCGGGAATGAATGGCTTTCTGAAAAAGCCTTTTCAAATGGATAACTTTCTCAGAGAACTTAAAACCATCATATCAAATGGTAAATCTTTTTCCCCCGGTCTTAGTCATGATGAAAATGAAAGATAAAGAAATAATAAGAACTCCTCAGCCGGCAGGAGGGACAGAGACAATATTGATTGTAGAAGATGACAAAGCAAACCGTACTTATTTAACTGTAATGCTTTCAGAATTTGGATACAAAACGATAGTTGCCGAAGATGGGGAAGAAGGAGTCAGTAAGTTTATGAAACATAACAACAATATACATTTGCTTATTACAGATATCGTAATGCCGAAAAAAGACGGGGTTGACGCATATAACGAAATAAAAAAGATCAGACCGGATATTAAAGTTCTTTTTATGAGTGCTTATTTTGAGGAGACGATTAAACAACGGGGCATTATTTTTGAAGATGTAAACTTTCTCTGCAAGCCCCTTAATCCGGAAAAGTTTCTGAGGAAAGTAAGAGAAATCCTTGATGGAGATTTGTAGAAAATGAAAAGCAGAACTCATGAAAGAGTAGATACGTACCTCTATAGCATATTTTCTTTTAACGGCAAATTCTATAGAGGAAATGTAGCGAAACTTTCAGAAAAGGACATATTTATAAGGGTGAGGACGGATATTCCTTTGGATTCATGCTTTGAACTGCTTATCCTTGAAGACGAAACGCTGCTGGAGATACCAGTCAAGGTTGTATGGTTAATAAAAGGAGACGGATTGTATGATCTTATGTGTGTGGAAGTTTTGAATCCCCAAAAGGACTATCTGGAATTTGTGTACAGTCTGATATCTATTAGCATGCCAATAAAATCTCTAAACCCGGAGAAAAAGAGAGATGATTAAGATGGACAAACCCAGGATATTGATTATAGATGACGGCGCGGGTATATGCGAAACTCTTGCTGATATATTTCAGGAAAAGGGCTATAGCATTGCTATAGTCAATACCGGACATGAAGCCGCTAATATCGTAAAAACAATGTTATTTGATGCTGCACTGATTGGCATTGATCTCCCTGATATAAAAGGTACAGCACTTCTAAGGATATTAGCAAGAGATTATCCATGGATGGCATGCATTATCATAACGGCTAATAACTCTCAGAATTATGCGATTGAAGCTTTAAAGGGCGGAGCAAGGGGGTACTTCCTTAAGTCCCTGATAGCAGAGGAAGTGCTCATAAGGATTAATGAGGCGCTGTATAAGCAGCACCTGCGGCGGGAGCTGGAAAAGTCTGAGGAAAGAAACAGGTGTATTGTGCGTAAGAAATGAAAAAGGAAGCAGTATGGCTTAAGGTTTACTGATATGCAACATGCTGGAAATATAAAAGAGGAACACAAAGTTTTTATAGTTGATGCCCATCCCAGTGTATGTGATGCCCTCACTCAACTTATTAACATGGAAAAAGACCTGAAGGTTGTTGGAAAGGAAGGGGAGGTTCCCAATGCGTTACAGGCAATTGCAGAAAAGAAACCTGATATAGTAATAGTTGATCTTAGCCTTAAAAATGGAAGTGGAATCAGCTTAATAGAAAGTCTTTCTTATTCCAATCCTGAATTGCCTGTACTGGTCTTTTCCATGAACGATGAATCAATATATGCTGAACGTTGTTTAAATATAGGGGCAAAAGGCTATATTATGAAAAAAGACCCGCCGGAGAAAATAATATCAGCATTAAGGACTATTCTTGGCGGAGAGATATATCTAAGTGATGCGTTAACAAAAAGTATTTTACATAAATTTGTTAATAATAAATTTAAAGGTTCTAATTCTTGTACGGAGATTCTGGGAAACCGGGAACTGGAAGTGTACAGACTTCTCGGCAATGGATTAAAAAAAGAAGAAATATCAGCTCAACTGAACATTAGCAGAAATACCCTTGAGAATAATATAAGAGATATCAAGAGAAAAATGAACCTGGATAGTCTGCGTGAAATTATTGTACACGCGGTCAGATTCAATAACAGGATCATACAATGACCTTAAGTATTCTTCGAGTACATTCTCTTCTATGTTTTGAGAATTATGGAAGGGACCGTTTTTTTGGTTCATTAATTAGAGGTTCTGATGATGAAGTTACAAATTTCTGAAAATATTATAAATGATACAACCAGATGTAGAAAGCATTTTATGTGTTTGACTGAAGTAAAATCTCTTTGCAAAATTAAATATTGTTTAAATAAAAAAAGCTATTTAGTTAAACCTGAGAAACATAAAAAATGCAGTTACATGGTTTTTGCTGATAATATTGTGCTTTGCAGTTGTCCTACGAGGAAAGAGATATACAACCGTTATAATATTTAAACATCACAAAAAACAAAAAACCAGACAAGGAGGTAACACCTCTAAGAGTAACTGTACCACAAAAGAGGGGAAAATAGTCCAGATTGACGAAGGGATGGTAAAAGACCATCTGAGGAAGATTGTGAACATTCTTGAGTGAGTTGCTAATAAGAAAGATAAGAAGAATGTTAAAATTCAAAATGTCAATAAAAATTTACTGTATAGATGACTTACTGAAAGTACCAGGGAGTATGTAGGAAGCCGTGCAAAGGTGTCCGCATCGTCACGGGTTAAGTGCCGTAACGAGCATTATGGATGCCTGATATGTAATGGATGATAATGCCCTTGATATGGTGACGTGACCATCTTCAAGTGGCTGCCTCAGGACTTCAAGGACATTCCTCTTGAATTCAGGCAGTTCGTCAAGGAATAAGATCCCGTTGTGTGTCAGGCTTACTTCTCCCGGTTTAGGCACAGTC